>NZ_JBFANN010000030.1:0-99345 GCF_040674855.1 Nocardia sp. NPDC049707 | reverse complement strand
ACAGCCTTGGCCTTGGTCACTTCGTCGTACTTCGATGGCATGGTCTACCCATCCTCCTCAAGAAAGAAGGTGAGCACCAAACCCGGGGTGATTCATGGTGTGGTCTGGGGTTGGGGTGTGTTGCTTTGTGCTGCGTGTGGTGTGGTCTGGGGTTGGGGTGTGTTGCTTTGTGCTGCGTGTGGTGTGGTCTGGGGTTGGGGTGTGTTGCCTTGCCCGGCTTGCGGCGTGGTCTGGGGTTGGGGTGCGTTGGCTTGTCCGGACTGCGGGCTGGCGTGGGGTGTGTTGGCCCCAGGTGGGGGAGCGGGTGTCGTCGGTGCGCCGCCGGGGCCAGGTGTCGCACCCGCATGCGCGGTTGAGCTCTTCGCCTCCGTCGGGGTGGGTGACGGCGGCGAGCCAGACCCGCTGCCGGGCCCGGGTTCGACCGATGTGGTGCCAGCAACGTGTGGCGTCGCCGTGGGGGAGTTACCGCCCGGTGTGACCGGTTCGTTGGGAACCAGCTCGTAGTCGAAGAAGTCGAGGTCGAGGAGGATGGCCTCGTCGGAGTCGGGCGGCAGTTCGCCCGGCCCGTGCCCGGACTTGGACGAACCTGGGCCCGCACCGCCTCCGGTCGGCGAATCCCCATGTGCGACAGGTGATCCCGCCATGACACCTGGCCCATTGCCGCCTCCGGTGCCGCCCAGATCTTTGGCGGAAGCGACGTGGGTGTTGGTTTCCACATGGCTGTTCGCGCTCATGGTCAGCACCGATCCAGGCGTGGCGTTGGGCTGGCCCTCGGCGGTGAGGACGGTTCCGGCCAGACCCATCTGCGGAGACTCGGGTCGGCCGCTGTGGAATTGGGCGGTGCCCGGACCTCCGGTCGACGACGAGCTTCTCGGCGTGGCCACGGACTCCGTCGGCGCGGTTCCGTAGCCTCCCTCGACGAGTAGTTCCAGGCCGCGATTCCAATCCCAGGAAGGCAAGCCGTGGCCGGATTCGGATTTGCTTCCGGGGGAGGTTGGCGACGCGGGTGGAGGCTGCTTCGTGCCCGGTGGTGGTGGGTCGGTGTCCGAGTGCGGTGAGGTACCGCCCTCGTCGAGCTTGCGGAATTGCTCCTCGTATAGCTTGCCGATCTCGTCGATGGTCTCCTTGTGGTGCCGAGTTGCGCTACCGTCAGTGGTTTCACGGACCGGCAGGCCGTCGCGGGAGCCGTCGTCCCGGGATCCGCCGATCTCGGGAATGGTCTCCTCATGTGGTGGCCGAGGTGGGTCGGCGCTGCCGTGCGGCATGGCCGAGTCGGACGTGGATCGGACCGGCGGGCCGTCGTGCCGGCCGTTGTCCTGGGATCCGACGGTCTCGGGGATGGTCTCCTCATGTGGTGGCCGAGGTGTGTCGGCGCTGCCGTGCGGCCTGGCCGAGTCGGGCGTGGATCGGACCGGCGGGCCGTCGTTGTGACTGCCTCGCGTTCCGCCGATCTCGGGGACGGTCGCCTCTGGGGGCCGGGCGGCGCTCATGCCCCGGGTGGCGCGTACCGCCGCGCCGAAACCGCTGACCGCACCACTGGTGGCGCCCATCAGCATCATCTGGGCGAGTTTCAGTTTGGTGTGGGTGAGTGCGGACATGATCACCGCACCGGCGGCCCCACCCGCGGCTCCGCCGGTGGCGCTGGCGAGCACGACGGCCACGGCGCGTCCCGTCCTGCGTCCCACCTGTGTCGCGGCGTTGGCCCCGGTGCGGGTGAATGCGCGCAGCACCGCACGGGTGGCAAGCGAGCCTGCCAGGCCACCGCCGCCGCCCGCGACCGCCGCCACCCACACCTGGCCCCGATCCATGCTGGTGCGGCGGCCGGGTTTGCCGCGGCCCTGGACGATCTGGGCGTATTGCGCACCGGCGACCACACCGCCCATGGAGACCGCGCCCATGATGGTCGCGCGGATGGCGAGCGTCATGTGGGGGTATCGCCCCGCGAAGGCGGCGATGCGTTGGAACATGAAGCTGAGGGTGTCGCGGCGGGCGGCGGTGGCGGCGACATCGGCGGCGATGCGGTCGCTGGCGGCTTTCATCGGTACGGCGGCATCGATGAGCAGGTTGGCGAGCAGGACCGCCCCGATCCCGATGACGATGTACTGCTCGAGTTCGATCGAGTTGGCCGCGTCGTAGAGCAGGGTGGCCATGCCGTCGGCGAATTCGATTTGATTGCGGGTGTTGGCGATCTGGGCCTTCAGCTGTCGCTGGATCGCATCGGCGGCCTCACCCTCGATTGCCGCGGGCACGTCGCGCGCGAGTCGTTCGAGGTGCTGCAGTGTGACTTTGAGACGTTCGGCCGAGCGTGCCCAGGCGTCGGCCGCGGCGCGGATACTATCGGGATTACCGACCGGAAAGTGGCCGATCACCCAGCGCGTCAGCCAGTCCGGGAAGTGTGCGGGGATAGTGACACTCACCGAGGCGCCGACCGACCTCTTGCCCCCTCCACCAGCAACCGATACAGCACCCGCGCCGGACCACACGCGTCCTCGCCACGCAACTCCACCTCGGCGAATGCCGCGACCAACGCCGCGCGCGGCTGGAGCCGACCGTTGACGATGCTGTTGCCGCCCAACTGGTCTCGCCACCGCCGGTAGCCGCCGATGATGCGGGCCAGGGTGTCGCCGCCGTTCCACGGGCCGCTGACGCGCCGATATTCGGTGATCAGGGACCGCTGCGCCAGCCGTCGGACGGGCGGACCCGCCTGCTCCTCCATGATCCGGCCGAGGTCGCCGATGATCGTCGAATACATCGGCCGCTCCTCGGATCCGGCTATAGAGTCCCCGGATTTTATTGCGGTGTGGACTTTTTCGCTGAACTTGGCCGGATTTGCGACGAGGGTGCGGTCGAGCAGGATCCACGATCCGGTGCTCGGCGATTCCGACTGGTCACCGCTTCGATCCCGGGCTACCCGGGAGATTCGGTCGCCGAGTTCGGTGATCTCGATCCCACCGAGGTCGACGAACGGATATTTGCCGAGAATATCGTCGATGGCCGCGGCCAGTTGGGCGACCATCTCCGGTCCGATACCCGAGGTTTCGACGCCGACGATCCGCAGTTCGTGCCGATCGGCGAGTTCCCTAGCCGCCGCCAGGGCCGCCGCATCGGTCGGTACCCGAATATGCGCCGCGGTCGATTCGCGCTTCTTCTTGCGGGGCTTGCCGTCTTGCTTCGGCTTGCTGTGCTGCGCCGGGCCCACGCCGGTCGGTGAGGGCGCGAAGACCTGCCCCGGTGGGCGAACGCCGCTACGGGCACCCGACCAGGGGGTGCCCGAAGGTATCGAAGGAAACGCCGTCCCCGGCGTTCGCGACCACGGTGTGCCCGTCGGTTTCTCGGCCACCGCGGGATCACCAGTCCGCGCCGGCGTCGCAGCGGCGGGCGATGTCGCGCCTGGCACGGCTGGGATCGAATCATCCGCGACCGGCGGTGACGCGGCGTTTTCGTTGCCCGCGGCCGAGCTTTCCGCGGTGGGCTGCTGCGCGGCGCCCGGTTCGACCGGCGGTGTGTTCGAATCCGGGTATACGGGCTGCGGACCGGCGGACATGGGTGTGCTGATCGGGTTGTAGCCGGTGGGCCTCGAGTGCGGGTAGGCGCTCGGGGGGACGTTCGGCTGGTAGGCGCTTGGCTGGTAGGCGTTCGGCTGGGCGGATGCGTTGGGAGTCGAACCGCGCGGCTGTGTCGGCGTCGCGGTCGGGTTGTCCGAGTTCGA
This sequence comes from Nocardia sp. NPDC049707, assembly GCF_040674855.1. Lineage (NCBI taxonomy): Bacteria > Bacillati > Actinomycetota > Actinomycetes > Mycobacteriales > Nocardiaceae > Nocardia > Nocardia sp. NPDC049707. Next base: position 95,636 of record NZ_JBFANN010000030.1, on the reverse strand, counting down.
TCCGGAACCGGTTGTGGGCGAACTGGTTCGGGGTGCGTTGGTACCGGGCCACGCCGAATCCGGCGCGACGGACACCGGCTGTTTCGGGCCGGTGCTGCGGATCTGTCGGCTGCCGTCCCGGTCCTGGTCGTTGAGCGCGTCGCCGACCTCGCCGACGCCCTTGCTCAACCCACGCAGATTATCGACCAGGTTCTGGTACCCCTCGAGTCCCTTCTTCGCCTGTGGCTCATAGGTGTCGCCGACCATTCGGCCCGGCTCGTCGTCACCCCATGGCTTGCCCTCATGGGCCAGGGCGTTCTTCAGTTCGGCCAGATCTTGGTGCGCGGATTCGGCGACTGCGGCGAGTTCGGTGATGAAGGCATGGAGACGGTCCGGATCGATATGCAACGAATGGCCCATATCCGGTCACCCTTCAACCCTCACCAGCGAAACCGAGGAGCCGATTGCCTGGCGAAGAATCCTACTGCGAACCTACCTATGCCCATCGCTGGGAATAGGTAGGGCCTATTCGTCGCGCCGTTCGACTTCGCTGGGCTCACGCAGGCTCGGCGCGCCGAGCACCAGATCGGGCAGGTCGGGCATGGCGTGGATGGCCGCGGCGACCGGGGCCAGCATTTGTGTGGTCTGTTCCCGCACGCGACGGGCGGCCTCGCGCCCGGCCTCGGTGACAGATCGGCCCAGCTGTGCGGCGGTACTGTGCGCGGCGTCCGCGGTGAACCGCACGTCGATGAGGACGCCGGACCTGTCGACGGTCACCTCCACCAGACCGTCCGCCGAGGTGGCGGTGGCCCGTGCGGTGTCCACCTTTCGCTCGATCTCGGCCCGGTTGGCGTGTTGCTCGGCGAGTGCGTCGAGAATGCTTTCGACCTGATTGCGGATCCCGAAGTTGGCCGAGCGCAATCCTTCTTGCTCCCAACGATCCATGACTACCTTCCTTCGATCCGGATCAGCCGTGGCGTTCGGCGTATCGGCGTTCGAAGTCGGCGATGTAGCTCGGCGGATCGATGGACGACGAGGACTGCTCCAGCAGGCCGTCATCGCCGAGATAGAAGATCGCCCGATCGGTCGCGACCATCCCGGCGGGCACCGGCACATGCACCATCCAGCCGACACTGAATCGTTCGGCGACCAACTGGTCGAGCGGGTATCCCGTGGTGTCCAGTACGCGCCCGGTGATGTAATCGCGCACCCGGGAGGTCGCCTCCTCGGCGGGCATCGGTTCCGGCGCCGGCCGTGCCAATCCGGCCAGCGAGTATTGGTAGAGCGCGCCGTCGATGTCGAACCGGTCATCCGCACCGAATACTTCGACCAGTTCCTGCCGCGTGACCCGGCCGACCTCGGCCGCGGCCAGCAGCGCGGCAATCGCTTCGCGCGCACCCGGATTCGGCTCCGTGAGCAGATCGGCGACGATCCCCAGCACGGTTTCCCTGGTCCACACTCCGGGCACCGCGACGGCACAATCCTCCGCCGACGGTGACGCCCCGCGATACCAGCGCCCGGCTTCCCACCAGTAGCAGAACGACAGCAGACCCGACGCCGCGCGCGGGTCGAGCACCGGATCGGCCACCCAATCCGGTGCGCCGGCATAGAGATCCGGCATCGGCTCACCGCCGTTGTAGACCGCGTCCAGGGTGGGGGCATTCCACACCCCGCCCGAGAGCACCGCCCGCCCGGTCGGGAGCGCATGCAGCGTCGACCCGTCCAACGCCGCGCCTTCGAACACCCCCGTCCACGGCTCCATGCGCGGACCGTGCTCGGACCGGGCGGCGACGAACGCCGCGGCGATCGTCGCCCAGCGTGCCCACATGTGCGGGAACGGCGGAAATTCGTACTCCGCCAGCCTCGCCCACACCTGGCGGGATCGATCGCCACGCGCTCGGGCGGCAGCCTGTTGCGGAGTGCGCCGCTGCCGGTCGTCGTGGCCGATGTAGGCGCCCAACCACACCGGTATCGTGGCGCGCGGATACGCCTCGAGGTCGGCGCGGTACGCCTCCGGAGCGAACAGCTGCCCGGGTGGGAACGGCTGTTCGCCGTAGTCGTAATCGATGTCGATCGCGCCGGAGTCGGCCAGCACGACCAGCATTCGCCACCACGGTCCGCCATTGGATCGGGCGGCGAGCGCCCGTAGCTCCCGGACCAGGGCGAGGACCGACTCCGGTGGCGATAGGGGAACCACCTGGTCGCCGATGGAGTACGCGAGCTGCCCGACCTCACCCGCCACCGTGACCGCGAATACCGCGTCCGCCTGCTGCCAGCCCGTCGGTCCGAGCGCATTCAGCGCATCGGCGAGCCGCTGCTCGGCGGCTGGTTCTCGTGGTTCGTCCGCCAAACGGTCCTCCTCAGTCGAGCGCGGGGCACCTCGAGCGGGTGCCCCCCTTGTCGAGTCTTCCCAGAGCTGGGACGGCGCTCGAGTCAGTCGGCCGAAACCTCGCTGCGATCGCCGCTCCACAGCGTGTGGTACTTGCCCGGCGCATCGATGCGCTCGTAGGTGTGCGCGCCGAAGAAGTCGCGCTGGCCCTGGGTGAGTGCGGCGGGCAGGCGTTCGGCGCGCAGGGCGTCGTAATACGCGAGCGAGGATGCGAACGCGGGCACCGGAATGCCGAGCAGGGTCGCGGTGGCGACCACGCGGCGCCAGCTGTCGATGGCCGTCTCGATCGCCTCGCGGAAGTATGGCGCAAGGATCAGGCTCGGCAGTTCCGGATTCTGGTCGTAGGCTTCCTTGATCCGGTTCAGGAACCGGGCCCGGATGATGCAGCCGCCGCGCCAGATGGTGGCGAGGTCGCCGGGACGCAGGTCCCAGTTGTATTCGGCGCTGCCCGCGGCGATCTGATCGAAGCCCTGGGCGTACGCGACGATCTTCGACGCATAGAGCGCCTGGCGAATGTCCTCGGTGAATTGGGCAATGTCGGTGGGCTTTTCGCCGAGCTTGCCGGCGGCCAGACCAACCGCGGCCCGACGCTGCGCACGCGAACCCGACAGTGCCCGCGCGAAGACGGCCTCGGCGATGCCGGTGACCGGGATGCCGAGATCGAGTGCGGACTTCACGGTCCAGCGCCCGGTGCCCTTCTGCTCGGCCGCGTCGACGATGACATCCACCAACGGCTGACCCGTCTTCGCGTCGACCTGCGCGAGCACCTCGGCGGTGATCTCGACGAGGTAGCTCTCCAGTTCGCCGGAGTTCCACTGCGTGAACACGTCGGCGATCTGCTTTGCGCCGAGGCCGAGCGCGTCGCGGAACAGGTGGTAGGCCTCTCCGATCAACTGCATATCGGCGTATTCGATGCCGTTGTGCACCATCTTGACGAAGTGTCCGGAGCCGTCGGGGCCGATATGCGTGCAGCACGGTGTGCCGTCCACCTGTGCCGCAATGGATTCCAGCAGCGGTCCGAGGGATTCGTAGGATTCCTTGGGGCCGCCAGGCATGATCGCCGGACCGTTGAGCGCGCCCTCCTCACCACCGGAGATGCCCGCGCCGACGAAGTTCAACCCGCGCGCCTTCATGGCGGCCTCGCGGCGAATGGTGTCGGTGTAGAGCGCGTTGCCGCCGTCGATAATGATGTCGCCGGGCTCCATCGCGTCAGCGAGTTCCTCGATGACGGCATCCGTCGGATCGCCCGCCTTGACCATGATCAGCACCCGGCGCGGCTTCTCCAGTGCCGCGACGAACTCCTCGATCGTTTCGGTGCGCACGAAGTTGCCGTCGCCACCGTGTTCGGCAAGCAGTGCGTCGGTCTTGGCGATGCTGCGGTTGTGCAGTGCCACCGTGTAGCCGTGCTTGGCGAAGTTCCGGGCGATATTGCTACCCATGACCGCCAGGCCGGTAACCCCGATCTGTGCGGATGCTGTCGCGGACGCCATGTATCAGCTCTTTCCGTTCGGTGTCGTCACCTACCGCAAGCAGCCTACAGAGTGTCTCCCAACCCTATGAGGGCTGGTGAACACCGTCCTTCTCGGACGTCCTCGACTCACACCAGTGCGGTGTGAGTGTTGGTTTCCGCGTCACTCGGGCCGGTTTCACCCACACGTGTGTGTGGGCCAGCGCCTTCCCGTCGGCGGACGTTGATGACCGGGGCTCGTGCTTCGGGCTCCCGGACCTGGGTGTTGTGGTGTTGTTCGCCCCAGGCGGCGAGGTTGACCGCGGCGTTGTGATCGCGGTCGAGTCGATGGCCGTTCACGCAGGTGAAGATCCGGTCGGCCAGGGTCAGGGCGGTGTTGCGGTCACCGCAGCGCGAACAGATCTGACTCGACGGATACCAGCGATCGGCGACAACAATCGCGCCGCCGTGCCATGCTGGTTGATCAGGTCGAAACCCGACCACGGCACCGACACGGTCGGATCGGTTCGGCGAGCGGTCAACGCCGACTTCACCGTATGCAGGCATTGATTGAACGCAAACCGCGCCGTGCCGACATGGCGTGACAGCACCGCTTGCTGCTCGACCGTGGGGTCCAAGCAGAACCGAAACGATGTGTGCCGTGTCACCACAACAGCATCCCACCAGCCACCGACACTGATGATGGAACCCGTACTCCCGCGCCCGGTCGCGGCTCTACCACCGACTGACGCCCCTGCTGGATAGTCTTCATCGGTCTCGCCGCTGGTGAGAACGACGATGGCGACCACGATCGCGGCAGCGGTGGACACCAGGCCGTAAGCTGACGGTGCGAGCGCGTTATTGCGGATATCCCGCTGCAGCGCAGGTCGATTCGGTGATGAACATTGTGCCAGCTCTGCGCCACCACGGGCACGACGGCCGTAAGTTCCTTGGCGTCGATCGTGCGCAGTGCGCGTCCGGGGGACGGCGAGGGCAGGATGACCGAACGGCGAGTGCCGGGGCCCTGTGGGGCGAGACTACCCTCAGCGGCAGGATGCCGGTGAACCCGTCGGGTGGCCTGGAGTCGAAGGGGTCGTCGAGATCCCACCATTGCGCGGCGGCTCGCGCCGAGCGCCTTCGGGTAAGCGAGGTCGCGCTGCCGGGCCGGGCATCGAAGTCGTCGAGCACCGCGGCGGCGGGCGCGGGCTGTCGGTCAGTGGTCATCGGGGTTCATTCGACGGCGGGGGCGGTTGTCGAGCGGCGATTCGACTCGGCTCGACGGGGGTCACCATCGAATTCGGTCAGTGTCCGGTCCAGGTGCGGACGGCGAACAGTTCCGGGAAGTAGGTGTGCTCGAGTGCGCGTTGCAGGAATCCGGCACCGCTGGATCCGCCTGTCCCGCTTCGCCTTCCGATGACGCGCAGCACCGTGCGCAGGTGGCGGAAGCGCCACAGCTGGAAGTTCTCCTCCAGGTCGACCAGCTCCTCGAATGTCTCGTATACCGACCAATGTTCTTCTGGCGCTTCGTAAATCGACTGCACCAGGGCAAGCAATTCGGTGTCGAGCGTGTGCGCCTCGGTGATATCCCGTTCCAGCGTCGAGCGCGGCACAGCGAGCCCGGTGCGGGCCAGGTGCTGCCAGAATGCGTCGTAGAGGGTCGGTTCTCGATAGAGCGTGGCCAGCACTTCGTGCGCCGGAGGATCGGATTCGAACACCCGAAGTACGGCCGCGTTCTTATTGCCGAGAATGAACTCGATGGCGCGGTACTGGTAGGACTGGAACCCGGACGAGTTCCCCAGAAAATCGCGGAACTGCGCGTACTCGGTGGGCGTCAGCGTGGCGAGCACGGACCATTGCTCGGTCAGCGTCTGCTGGATATGTTTCACCCGCGCGATGCATTTGAGCGCAACGCCGAGCTCATCGGCATCGAAAGCCGCACGTGCGGCCCGTAATTCGTGCAGCACCAGCTTCAGCCACAGCTCGGTGGTCTGGTGCTGAATGATGAACAGCAGCTCATCGTGCTGCTCCGGTCGGCTGACCGGATGCTGCGCGCTGAGCAAGGTGTCGAGATCGAGGTACGCGCCGTAACTCATGCGAGAGCTGAAATCGGTGACGATATTGCGGTCGAGTTCGTCGCGTCGGCTGGTCATCACCGTTCTCCTGTGGCCCCCGATTCACCGTATTACGTGAATGTGATGCTCGCTAGGTTTGTGTCATATGCCGATCGGGCGCAACGGCATTCGTGGCGCCGAGGCTGGCCAGCAGACGCAGGTTGTCATGGGATTCGCTGCCGGGTTCGGCGGACAGGATGACAAGTTCGGTGCCGGATTCCTCCGGCAGGGTGAAGCTTTCCTGGTGTAGGTCCATGGTGCCGACCAGGGGATGGGTGAAGGCCTTGCGGCCGTGGGTTCGGGCGTGGACGTCTGCCCGCGCCCACAGTTTGCGGAAGCGGTCGCTGTGCACGGCGAGTTCGCCGATCAGGGCCGACAGTTTCGGATCGTCGGGATACTTGCCCGTCGCGAGGCGCAGGTGGCCGACAATATCGCGGGCGCAGACCTCCCAGTCGGCGTAGAGCGAACGCGCGCCGCAGTCGTCCAAGAAGATGTGGCGGGCGATATTCAGGCCCTTCATCGGGCTGTGTCCATACACCAGTTCCGCGAGCCGGTTGCCCGCCATCACATCGAGGCGGTGATCGACGATGTATGTGGGCGCGTCGGGGATGAGATCCAGTACCCGCCGCAACTCGACGCGGATGCGGACATTCGGTGCCGACTTCGCCGGGCGCTGCGGCCGGCGGGCCAGCCGGTGCAGGTGCTCGCGTTCCACCTCGGCCAGGCCGAGCACCCGGGCCAGCGCATCGAGCACCTGCACCGATGGCTGCCGGGCGCGCCCCTGCTCCAAGCGCACGTAGTAGTCGACGCTCACCCCGGACAGCTGCGCGACCTCCTCCCGGCGCAGCCCGGCCACCCGGCGGCGCGAATCGGTCGCAATGTCAACGGATCCGGGATCCACCCGGGACCGCCGCGTGCGCAGGAAGTCGCTGAGCTCGTCCATCCCTCCAGTATTGCCGCGGCTTCGCGAAGTGAGGGTGGTCCTGTCGATACCAGGAAGTCCGGTCCGATGGAAGAAGCGCCCCTGAACGGCGACGATGGAAGCCGATGGTCGACGGCGACGATTTCGGGACGGCGAGCGATCCGCTGCGGGTCGCCGTGGATCTTCTGTGATAACGATCTGTCGGGCGCTGACGCGGACCGTCCGGCGTTTCGGGAAGTGTTGGCGTTGGTGGCAGCTGGTCCGGCGAAGATGAATCCCCCCGGCATGTCCGGATTCCCCTGACTCACCGGAGGATTCACATCGATGTTTGAAGTGGTGTGCACTGGGCGTCGAGCTTGTCACGGTGGTAGGACTTTGACGTCTGCGGGGATGTGTCCCAGTTCTCGTATTTTCTCGAGTCGTGCCAGTGCTCCGTCGATGGCGTTCGGGTGTAGGCCTGCGTCTCCGAGGGCTGCGCGCAGGCGGTCGGTGTCTGCGTTGTGTACGGCGTCGAGGACTTCCGATTCGAGTTGTTGCCCTTTGTGAGCGGCGACGAAGTCGGAGTCGATCTCGATCTCGAGCGGGTCGCGGGCCAAGGGGAATGATCGGCCATGGTCGATGGCGACGATGTCGAGGTGGCCACCGCGGTCCACGGTGCGGTAGTTGCCGGGGTGTCGGTCCATTGAGCCGATGATGTAGTCGAGGACACCAACTTGCTGTTGCTGGACTCTCGGATAGGCATCGACTTGCCTGGATTTTGTGGACTCGACGAACTGTTGGATCATGCCGGGTCCGGAGGGTCGGCCGTCGGGGCCTATGACACCGCTAGTGCGCGCGGTAGGGGGGATTCGGCCGAACCCGAGGATTTCATCGACCCGGTACGCGGCGATTTCTCTGCTGGTCAGCGCACCTGGTGCATGGAAGAAGGGGAGGCCGGCGTCGTATTTCTCTCCGTGGATGGGCTTGTAGATGTTGAGTTCGCCGTCTTCCGAGCGCATTTTGCGTACTTCCGTCGAACTGCGTGCGACCGCGTCGCGCATATCACCGGTGAAGTCGACAGGGGTGGTCATCCGGCGAGCTGCCATGGCCGATTCGGTCTCGCTGGGCCGGTAGTTCCAATTCCGTGATGGCGTCGGCGCCAACATTGGGTTTGGTTGGCGCACAGGGAGGGGTTCTTTGAGAAGATGATGCCCGGCGCGGTTGTCGGTGTCTTGCAGTGTACGCGCGGCGGTTCTCGCGGCGCTGCCGGTGCGCTCATAGGTGCGCGCGACCGATTGAGTGCCCAGGTTCAATGTCCTGGTCAAGCGTTGGACGATGTCGCGAAGGACCGGGGTAACGCTGCCTCTCATGACCGTGGTTGCGGCGGCGGATTCCCTGGACCGGTTTCCCGCGTCTTCGTCCAAGGAGACGCGGTCGGCGGATCATGGGGTGGTCGAGGGCTTTCATCGACTACGCGGTAGTAGCTCATCCCCGGCGTGTCGAGCAGGGCGCGTAAGAAGCGCGCACCCTCACCCGGCCCGATCCTGCTGAGTGGGTCATAGATCTTGACGCCTCGCTCATACCATTGCTCGGCGACCAGGCAACCGTCGGGATCGATGAGAGTGAGTACCGCCGTCCCATCGGTGGCCAACCGGAACTCAGCCACCTTTCGCGGTTCCGCGAAGCCGATGTCATAGATCGCGACCACAGTTGGCGGCAGGTTCATCACAGTCACCTCTATCAAGTACTCCCAGGTTCGGGCCAGACTCAGCGGCGAAGAGAACCTCGGCTTGGAATATGACCGATTGGAATATAACCGATGGACGGCGAGTCAAGGTTGCCCCCGTGTTGCTTATGCATGGGAGGTGGGGCGAGATCGTCGTTCACGTGTGTGACACATGCCCGATTGAAGTAGTAGACCGCAGCCGCACACCATCAGTCGCCGCCGCGCCCGCCATCGTCTCTACCTCCCGCCGCAGCGAATCCGCTTGATTTCCTTTGCCTTTCGAGTGATCCATCAGCGAGACGACCGCCCCGAAAATCGTTACCACCCGCAAACAGTCGGCGATCAAAGAACTGCCGCGCCCCTGCGGGGCTTGTCACCCAACAACCACTGCCACACACGGCGACGCCACTACCGACCCAGACCAACATTTAAGGAGTGCGTAACCAAAATGTCACCCCGGACAGCTGCACGACCTCCTCCCGGCGCAGCCCGGCCACCCGGCGGCGCGAATCGGTCGCAATGCCAACGGATCCGGGATCGACCCGGGACCGCCGCGTGCGCAGGAAGTCGCTGAGCTCGTCCATTCCTCCAGTATTGCCGCGGCTTCGCGAGGTGAGGGTGGTCCTGTCGATACCAGGAAGTCCGGTCCGATGGAAGAAGCGCCCCTGAACGGCGGCCGATTCGCTGGCGAAGATCGAACACATCCCGATCCGAAGGAGCAGCACATGCGGACGCTCATAGTCCACGCCCACCCCGAACCGCGGTCACTCAACGGCGTGCTCAAGGACATCGCGGTGACCACTTTGCGCGCCGCAGGGCACGAGGTGCAGGTCAGCGACCTGTATGCGATGCGATGGAAGCCGATGGTCGATGCCGACGATTTCGGGACGGCGAGCGATCCACTGCGGGTCGCCGCGGACTCGGGTCGCGCATACGACACCGGCACACTCAGCGCCGATATCGCTGCCGAGCAGGAAAAGCTGCGCTGGGCCGATACCGTGATCTTCCAATTCCCGCTGTGGTGGTACTCGATGCCCGCAATCCTCAAGGGTTGGGTGGACCGGGTCTTCACCTACCATTTCGCCTACGGCGTAGGCGAACACAGCACCACCCGCTATGGCGACCGCTACGGCGAGGGCACCCTCGCGGGCAAGCGGGCCATGCTGTCCGTGACGATCGGCGGCCGCGAACCGAGCTACACCGATCGCGGCATCAACGGCCCCATCGACGACCTGCTCTTCCCGATCCAGCACGGCATCCTCTACTACCCCGGCATGGATGTGCTGCCGCCTTTCGTTACCTATGGCGCGCATTGCCTTTCGCCGGAAGACTTCACCGACACCGCCAAGGCATGGGAGCAGCGCCTGCTCTCGATCGAACAAACCGCCCCCATCGCCTACCGCCCCCAGAACGGCGGCGACTACGAACTTCCCGCCCTGCGCCTGCGCGAAGGCCTGGAAGCCAAGGGCCGCACCGGATTCGGACTACACATTCGGGCCTGATCGGACGATCCGAAATGGATCGCGCCGAGATCGGCCAGGGCCGTGGCGATCTCGCTCGCACGTGCGCTCGGCCTGATCGGCGTCGATACTGGTTTGGGTCGGTAACTTCCCGAGCGGCCCGCTTTCGCATCGACACCGGGTGAGTGGCGATTGCGGCTGTGTCAAGTGACTGAGAATCGCTGTGGCGATATCGATTCCGAGCGCGCAGGCCTCGACGACGGGGGCGGCGTCGCTGGCCGCGCTGGCGACCTCGATGTTGAAGGAGCCGCCGATCGCCGCCGCGACGGTCCAGCCCGCCCCTGCGTTCGGCAGGGACTCGCGGATCTGGACGGCTCGATGTTCCGCGACGGTGATCGGTGCCGCGCCGGGGCAGGCGGCAGCGGTGTCGGACTGGGGGAGCGATGGTCCTGCGCACGTTTTGTCACGCCACGCACCTATTCGCGGGCGAAAAGGTGCGTGGCGTGCGAATCGGTGCGCGGGGTCAGATGTTGACGCCGGTGAGTTCGTTGGGGGTCGTCGGGAGCGTGGTGGTTGCGGCGATCGTGCTGGTGGCCAGGTCGATGCGGTGTACCTTATTAGTGGTTGGGTCGGAGACGTAGATGTTGTTGTCGCGTGCGAAGATCGCCGGTCGCGGCTTCTGCCACTTCAGTGGCTCCTCCCAGGTGCCGGTGACCGGGATGGTGCGCGTGACGGTTCCCGTCACCGGGTCGATGACGTGCACATGGCCGTCGGTGCCGAGCACCAATGCCTCGCCCTGTGGGCCGCGGGCCAGGGAGCGGAAGGTGTAGCTGGTGCCGATGTCGACCAGCCGCAGGCTGCCGGTGCGGGTGTCGATCAGCGAAATCTGTTGTGGCCGTTCGATTTCAGCGTCTTTGTCCTGCTTGTAGTCGCCGAGCGCGATCGGCGAGGCAGCACTGCCTGCCTGGTTGCCGATGCGACCGTACGGGGTCGGGCTGGTCACCTTGGTGATGGTGCCGTTGCGGTAGATGAGCGCACCGGTCTCGCAGCCGATGACGACCGCTTCGCCCTGGGCGACGGATTCGCCGTGCACGCCGGGGCAGTCCTCGTTGCGGGCGATCTCCTTGCGGTTCTTGTCCAGCACCGCGATGCCGGTGCGCTTTTTCTCGGTGCCAAGGGTGACGACCAGTTCTCCGGTGGACGTTTGGATCGCCACTCCGTGATGCGGGGTCGGTGTCTTGTACACCTCGGACTGCGGCTTGCCGTCGGCCAGCTGCCGCGGATCGATGATGGTGACATCGCCTGTGCCGTCGGCGAATAGGACGGTTGCTCCAGCATGTGGCACCACATGGCCTGGTTTACTCGCGGGGAAGGTGATGTCGGTCAGTTCGCCGTGGACGGCGTCGAGGACCTGGAAGCCGTCCTTGGTCGACACCATGACGTGGTGGTCGTTGCCTACCGGGCTGAGGCGGTTGAAGCCGTCGAGCTTCAGCTCGGCCGCCACGGCGAGGGATTTTCCGTCCAGCAGGTAGATGCCGCCGTCATAGGTGATCGCGACGGGATCGGCGATTGCCGGGTGGCTCTCGTTTGTCCCGCAACCGGTGAGTGCGATGACCGAAGCCAATAGTCCGGATAGGGCCGCCGATTGCGCGCCGCGTGCTCGTAATCGCATGTGTTACTCCATTTCTCGTGTTCGATCAAGGCGCCGTCAGGCCGCGCACAACGGCCTCGGTATTGGCGCGCATCATGTCCAGGTAGGTGGCCGCACCGCCGCCCGGCGCGGTGAGCGATTCCGAGTACAGGGCGATGACCTGTACGTGCACGCCGACCTGTTCGGCGAGGACGCGGGCGAGGCGGTCTGGTTGGGAGGAGTCGGCGAAGATGGCGGGAACGCGTGCGGCTCGGATGGTTTCGGCCAGTTCCGCCAGATCCGAGGCACTCGGTGAGGCGAGGGTCGTGCCGCCGGGGATGACTGCGCCGATCACTTCGAACCCGAAACGCTGTGCCAGATAGCCGAATACGTGATGGTTGGTGACCAGCTTCCGCCGCGCTGGCGCAATGGTGCTGAACCGCTCGGTCATCCAGTGGTCGAGTTGGTCCAACTCGGCCAGGTAGCGCGCGGTGTTGGCGCGCACCGCATCCACGTCGATCCCGTCGATTTTCATCACCCGATTGCTGATCTCGGCCACCGCGCGGCGCACCCGCGCCGGATCGGTCCAGAAGTGCGGATCCGGGGTCTCGGTGCCCCGATAGCGGATCGGATCCACCTGTTCGCCGACCGAAATCGACACCACCCCACGCTGTTCGGCGGCGCCGACATGGCGCTGCACGCCCTCCTCGAGTCCGAGCCCGTTGTGCACCAGCAGGGCGGCGCGTTCGATTCGGGCCGCGGTCTGCGCGGAGATCGCGAACTGGTGCGGATCGGCATTTGGTGGCATCAGCACCGTCACCGCGGCCGTGTCGCCGATAATGGCGCGAGTGAGGTCACCGAGAATGTTTGTGGTGACCACGATTTCGCGGCCGTCGGTGCGCTGAACCGCGCAGGCCGGTATCAGGGCCGTCAGGAGAAGGGCCACACAGATCCGGATCGTGGTCCTCATCGGCCCGTCTCCACCATGTGCACGGGTGCGATATCGAGCGCGAATGTGCGTGCGCGCCGGAGTTTGTCGCGGTAGTCGATCTCGTGCACGACGCGGGCGGCGGCGTCATTGACGTAGGCGCGTCCGGTGTCGATCTGGATCACCGGCGGTGGCGCGCCGTCCGGCATCGGCGCGGCGAGCACTTGCACCTGTGCGGTCTGCGCACCGGTGCTGATGTCGTGGCTGTACAGCATGCCGTCGCGGGTGAGGGTGAGCAGAGCGCTGCCTTCGCCCGCCGTATTGGTCGCGACTATCGGCCCGGTCGGCACCAATCGCCAGGTCCGTGCTCGGATGTCGAGCACCCAAACGCCGTGTTCGCCAGCCTTCGCGACGAGGGGGGTACTGCCGGGTCGGTGGGCGAACTCGATGGCGCGTTCGCTGTCCGGAACCTGTTGCGGATAGCTGATTTTCGCTGCGCTGAATTGTTGATCGGCTACCGTCACCACCAAAGCGCCGTCGGCGCAGCCGAATACGACACCGCGCCTGGTCACCGCGGATCCGCGCGGCGATGGGCATGCCTCGGCGAGCGGTGCTGACACATTGCCCGCATGGTCGCGGATCTCGGCCCGCCCATCGCTGGTCACAACGGCGAGGTGTTCGGCGTAGGGAACCGCGATACTGTCGGCGAGCACGCCGAGTTCGGTGATTCGGCCCGTGTCGAGTGCGGTCCGGTCCAGCAGTACCGTACCGGTATCGGTCACGACCGCTGCCGTGGCCGGATCGCTGTGCACCGCGAAAAGTCCACCGCGCCCGACGGTTCCGACTTCGCGGATCGCCGCCCGGTAGTAGTGCATATGGTCACCGTGGTCGACCGTCCACGCGCCGCCATCGATGACTCGCACCCCATCCTCGGTGTGGAGATAGGCGAATCGGTCATCGCCTCGAATCCCCGCCACCGTGGCCGACCGTCCGGCGTCGGTGACGTGTTCATCGATGAGATCGATGACCCGGATCGCGCCCTCGGCATCGGCCACAACCACCCGCGTCTGCGGTGCGTCGGTCTCTTCAGCGCCTGCCACAAACCCGTGGGGTGTTGCCTCGGTGTAGGTGGAATCGCTTGTGTCCGAACCGCATCCGGCCAGCGGCAGCACGGTGATCAGCACTGCCAGGGTGCTCATGACCGAGCCGGATATCCGCATTCCGGATATCCGCATTCGATCACGCAGCCACGTGGCCGCGGCCGATGCGAAGAACACCGCGACCGCGACGGCGACAATGGTCGCGCCCGCCGCCGTACCCGCATGCCAGGACACCAGCAACCCGGTCACGGTCGCGAACCCACCGAACAGCGCCGCCAGCAGCATGATCACCGGAATGCGCGCGGCCCAGCACATTGCCGCCGCGGGTGGCGCGATGAGCAGCCCGAACACCAGCAGGGTGCCGACAACGTGGAAGGACGCGACGATCGCCACTGTCAGCAGGCCCAGCAACGCCGCCCGCGCCCACCGCGGCCGGAGCCCGAGCGTATGCGCGGTGCGCGGATCGAAGGCCAGTGCGACGAAGGCGCGATGCCCGAGCACCGAAACCGCCGTGGCGACCGTCAAGGCGGCGGCGAGATAGCCGAGGTCCCGGTTTCGGATCGCCAGGATGTCACCGAACAGGAATCCGGTCACGTCGACCGCGAAGGACTGTGAGCGCGACACGATGATCACTCCCGCGGCCAGCATCCCCACGAATACCAGCCCGATCCCGGTGTCCGCGGTGAAGCGCGGATTCCGTTGCAGCGCAGTAATTCCCAGTGCCATCGCCACGGCGCTACCGGCGGCGCCCACTAGCAGGTTGCCCCCGAGCAGCGACGCCACCGCAACGCCGGGGAGCATGCCGTGCGCCATTGCGTCCCCCAGGAATGCCATCCCGCGCACCACGACCCAGGTTCCGGCCAGCGCACAGATGCCGGAGACCAGTAGTCCGCCCCACATCGCGCTCTGCACGAACGAAACCTCGAATGGGGCAAATAGGACAGCCATGGTGCGCTACCTTAGATGGAAATGATTTTCAATACAAGTAAGATGAGAAGGTGTGCAGGCGAATGACCCCGGCAGTTCGAATCGACGCACTATCCGCTGGCTACCCTTCACGGACTGTGCTGCACGACATCACCACCGACATCCCGGCCGCGCGGATGACGGCGATCGTGGGTGCCAATGGATCCGGAAAGTCCACGCTGCTGAGCGTGCTCGCCGGTGTGTTGACTCCGTCGTCGGGAACGGTTCAGCGGGTGGGTGCACGGCGCCCCGCGCTGGTCGTACAACACAGCGCGGTCCCCGCTACCCTGCCGATCACCGTCCGCGAGACCGTCGCCATGGGTCGCTGGGCCCACCGCGGACCTTGGCGCCGCCTCACCCGCACCGACACCGAGATCGTGCACGACTGCATGGCCCGCCTCGGCATCACCGACCTGGCCGGACGTCGCCTCACCACCCTGTCCGGCGGTCAGCGCCAGCGCGCCCTCCTGGCCCAGGCCCTCGCCCAAGAATCCGATCTACTACTGCTCGACGAACCGACCACCGGCCTGGATACCCAAGCCCAACAACAGATTTCCCAAGTCCTGTACGAAATCCGCGCCGACGGCGTCACGGTGGTCCTGGCCACGCACGATCGCAATGAAGCCCTACGCGCCGACAACTGCCTCCTGCTACGTGAC
Source organism: Nocardia sp. NPDC049707 (assembly GCF_040674855.1). NCBI lineage: Bacteria > Bacillati > Actinomycetota > Actinomycetes > Mycobacteriales > Nocardiaceae > Nocardia > Nocardia sp. NPDC049707. Next base: position 80,340 of record NZ_JBFANN010000030.1, on the reverse strand, counting down.
GGCCACCTGATAACCGCAGGAGACCCGATCACCGTGTTACAAGACCAGATATCCCCCACCGCAGTCTCCTGACGACCTCCGGACACCGGATCAACCGCGGCGACCTTTGCATCGTGCTTTCGGAGTGGACGTACGGCAAAACTGCGCGATCCCGTCAACGGCCAACTCGCCGGGCGCCAAGACATCGTCCACCGGTACTGGTACACCGCCTCAACGACCACCTCGGCCAGGTGCCGCGCTTCTGGCATTGTGCTTGCGCAACGCCGAGTTCGATCGACGTCGGCGACTCGATGCCCTGGTGACGCGACGCAACGTCGGACTGTCGCACCATGTACTCGACGAAGTACCGGCCTGGATACCCAAGCCCAACAACAGATCTCCCAATCCTGCACGAAATCCGCGTTGACGGCGGCACCGTCGTCCTGGCCACCCGCTCGCAACGGAGCCCCTACGTGGTGCGGACAGCTGCGTCCTACTACGCGACGGCTACCCGGCGACTCAACCGCCGTGTTACAAGGTGCTGTCCGTCGGGTATGGGTTGGTGAATGCGCCGGCGTGCGCGGCGAGCGTGGCGCTGGCGGCTGCGTGGTGGGGGAGGTGCGGGTCGGGTGGCGTGCGTAGCAGTACCAACTGGTGGTAGAGCGGTGCGGTAGCGGCGATCAGGAGGGCGCGCGCATCGGTGTGCGGTGGGAGTTCGCCGCGTTGGATCGCTCGCTGGATGATGATCTCGGACTGGATGTATCGGTCCTCCCACAAGCGGTGCAGGGCTTGGGCGGTCTCCTCGGATCGGAAGGACACCGCGATCAGTGCCACCGCGATCGAGGGCTCCTCGATCAACGAATCCTGGATCTCCTGGTTGAGCGCCGTCAGGTCGCCTCGTAGGGAACCGGTGTCGCGGGGGTGCCAGTCCAGGTCGCCCGCCGCGGTGAAGAGATCGGTGATCAGGCCGCCGAGGTCGCGCCAGCGGCGATACACCGTGGCACGGTGCACGCCCGCGCGGGCCGCGACCGTGTCCATGGTGAGTGTGTCGTAACCGTGTTCGATCAATTCGGCACGGACCGCGTCGAGAACCTGGGCGCGGATGCGGGCGGTCCGGCCGCCCGGCCGGGGCTGCGGTACCGGGCGCGGTTCATCGCCCTGTGGAGGTGGGGAGCTCATCGTCGATATTCCGGTTGCTCGATGGGACAGGCTGTGGCAGCATCCTAATGCAACAGTTGTCGCACTAGTGAGGTTTGCCGATGTTCTTCCGAGGTGTTCACCCGACCCTGCGGTCCGCGATGGCCGCGTCGTACTCGAACGCTTCGGAGTGTGCATATGCCTACCCAGATCGCCGCGCTCGCGGTCAGCAAATCCTTTTCCGGTAGAACGGTTCTCGATACGGTGACGTGTGCGCTCACCGCGGGTGAGCGCACCGGGATCGTCGGTGAGAACGGGTCCGGCAAGACCACCCTGCTGCGCCTGCTCGCCGGGCGTGAGCAGCCCGACCAGGGTGAGATCGTCGTCCACGCCGACGGGGGCGTCGGGTATCTCGCCCAGGACGAACGGCTCGCACCGCACCTGACGGTCCAGCAGGTCGTCGACCGGAGGCTGGGCGAATTGCGCGCGATCGAACGGCGGATGCGCTGCCTCGAGACCGCCATGGCCGTGGGCGACGAGTCGGCGATGGCCGAATACGGCGAGTTGGCAACGGTTTTCGAACTGCGCGGCGGTTACGACGCCGATGCCCGGGTCGAACGTGCCTTGCACGGCTTGGGTTTGGGACTGGTCGACCGTGAGCGTACGGTCGGTGGTTTATCCGGCGGCGAGCAGGTCCGGTTGCGCCTGGCTGCCGTGCTGGCGGCGGGCACCGAGGTGCTGTTGCTGGACGAGCCGACCAACCATCTGTCTCCCGGTTTGGTCGAGGAGTTGGAGACCGCCTTGGACGAATACGAGGGTGCGCTCGTGGTGGTCAGCCACGACCGTCGGCTGCGGGCGCGCTGGCGCGGCGATCACCTCGACATGCGGGCCCTGGCGCCGGCCGAGATTGCCTGACATTCGTCGAATCACCAACTCACCGAAGGAGTTTCGTATGCCTGATACGTCTGCGCTCGTACCCGTGGATCCGACCGTGGTCCACCCGATGCCCGGCCAGCCGCGGGTAGTGTTGCTGAAGCCGTCGGTCACCTCGCCGCTGATCGAGGTCGGGGAGTTCACCTATTACGACGACCCCGACGACGCGACCGCGTTCGAGACCCGCAACGTGCTCTACCACTACGGACCGGAAAAACTGATCATCGGGAAGTTCTGCGCCCTGGCCACCGGAGTCGAGTTCATCATGAACGGCGCCAACCACCGTATGGACGGCCCTTCGACCTTCCCGTTTCCCGCCATGGGCGGCTCGTGGTCGGCGCACTTCGATCTGCTCACCGGCTTGCCGAATCGCGGTGACACCATGGTCGGCAACGACGTGTGGATCGGCCGCGGCGCGACGGTGATGCCCGGCGTGCGGATAGGCAACGGAGCGATCATCGCCTCCGGTGCCGTGGTCACCCAGGACGTTCCCGATTACGGCATTGTCGGGGGCAATCCGGCCCGGCTCATCCGCACTCGCTACAACGACCGGGACACCGCCCGGCTGCTGGCGGTCGCCTGGTGGGATTGGCCTCTGGAGCACATCACCGAACACGTTCGGACGATCATGTGCGGCAGCATCGCCGATCTCGAGGCGGCCGCCCCGAACGCCATGTGACACACGCAGGGAAGTCCCCGCCGCCCAGCCGTTCCGGAAGCGCCCTGTGCCGCTTCGCCTCAGCCCAGAAACGAGTGATGCTCCGTGCCTCGTCACCGTGCCCACATCGCGATGATCGGCATCCCGATCGTCAGCCACGTCCTGCCCAGCCTCGAGATCATCCGCGAGTTGGTGACCCGTGGTCATCGTGTGACCTACGCCAACGACCCGGCCGTCGCCGACCTGATCACCGCCGCCGGCGCCGAGTTCGTTCCCTGTGCCTCGCTGCTACCGGTGGCCGACAACAACTGGCCCGACGAGCCCATCGCCGTGCAGAATCTGTTCCTGGACAACGCCGTTCAGGCATACCCGCAGTTATGCGACGTCTACGACGGCGACCGTGCGGACCTGTACCTGTACGACATCGGCGCCTACGCCGCGCGTGCCCTCGCCGAAACGCAGGAGCGCGCCCTGCTGCAACTGTCTCCGACGTTCGTGGCCTGGAAGAGCTACGCACAGGACATCGCAGGACACCTACGGGGACTGCCGGGCGCCGACGCCTACCGGGCAAGGTTCGCGCAGTGGCTCCGCGACTGCGGCGCGTCCACCACCGACGTCGACTCCTTCTCTGGCCGGCCAGACCATGCCCTGGCGCTGATTCCCCGAGCAATGCAACCGTACGCCGACCAAGTCGACACCGGCACAGTCACATTCGTCGGCCCGTGCTTCGATACCCGCAAGGAGGCGCAGAGATGGGTCAGGCCCGCGGATGCGGAAAAGGTCCTGCTGATCTCCTTGGGTTCGGCATACACGCGCCAACCGGAGTTCTACCGCCGATGCCTGGCGGCGTTCGGCGACCTGCCGGGCTGGCATGTCGTGCTCCAGATCGGGAAGCACACCGACCTAAAGGAACTCGGCGCTGTCCCGCCCAATGTCGAAGTGCATTCCTGGGTCCCGCAGCGGGCGATCCTGGAACAGGCGGACGCGTTCGTCACTCACGCCGGTATGGGCGGCTGCGGTGAAGGACTGCTGGCGGCGGTCCCGATGATCGCCGTGCCCCAGGGCGTCGAACAGTTCATGAACGCGGACCGGCTCGTCGAACTGGGTGTGGCCCGGCGCATCGACACCCAGGATGCCACCGCGGAGAACCTGCGGGCGGCCTTGGACGACCTCGTCCACGATACCGAAGTAGCTTGCCGCTCGGCGCAACTCCGTGCCGACACCCGAGCCGAGGGCGGCACCCATCGAGCCGCCGACCTCATAGAGAACATGCTGGACCGAGTCCTACCCGCCACAGACCAGGGTGAGAGGTTGGCATGATCCCGCAACCCCGAGCACGATAAGAGATTCCGCGAAGAGAGCCCCGACACGGCCCGAAGTGCCAGCATGTGCGGCGCCGGGATCGAGTCCCGCCGGATAGCGGGATACGACTCGACCGTCGACAGTCGAGGCAACGACGACACTCTTCTGCCATTCGCGGTGTGACCACCCGGGCGCAGACCCCGTTCCGCAATGTCTGTCGGTTGCGGGCGGCGATGCTGCGGCGGACGCTGTTTACCGGTACGTCGTGGTTGCGAATGCTGTTGCGCTGGTTCACGGCTCGGTGTAGGGCTCGCACCCGCTGTGGCGGGCCAGTACCCGGGTACCCGGTCCGGATGCCGCGCCAGGTCCGGGCAGTGCCGTCACATTCGCTACATGCACCGGTTCCCCGCACGCCGAGCAGCAGACCTGCGGCGTGAACGCCTGCCCGCACTCCTGGTGCACCAGCCGCACCGGCGGGCCGCCCGGCGGCGTCGCCCACTTGTCACCCCAGGCCATCAGCGCCATCAACACCGGCACGAGTTCGAGACCGGCCTCGGTGAGGTGGTACTCGTGCCGCAGCGGGCGCTCCTGATAGGCCCGGCGTTCCACGATGCCGTCGGCGGCCAGCGCCTTGAACCGGCTGGTGAGCAGATTGCGGGAGATGCCGAGGTTCTCGGCGATGTCGTCGAACCGGTGCAAGCCGAGGTATATGTCCCGCACGATCAGCGGAGTCCACCATTCCCCGACGCGTTCCAAGGACTGCCCGATCGAGCAGTGCATCTCCGCGAAGCTGGTCCGTTGCATGCCCCCAGTCTAGAGGGTTGATCCATTGAACTCACCTGGTGTACGGTCATCGCCGTAAGTTCAATGAAAGGACTAACTAATGCCGTTCGTAGAGTTGTTCGTGCCCAAGGACTCGCTCGACCAAGAGCGCCGGGAGAAGATCGGCGGCCAATTGGTATCGGAGGTGATGCTCGCGGAGGGCGCACCGGACACCGAGGCGGCCCGGGCCATCTCGTGGCTGGTGGTGAACGAGATCGACGCCTGGTTCGTGGGCGGCCGGCAACTGCCCGCTGGCGAGAAGCCGAAATATGTGGTGCGGGTGGGGGTCCCAGCCGGCTCGATGAACGATGACAAGCGTCGCGACATCGTGCAACGAGTCACCCGGGTACTCGCCGACGCCGACGAGGATCCGGCGCGTTTCACTCAGGCCGCCACCGCGTGGGTACACATCGACGAGATCCCGGAGGGCAACTGGGGAACCGGTGGGGAGATCGTGCGCATCGAGGACATCGTCGCCCTCGTGTCCGCAGGCTAGGGTCGCATCAGGCAACGTTTGCCTTGTCGACCACGGTTCGTAGCCGCGGGTCGTCGGTGTCCGGCCACCCGAGTGCCACCCCGATCCGATCGGGCACGCCATCGGCATCACCGTCGGTGTGGGCGCCGCCGCGCTGATCATCTACGACCCGGCTACGACCGGTAACGCAGCGGCCACGGTATGCGACTTTTGCACCCTCGAAACGGTGTGTGAATCGACGGCCTGCTTCAGCTGGCGGGAAGCGGAGCATGAGGCCGACCCGGATCAGCTGGCGGCCCAAAGCCTTTCCGGCGCACAAATTCCACGGCCGAGTGGATATCGGTGGTCATCGGCTTCTCGCACAGCACCGGTCTGCCGTGCTCCGGACAGGCGTGCAGCCGCTCGGGATGGATTCGTCCGGCGCGGCGAGCACCACTCAGCTGTGCTGATAGCCGCGAGCGCGTCGTCGACAACGTGGGCGCCGGGCGCCTCGGCGGGCCGGGTGGGGGAGTAGTCGATCCGGTGAATACCTGTGCGCTTCAGTGGAATCGGATGGACTGGATACCGCAGCCACCCAGGTAGCTCCGGGTGCGCTTGGCGATCGGGAGCGGAACACTGGGCGCGCATGGGTACAGGTCCTGCTCGACGATCGCGAAGATGTCCACATTCAGGTCTTGGATCCGCGCCAGCAGGGGCGGCATTTCCGGAATGCCGTGCGGCGGTTCGATCATCGCGCCGAGCTTGACGGCCTCGCCGAACGGCAGGTCCTCGGCCTCCACCTTCGCGATCACCGCCGGGTCCACCTGCTTGAGGTGCAGGTATCCGATGCGATCCGGATGTGCCTGGATGATGGCGAGATTGTCACCGCCGCAATAGGCGATATGGCCGGTATCCAGGCAGAGGTTGACGTATTCGGGGTCGGTGTCGGACAGGAACCGAAAGACCTCGTCCTGAGTGCCGACGTGGCTGTCCGCGTGCGGGTGATACTGCAGCCGCACACCGTATTCCTCGAATATGGCCTTGCCGAGCCGATCGACTTCGCTGGTCTTCTGCCGCCACGCGTCGCGGCTCAACTCGCGGTCCTCCAGCACCGCGCCGGTCGACGGATCGCGCCACATCTCCGGGATCACCACCACATGGCGGCCCCCGACGGCGGCGGTCAGCGCCGCGACATCGGCGACCTGGTCCCAGACGGCGTTCCAGGAATCGGGCTGATGCAGGTGTTCGAAAACCGTGCCCGCCGATAACGACAGCCCGCGGGCCCCCAGTGCGTCACGCAACTCGTTGGGGTCGGTCGGCAGATATCCATAGGGCCCCAGTTCGATCCACTGGTATCCGGCGGCGGCCACCTCATCGAGGAACCGGGTGGCACCGACCTGATCGGGGTCGTTCGGGAACCAGACGCCCCAGGAGTCGGGTGCGGACCCGACCCGGATGACCGATGCATGCGCACCCGTTGCCTTGCCATCGCCCGTTGTCGAATCGCCGCGCGATGCTGTGCTCATTCCAGATCCCTTTCGGTGTGGGTCGGTCGGGTGAACGGACGCCGGAGCTGTGTGGTCGATCGGGCTCACCGTCGAGTCTCTTTCGCGCTCAGGGGAAGTCGCGGATCGATCGCCATATCCGCCCAGGTGCCGCGCACCCACGTCTGCGCCGGATCGTCGCTGATCCGCCAGGCCCGCTCCGGTCCGGGGCCGGCCATGATGTTCAGGTAGTACATGTGATAGCCGGGGGCGGCAATGGACGGTCCGTGGTAACCGTGCGGCACCAGCACCACATCGCCGTCCCGGACCTCCTCGAGCACATCGATCGGCCGCTCGGGGGTCCCGTACACGCGGTGGTAGCCGAAGCCGGGCGAATCGTCCGCGCCACGGGCGAATTCGAAGTAGTAGATCTCCTCGAGCGGGGTCTCGGTATCGGAGAGCTCATCGTGTTTGTGCGCCGGATACGACGACCAGTTGCCGCCGGGCGTGATCACCTCGCACGCGATGATCGAATCGGCTTCGAATGTGTCCGCCGTCGCGAAATTGTGCACTTGGCGGCTGCAGTTGCCCGCACCGCGCAACTCGACGTCCACATCGGCGGCGGGCACATGGCGGAAGGGCAGCTGCCGCTGCGCGCGGGCGCCACCGAGCGCGAATCGTCCACCGCCGGTACTGGTTACGGTGTAGGAGCTGTCCCGCCCGATATAGGCGAAGTCGGTCGGACCGTCGAAAACACTTGTGCGCCCGGCCAATTCGCACGACTCCCCAGCACTGGCCACGGAGCACGAACCGGATAGCGGCACCACGACGATCTCGTCGGATCGACTGTGGGTGCGATGCGACTGACCCGGCTCGAGCTCGATGACGTGCAGGCTGGCGTGATCCCACCCGGCCGCCTCCTGGGTGAGCGCCACCGTATACGGCGCGCGATAGGTGCGGGCAGCGGGCACGTAATGCTTGGTGTGCATCGCGATCACCGCACCAGCGATACGGCCGTATCGACCGCGCCCGTGACATCGTCATCGGGCGGATACAGCAGCGCGCGACCCACGATCAAGCCCCGAACACCAGGCAGCGCAAGGGCTTTCGCCCAACGCGCGTAGGTTTCGTCCGGGGCGGTCTGCGGATCGCCGCCGAGCAACAGGATGGGCAGGGTGGTGGCATCCATGACACGCTCCATTTCCGCGACGACAGGTAGCTTCAACCAGGTGTAGGCCGAGGTGGAGCCCAATCCTTGAGCCAGATGCACGCTCTTGATGACCGCATCCGGTGACAGATCGTTGACCACCTTGGTTCCCGGCCCGTCGGGCCGGTGCGATATGAACGGTTCGAGCACCGCGGCCAGACCGAGCGCGGCGAGTTCATCGATGGCGGTGGCGCTCGCGGTCATCATCGACAGGGTGCCCGGATCGCTGAGATCGAACCGGTTGAGCATCTTGGCGCCGTTGAGTCCGGCCGCGGCGGTCGCCCGCGCGGTATATCCGGTCATCCGGTCGTCGAGCTCGAAATCCGCGCCCGCGATACCACCGCGGTTCATGGAGCTGAAGACGACCTTGTCTTCGAGCGCGCCGAGCAGCAGCAGATCCTCGATGATGTCCGCGGTGCCGAGTACCCCGTCCACACCGGGGCGGGCCAATGCCGTGACCAGCCGGTCCAGCAGTTCCTTGCGGCTGTTCATGGCGTAGGGGTTGCCGGACGCCGACAGCGCGCCGCGCGCCGGATGGTCGGCGGCGATGATCATCAACCGGCCGTCACCGCGCACCAGCCCGCGACGGGCCCGCGTGGCGAAGGCCCTGGCGATGGCGCCGGGATCGGCCGCACGCAATTCGGTCAGCTCGGCATAGGACCGCACGACCGCGGTCGGCGGTGCCAGTGTGGCTTCGGGTTCGCCCGTCAACGATTTGCCGCGCGAGGCTACCTTCATTTCTCGGCCTTTCCGGTCAGTGCCGGCGCGACGAGATCGTCGATTTCGGTGCTGGTCGGCATGGCAGTGGAGCATTCGAGCCGCCCGGCCACAATGGCCCCGGCGGCATTGGCGCGGCGCAGGATGGTCTCCAGATCCCAGCCGGCCAGCAGGCCGTGACACAGGCTGCCGCCGAACGCATCGCCCGCGCCGAGGCCATTGACTACTTCGACGGTGGCCGGTGGCACCACCACCGATTCGTGGCGGGTCTTGCCGAGCACACCGTCCGGGCCCTGTTTGATGATGGCCAGTTCGACACCCAGATCTAATAGCGCGTCAGCGGCGCGGTGCGGATCGGTCTCGCCGACGGCGATGCGACACTCTTCGCGATTGCCGACGGCCACCGTCACCTGGGGTAGAGCGGCGCGCACCTGTGCGCGGGCCTGGTCCTCGTCGGCCCAGAACATCGGCCGATAGTCCAGATCGAGTACGGTCAGCGGTCGCCGTTCCCGGATCGACCAGGCATCGAAATGTGCTGTGCGAGAGGGCTCTTGGGACAAGCCGGTGACAGTCGACCAATAGACGCCCGCACCGCGGATGATGTCGGGATCCAGTTGGCCGCCGGTGATCTGCAAGTCCGGTGCACTGGGTTCACGGTAGAAGTACAGCGGGAAATCGTCCGGCGGGAAGATCTCGCAGAAGGTCACCGGTGTCGGCAGCCGATCGCTGGTCTGCACGAAGGCATCCGAAACGCCGAGCCGGACCAGTTCGCGCCGCACGTACTGGCCGAACGGATCGGCGCCGACGCCGGACCACAGCGCCGTGCGCCGACCGAGTCGCGCCGCCGCAACAGCGACATTGGCGGCGCTGCCACCGAGGAACTTGCCGAAGGTATCGACATCTTCCAGCCCAACACCGGATTGGAGCGGATAGATGTCGACGCCGACCCGACCGGTCGACACGACCTCGAATTGAGCGTTCACAGGCTGACTCCAGATTGGTCCCAGGGGCGGGCAGTGCCGCATATCCAGACTGTGCGCCCGCCATACCCTCTTGTCAAGACTTTGTCAGGACATACTGACTTACTGACATATGTAAGCGGGACCGCACGCAGTGATTTACCCTGGAAGAAATGGCGCTCACCTGCGCCCGCTCGCCCCCAGGAGCCCCACGATGCCAGCGCCGTTGGATGTCGCGATCGACCGCACGAGCCCGGTTCCGCTGTATTTCCAACTGGCGCAAGGCATCGAGAAGGCGATCCTGGAAGGTCGGCTTGCCCAGGGGGATCGCCTCGAGAACGAGCTCGACCTGGCCAGACGGCTCAATCTGTCGCGGCCGACCGCGCGGCAGGCGATCCAGGCGCTGGTCGACAAGGGGCTGTTACTGCGCAGGCGTGGGGTGGGCACCCAAGTGGTACAGAATCAGGTGCATCGCCCGGTCGAATTGACCAGTCTGTACGACGATCTGCTCACCGCGGGCCAGGAACCGACCACCGAATTGCTCGACTACCAGCTCGGCGCTCCGGATCCCGATATCGCCAAGGAACTCGGTGTGTCCGAGGACGCCCGCTTCGTGACCTTCCGCAGGCTGCGCCGGGCCGGAAGTGAGCCGCTGGCCATCATGACCAATTACGTGCCCGCCGAATTCGCACCCGGACCCGACCAGCTCGAACTGCACGGATTCTATGAATGCCTGCGGGCCAAGGGAATTCACATCGCCCTCGCGCGGCAGCGGATCGGTGCGCGCAGTGCCACCCGGGCCGAGGCGCAGCTGCTCGACGAGCGCACGAACGCGCCACTGCTGACCATGCAGCGGGTCGCCTTCGATGATTCCGGGCGTCCGATCGAAATGGGCAGGCATGTATACCGCGCCTCGCGGCATTTCTTCGACACCACGGTGCTGAGTCGCTGATCCGCCGAAACAACGGATCTGTCCAGCCCCGTTAGCAGCTGATTTGTCCGAACATGTGGACATTATCTGTCAGGCCATTTCAGCTTCGACCGCACCGCTGTGAGAGCTGTATGACACCGGAGACGCGAAGGCAAACGCGGACCGGCGCGCCAGTGCGGGCCCGCATGAGGAAGGCCCCGGCATGACCTTCGGAACCATAATTCCCAACAGTGGAAAGTGGACCGGCTGGTATCGACGCATAAACTCTGCGAATATGACGATGGCAATGGATGCTTCGTGGCGGAACTGGCTACAGGAAAATCTCGCACGGGGTTGTTCTGTCGAATCGGTAGTCGAATCGATGATCAGGGGTGGTTTCGACAAGGATGCGGCCGCGACGGCGGTGCGCGCTTTTCTGGCGGGTGAGATTCCGGACTCCTCGCGCTACGAGTACGATACGTGTCCCGTTTCGCCCGATCGAGTTATTCACGCTCACGACCGCGTGATCTACTCGGTGTTGCGGGTGGAACAGCCGCAGCTGATTCAGTTCGGCAATGTGCTCTCTGCCGAGGAATGTGATCAGGTGATCGAGTTGTCCGAAGGTAAATTGCAACGGTCCACCATCATCGACCCCGATACCGGGCATCCGGAGATAATCAGGAATCGCTCCAGCGAAGGCACGTATTTTCAGTTGTCCGAAACCCCGTTGATCGACCGGCTCGATCGACGGATCTCCGCCCTGATGAACTGGCCATTGGAAAATGGTGAGGGGCTGCAAATTCTGCGGTACGGGGTCGGGGGCGAGTACCGTCCCCATTTCGATTATTTTCCGCCGGACCAACCCGGCCATGCCGCTCATATCGCTCGCGGCGGCCAGCGGACGGCGACTCTCGTGATCTACCTCAATGACGTCGAAGGCGGCGGTGACACTGTCTTTCCTGAGGCAGGTATTTCGATTTCCCCGCGCAAAGGCCATGCAGTCTATTTCCGATACTTCAATAACCTCGGACAGCTCGACCCACGGACAAAGCACGCTGGAGCACCGGTCCTCGCCGGCGAAAAATGGATCATGACCAAGTGGATGCGCCGCTACCGCCGCGCGGGTTGAGGTGTGGCTCGCGGGGACCAACTCGTGGACTTGTGCCCCAGCGCAGACACGTCAGCGTCGAGCCTCTCCAGGCCGCGCCGCCCCCGCAGCAACGGTGGCCTCGAAAATCTGATCCCCGGTCCATGTGGCGGTGATGAGCCAGTCGGTGTCACTGTCGGTTATTCCGTCGGACCGTCGCGGCGTAGGACTGCCACGGCTCAGGAAGCGGGTCGCCGGCCGCGGCGGCGGTGCGAACCCTCTATCTACGCATGGTCGAATGTCGTTGTACGACAAGTCTTCTCATCGATCGATATTGGGTGCCAGACCTGTTGGGGCACAAGGTCATTGTGACGTCGGATTGTTCTGCAATACCGCGATCATGTACGCGGCAACACCGACACCCCAAATCCAATAAAGCCCGTGTCGTGTGCACCCTCGCAGCGTAGTTCTCGCTACGTCGTCCTCGACCGCGTCCGCACCGCTCTCATCGCCCAGGGTGCTCCACTGGACAAATGATCACGTGGAAAACATGGCGGCATCGCCCGAGCCGCCGCCATCAGTTCCACCTGATCATGATCGTCCGATTTCGGCTAGTCCGGGGGCGGCGGTCCGCGCTGCCTCGGTGTCCGACGATTTCTCCAACACATGAGCCTTCAGTCGCCGCGAAGCGGTACGAGCGCTGAGGATTGGGGCGGCTTCAGCGAATGCAACGAACTGCGGATTCGCGGGGACTATGTCTCCGGCGGAACATCCTCGGCGTGGATGCGTTCGAGAGGGAGCACATCGACACTGGGCCCGGTCGCCAGATGCTCGAATTGAGCAGGTGTCATTCGTCCCGTGAACTGGCCCATCACTGGAGTCAGGGAGTCATCGTTGCGTCGCCGCGCGGCGTGCACCCAACGGTGATCCTCATCGAGCAACCACAGATGCCCGATCGCATCTCTGTAGAAGCCGGGCTCGTCCGGTAATGCCATCAGTCAACGATTCCCGCGTAGTTCGCCAGTGCGCGCAGCTTGTCGCTGGCCCGCCGCTCCTGTTCGGCGGTGGTCTTGATGGCGATCTTCACTGCCCGACTCTTCTGGAAGTACTCAGGTGCGGATTCCCGCGCGTTTTGAAGCGCTTCGACGGCACGGTCGGGATTGCCCGCCGACAGTTCTGTCCGTGCCCGGTCGAGCCAGAAGTGCGCCCTCCGCTCGCGCGGATAGCTATCGGGCAGCGTTGTAGCATCGGCGATCTCGATTGCCTTGCCGATTCGTCCGAGGTCGACAGCGGCCGACAATTCGAACAGCCGGACGTTGGTCGGGCCGACGATCGTGCCGTATGCCTGACGGTCGCCGACCCGTTCTCCGAGCGCGTGCGCTTCAGCGAAGTGGGTGTCGGTGGTGTCCGCATCGTTCGCAGTAGCGGCTAGGCCCGCGCGCCGCATGTGCAATGCACACAACACGGCCGCACCCGCCTCTTCGTCTGCGAGTGGCTCGACTTCGGCAATCGCCTGATCGGTGAGCTGCACGGCCTGCCGGGTGGCACCGACCCGCGCCAACGCCGCCGACTTGACGTACTGGGTTGTCGCCAGCAGCAGCGGGTCGTCGGTACGCGACGCGGCCCACACCATTCGCTCGGTCGCCAACATGCTCAGGTCGAGGTGGCCCATCTTGTGGCTCAATGTGTTTCCTGCGCGGAATGCGGTGACGAGGAGTTCGTAGGCCGGTGCCCCATCCCGTGTGCCCGCGACCAAGAGCTGATCGACGACGTCGGGCAGTACCTCGGCGATCTTGCCGTAGGCGGCAGCGTGCCGCCATTGCCCGATCTGTTCCACCAAGGGGCGCAGCCGGTCCAGCGGTTCAGGTTCGACATCGGGTAGGAAGTCGACGGCGGCAAGAACCTGCCGCACGGTGGGCACGATGCGATCGAGCTGGTCGTATTCGCTCTCGACTCCGTACAGGATCGAGACATCGACTCCGAGGGCGTTGGCCACGCTGCCCAGCCATACCGCAGTTGGTGACTTGCGGCCATTCTCGACATGGGCGAGGTAGTCGCGCCCGACATTAGCGAGAGTGGCGAGCTGATGTTGGGTCAGGCCGCGCTGCTTGCGGATCCGCGCGATGTTCCCACCGACGGAGTCACTGTCCTTCATGCCGATCACCGTAGCACTCGAATAGAGCACAAACAGAGCACATTCAGGTCTTCACCAGGGCTTAACGTCAGGTTTGCGTCCCAGCCTGGGTAATACCTGCCTCTCCGGCGGGGACGCACTCCAACACGGAACAACGTACCCGGGGGTATCACTCAATGTCCGCTGAACTCATCACAGCCATGGTTGTCGCCGCCGCGGTGATCTTCTTCCTGTGGCTCATCTTCTACGGCTTGCCCCGCGTACTCGGCGCCGATGCCGTCCCCGACGGCGCGATCCCGGCAACCGACATCCTCGAGCGCGTCGCCAGCGAAACCTCGCGTATCCACCCCGCACCGCCCGGCGGGTACACCGTCGAAGAGGCTGGCTACGTCCTCCAAGAACACCTCGAGTGCAGCCGCGAGATCTGCGACGCCAAGAACATCGCCTACTGGATCCGCGCCGACGCCGGGAAGCTCCAGCCCACCCGGGAAGCCGTCCGATGAGCGGTCTGATCGAATTCAGCGACGGCACATTCGGTTTCGTCGGTGATGATGGATGGGTCGAGGAATTCGACGCCATCGAGGTGCCCGTCTCCGAGCCGGAAACCACCCCCGCGCTCGGGGCGGTGTCCATCGACATCGACGCCGCCTCCGTCATCGACACCGAACTGCCGCAGCGGACTCCGCTCATCGGTCCGCGAACTCCAGTGGATCTGCCGGTCGAACTTGTCGAACGCATCGCGGACGCAGTCCGCGAGTGGGCGGATCCGGCGGTGCCCGCAGAGTCGTCCTGTTGCCGGGGCGTCGAGTCCCCCGGCAGCGGGCGCACCAACTATGAGGAGGCCTGATGCATCGAGAAAGATTGCGGACCAGTACAACCCAGGACAGCCGCAAGGTCGCGGTGTGGCAATTGGTCGGGAACTCCACGCGGATCCTGCGGGTGCAGTTCATTTCCGAATCGTTCACCGCGTATCGCCTGCCCGCGCGCACACCGCTGCTGGGAGTTCAACCGGGAACGGTTGTGTTCGAGCCATACCCCGATCTGGCCGCCGCTCGAGAGTTACTCCCCAAACACGGCGATCTGTGGGACACGCTTCGAGACGACTACTGGGCCGCGCTAGTGAACATGACCGACCGGCCGAATCCATTGGATGCGTAGGGAAAACCGTTGAACGCCTGGCAATCACCGCCGCCGTACTTTCGGGGCTGGCAATCCAAGCGACATGGAAGTTCACTGGTTCCGCATCCTGTACAACAGGATCCGGCCCCGCCGGGCATTCGCCGATCGGACACCGACAGCGGTCTACACCGGTCAGTGACCAGCACAGACTGCTCGATAAGCGACAGAATAGGGCATTCGGCTGCGAGACGGCGGGTCCGCGGGAAATTCAGATACCGACTACAAGCGGGTGCGCTTGGAGTTATGCATGGGGGACCTGCGCAGGGCACGGATTATCCTCGGAACGGAGAGCCCCGAGGCGAGGGCGATCAGTGGCACGATGGCGCGGCTCCACTGGTTGCCGATCGGGTGGTATCGGGCTGTGCCGTCGCGGATCTCGATGTAGCCCAGGGAGCGTACGTCGGCGCCTCCTCCTTCGGCTCCGTCGCTGGACCCGGTTCGGCCGAATCCGAACCGCGCCTGTGCTACGGGAATGACGGTGATACCACCGGCGGTGACGGGTTCACCGAAAGCTGCTGCTGCGCACGCTCGTTCACCCAGGCTGTCCACCCCTTGCCGAGGCAAGTCCGCGGAGATCGCTGTGGTACTGGCCTTGTCGATGATGCTGGACGAGAGATCAGGCTCCCGTGATGTCCCCATGGCCGCGAACCTCTCCAACCGTTACTGTCCCTCATCAAAGGGTAACCGGCGGCTGTGCCCGAGCCACACCGATCACGCGCTCAGCGGCACAAGAGTGCATCGACCGATCGGGGGATAGTCAGCGTTCGGTTCGGGCGATCGCCAAGAGGTGTGCGCTGGCGTTGATCAGCAGCGGGTCCTGTTCCAGCAGTCGCGCGCAGTGCAGTGCGGCTGTCACGAGCGGCTCGAAGCTGTGTTGCCCGGCGTAATCGAGTGTGGGCCAGGCCGGACCTTCGATGCCGTAGATCTCGACGTTGCCGAATCCGGTTGCCTCGAGTTCGGTGCGCAGCTCGTCGGCGGTATGGCAGTGGGTTCGCATGAAACCGGCGTGGCCGTCGTAGTCGCCCGTGGCGATCACCTTGCGCACCGACGTTATCAGCGTGTCGTCGAGGACGCCGTTGGTGCCGGTCTCGAGGACGGTCACGTAACGACTCATCGCGGCGGCGATCAGGATGCCACCGGGACGCAGCACCCGTCTCGCCTCCGCCAATGCCGTTGCCCGATCAGCGGATTCGGTGAGGTGGTAGAGGGGGCCGAGCATCACGGCGACGTCGATACTGTTGTCGGCCGCGGGCAGTCGCCGTGCATCGCCCACCTCCGCCGTCACCCGGGGCAGCGTTGCCGCCATCCGGACATGCTCGAGCACCGGATCGATGACGTGCACCACGTGGCCGTCACCGATCAGCCATTCGGCGTGCACGCTGGTCCCGCCACCGACGTCGAGCACCGTCATCGGCGCTGTCAGGACGCGTCGGATCAGTTCCTGTGTGCGAAGGAATTCCAGACGGCCATGTGGAGACCTGCTGAGACGGTCATTCTCCGAGGCGTCGGCGTAATGCTGCGCAAGATCGGAAGCCATACCGCATGCTGGCCCCGCACTGCCCGCGGCGGCAACGGAATATCCGCCATCCGGCTGGGAATCACCCCATTCGCAGCTCTTGGGCTCGTGTTGTGGTGGTGGTGCTGAGACTGATGTTCCAACCCGGACGCGCTGCTGGTGCTGCTGCTCATGGTCGCGGCCGGCGGATGCCCACGCCCACCAGCTTCGCACCCGCTGTTCGAATTGGTCGATGACAGTTTCGCCGGGCCAACGTCGGGCGTGCGCACGATGTCTGGCGTGTTCTGCTGGCCGTCCCATCGGGACGGTCCGAACCGCGCCGGTCGTGGGAGTAGCGAATGCTCTGGGCCGCTGTCGGTCTCGCCGCCAGCGGCGCAAAGCTTTTCTCGGATCGCGGCTGGCGAATTATGCGTTGCCGGTGCAGACCACTTCGCTGATCCCGGTCTGCGACATGTCCGCGGAACCGACATTGGCCAGCATCGCCAACGGGTAGTACTCGGCGAGGCTGGCGTAGGCGCCGCGCAGCGCGGTCGCCCGGTCCCGGCCCGCGCCGGTGCCCACCGCGGTGGCGGTGCCTGCCGCGTCGTCGCTGTAGACGAGCGCACCGCAGCCGTCCGACCACGTCACCATGACGACGCAGTCGGAGGCACCGTCCGAACTGCAGTTGGCCAAGGCCGCGTCTATCGCCTCATCGGGGCTCATCGCATCGACGGCGGTGCCGTAGATCCAGTCCTCGGCACTGAATGCGATCGCACCATGGAGACTGGCCGCATTCGCCGGACCGGCACCGATCGCCGCCCCGGCCGCAAGACCCACCGCGGCGACCGCGACGACGGCCTTACCTGTGAACTTCATCAAACACTTTCCTCTGTGAACACCTGCAGACACAAACTTGACGAATCATCGCCGATCACTGTCTGATTCGCTCGATCAACCTGGAGAATCACATTCCCCCGCCGCTAGCTATCGCCATGAACCGCCGACCGTCCCGTTGCCCGTCACCCTTGGCGTTGCTACCGCCTCAGTCGGGTAGGCAGTGGCGGTTGCCGGTCGAACCGTCGCTGAGCAGCGGATTCGTGCCGGTTGTCGAAAAGTGCCGAGCGGCTGTTGACACGGATCGACACATGAGCCTATACATTAGGGGAGGCTTACCTCTTTAGTTGAGGCTAACCTGGTGAATTGTCCCGCTCACGCAATGAGGCATCGTGTACGTCTGTATCTGCAACGCCGTTTCCGAATCGGACGTGCACAGTTGTGTCGCCGCAGGCGCCAGCTCGACCGCGCAGGTCAAAAAGGCGTGCGGTTGGAAGCCTGGCTGCGGTAGCTGCACCCGGCGCCTTTCCGAACTCGTCGGCCAAGCCTGCTCGGCCATCGTCCAGGACATCGAGGTGCCCGCGGCGTAGTCCGACACGATAGGACGTCCTTACCGATTTGCTGGGTGTGAGCTGTGACACGATCACAGCCATGGATGGCGATAAGGAAATCATCTCGCTGCTCAACGAGCAGTTGACAGCCGAACTCACGGCTATCAATCAGTACTTCCTGCACGCCAAGATGCAGGAGAGCTGGGGTTTCACCAAGCTGGCCAAGCACACCCGCTACGAGTCCTTCGATGAGATGAAGCATGCGGAGGTGCTCACCGATCGCATCCTCTTCCTGGAGGGGCTGCCCAACTATCAGAAGCTCAATCCACTGCGCATCGGCCAGACCGTCCCCGAACAGTTGCGGGGCGACCTACAGATCGAGATGGAGGCGGTGGACCGGCTGCGCGGCGGCATCGAGCTGATGCGCTCGCGCGGTGATGTCACCTCCGCGCGCATCTTCGAGGTCATTCTCGAGGACGAGGAAAAGCACGTCGACTACCTGGAGACCGAACTCGAACTACTCGAGAAGCTCGGCGAGCAACTGTACTTGCAGCGTTATACCGATACCCCGGAAGGCGACTGACACCGTGCTGGTTCCGGTTCGTCGATACCGGCGCCCGGAACCGGTGTCAGAGGTCGGCGGCGGTGCGCGCGCTCAGCGGATCGGCTGCGTGACGGCGTCGTGTTCGTCGTTGACCAGATGGAATGCGATCGCGAGATCATCGATTACCGCTTGCCAGGCGGCCTGACTGCCCTCGCCGCGGGGATCGCGGGCCAGCGCGAGCAAGGTGGTGGCGGCGTCGACGGCCTGAACCGCGGCGGCCAAGAGCGCGGGCACGGGCGTCGGGGCATTGCGGGCGGCCAGGGTGGCGATGTGGTGACGCAGCCACCGTGCGTCGAACTGGGCCTGTGCCGACACATCGCCTACGACGTCCTGCTCCGCCGTCGCGGCCATCGACCAGTGGCCCATGCCCAGTGGGGCCTGGACCACCAAGTCCCGCAGCTCACTGCTGATCAAACCGTGTAGCCGACCCGCTAGCTCGGCGCGTTCGACGGGCGGCTCGGCCGACCAGCCGGAAGCGGTGTTCTGCGCGTCGGCCTGTAATACCGCCAGCACTGCTCGCAATTGCGCAGCTGTTGCCACCTACGCCCCTCTCCGTCGTTCATTCCGAGCTACCCGTTGCGCGACAACACTTCGTGAAACCGAAACGATCGATCCGAACCCGCCCTGCACCCTCCGCTGCACGGAACGTCCGCCACCCGACGTCAGTGCAGACAAGACGATACAGAAGCAGACAATATCGAGCTACCGAAAGCGGCGGCCAGGAATCGCCGTAAACCCCGCGGCAGGCATGTCCCCGAGGTGGAGCGATCGGCAACCGGGCGAAATCGATTGTGCGAACACATCACTGGTGTCTTCTGTCGTGCGGCCGGCCTGTCACGTTAATATTGGGTCGGTTGCTTTCATATCAATGCGGCGTGTCCGCCCGACCGAAGGTTGGTGAGTCCGCCGATGTCGGTATCGATGTTCGATGAGGCGCTTCCGCGCGGCGAGCGCGATGGTGTCGGTCTCCGAGTCGGTGCGATCATCGACCGAGGCGGGGAAGTGTTGCTCTTGGAAGCCCACAGCACCGGGCCGCTCCCGCTGACCCGCAAGCTTCCGGGCGCCACCGTGGAGCCGGGCGAATCGGTCTCCGTCGCGCTGATCCGCGGCGTCCGCGAAGAAACCGGGCTGACCGTCACCAGAATCGGCCACCACATCGGCGACTTCGACTACCTGTCGCCGGCCGGAAAGCCGGTGCGGCGCTTACATTTCGCCGTGGAAGTCGAAGCCACCAGCCCCGTCGTCCTGTCCGCCCACGCCGCTTATCTGTGGGCACCGCTGGACGGAGAACTGCTCGTGACGCCGTCCATCCGCGGCATCCTCGACGCCTACCGGGACCTCCTCGCCCACTGAGCGACCCCGCCAACGGCACAGCCCGTGTATATCGTGCGCTCTTGCCGTGGCCGGCACCGCCCACCCCGGGGGTAGATGCTCCATTGCGGCGAGGGCTGAGTCCCGCACGTAAACCCGGTGGCGCAGGTCGGCGATGTCCCTCCGGTATTCCCGACGATGGGGACATTGCGAATATTGCTGGCGCGCAGGCGATTCGACTAGCGAAGAGCAGCTGGTACGTGAATGCGTGTGCGCCCCTGGCGATTTCCTCCGACCTGGATGTACTCATGATGATAGGGCTCGCCGCGAGCCGAACCCGGAATCGCCGATCGGCGTGCGAGATTCGCGCGACTTGATCGAGCGTTCGGTCGACATGCTCGGACTTTCGAGCCGACAATCGTTGCCACACAAGCCAGTTGGGTGCGCAGTGCTCGGTCGAGCAGGGGCGGGTATCGGCCGTGCCGGGACCGACCACTGCACAGATGTTGACCACACGTCGACGACTGGACTGCCGCGGCGAGGATTCGGTCGCGCTGCCGCGACGGGTGACCGTTCAGCGTATGTTGCCGACGTGCTCGTCATCCCGCCGCGGTGGCCTAGGGGACTCGAGCGGTTAGTTGTGCGCCACGTCGATCAGTCGTTGGTGCAGCCAGGTCAGGGGGGTGGCGCCGCCGGGGCCGATCGCGTAGTGCGGGTAGCTCTGGTGGATCCCGGACTTCAGGAAATCGTCGATCTGCTGTTTGCGTTGTTCGTAGGCCGAGCTATTGAGCTGGTCGTTGAGCAGGCCGAGACCGCCCGCGGCGAGGGCGTCGGCGATGAGATTGCCCGCCTGCTGCTGATACATACCGAACTGGGCGGGGTCGGGATTGGAGATCTGGGCGAAGAAGCCGGCGATGCGAGCGGCGAAGTCACCGTCGGGGGTTGCGCAGTACAGATCTCCGACCGCGCAGAAGGTGTAGGTCTTCGGGGTGAGCCAGCCGAAACCGCCCAGGCGTGGACCACCGGCACCAGCGCCCGCGACGGGCGGGCCGATCAGGTTGTCGGTGGGGGATCGCCGGGGGTCCGAGATCAGCCCGACCAATTCCACCCGGTCCGGCAGTACGACACCGATCCCGGTGCCGATCTCGGCGGCGAGATCACCGGCGGCGTCCGCGCCCTGGCTGTAGCCCACCAGCGCGAAGCGGGTTGCGCCACAGCGCTGGGCCATCGCGCTGACCATGCCACGGGCATTATCGAGCGCTTCTCGCTTGGAGCGGCCGTACACGTCGCCTTCCCAAGGGAACGCGGTCGCCGAGTAGGCGACATAGTCGGTCTGGACGTCGCCAGGCAAGCCGTTGGCGACGGCGGCGAGCATCCCCTCGCCCGGTTCGGACTTCGACGTTTCCCAGGTGCCGGGAACCGCCACGACATACATATCGGGGCAGTGCTGTGGGGCTGCTTGGGCGGTCGACGCCGCGCCGACTGGAAGCGCGGCGCTCACCAGCGCGGCCGCGCAGGCGGCGGTGTTCTTCCATCGAGAAAACATCGTCTACTCCCAGGTTGTCACGGCTGAGCGCGTTGTCCGATAGGCGAAGGTTACTTCGGCAGTGTAAACGGCACGTCAGGATAACGCTGGGGTAGCTATTGAATGAGTCCAGAATCCGTTGTGACGACGTGGAAGTCGCTGAACAGTTGCTCCTCGTTCATGCGGTCATATCGGGGTTCATGCGGTCATATCTGGTGGCCCATATCTGGTGGCCGAGCATCCCGAGAATGCGGAACTGGACCTCAATCCCGTCATCGCCTCGGGTACCGGCACAATTCCGGTGGATGTCCGGATCGTTATCGCACCCGAGGAGTAGATCGTGAGTGAGCCCGTCCTCATCGAGCGCACCGGCGACGTCGTCGTCTGGACCCTCAACAACCCCGAGGCCCGCAATCCGATATCCGATGCCGAGACGGTGGACGCGCTCGAGCGGGCGGTGTCCGCTGTCAATGCCGATCCCTCGGTGCGGGTCGCGATCCTGACCGGTGCCGGTACCGCCTTCTCCTCAGGCGGCAACATCAAGCACATGCGCGACCGGACCGGCATGTTCGGCGGCGCACCCGCCGAGTTGCGGCAGGGTTACCGGCACGGGATCCAGCGCATTCCAAAAGCCCTCTATCACTGCGAAATTCCGACCATCGCCGCGGTCAACGGCCCGGCCATCGGCGCGGGCTGCGATCTGGCCCTCATGTGCGATATGCGTATCGCTGCCGACACTGCGACATTCGCCGAAAGCTTCGCCAAGGTCGGCATCATCCCCGGTGACGGCGGCGCCTGGCTGCTGCCGCGCGCCGTCGGCATGGCTCGCGCCAGCGAGATGGCGTTCACCGGTGAGCCGATCGACGCGGCCACGGCGCTGGATTGGGGGCTGGTCTCGGCGGTCGTCGAACCCGACGCACTGCTCGACGCGGCCAACGCGCTGGCCGCCCGGGTTGCGGCCAATCCGCCCCACGTGCTGCGCATGACCAAAAAGCTGCTCCGCGAGGGCCAATGGCAGAGCCTGGAAAGTCTGCTCGAACTATCCGCCGCCCTGCAAGCCATCGCCCACCAGACCGACGACCACAACGAAGCGGTCTCCGCCATGCTCGAACGTCGGGCACCGAAGTTCACGGGAAGGTAGCAGCGGGGTTAGGTGGTGCGCTACCGATGCGACCTCGGATTCCTCGACAGCGGAGACGTTCGGTCGCTTCGACGAGGCCCGGTTGACCGGTATGGGCCGGTATGTGCAGCTGTCGACGAGATGATGCCCCGCCCTGTTTGTC
Source organism: Nocardia sp. NPDC049707 (assembly GCF_040674855.1). NCBI lineage: Bacteria > Bacillati > Actinomycetota > Actinomycetes > Mycobacteriales > Nocardiaceae > Nocardia > Nocardia sp. NPDC049707. Next base: position 57,775 of record NZ_JBFANN010000030.1, on the reverse strand, counting down.
ACGCCGACGTTGTTCGTCCAGCGTGACCGGTCGTTCCAGGGGAACTCGTCGGACCGTGTGGACTGGCAGGCCCAAGCGTGGGATTCAACGCAAACCGTTGTGTCGGTGCAGGCTGATCATTTCACGATCCTGGAGGACGGCTCAGTGGATGTTGCAGAAGCGATCGAGGGTTGGCCGACGATGGGTGCGAGCTGAGCGCAACGTCAGGGTGAGCACGTACTCACCCGGCCGTTCTCGCCTGGCTCACGGGCGCTTGTGCGCAGTGATCCCGGATCAGCTGCCCAGTGCGCAGGCGACTGCGCTCAATTCCGCGGGAACCGCAGAGCCTGCACCGATTTCGGCCCGAACCCCGTGATCAGCGCTTGTATCGATCGAGACAGAGTGCCGGTGGGTGAGGCAGAATAGGCAGCGAACACCTGGAGAGCGCGTCAGCTAGATCTGCTTGACCGGCTCTCTTGCTGAGCCACGTTGTCAGTGCCGATCGGGAGCACAAGGGGCCTGATCTCACCGCGTGGACCGAACCTGACCGGCGCTCCAGGCAGCCGAAACCGCGCCGCCGTTCGCGAGCGACCGCAGGCTCAGGAGGTGACGATAAGTATCGAAGAACACAGCGCGCCCCGATGAGAAGGCTGTACGCGGGTATCCCGTCACCACCTGTCAGTGCGGTGACGATGCCGGGCAAACCCACGTTCGAAGGACATCCCCGCCGAAGCAAAGGAGCAAACATGCCTACCATCCACTTCACGGAGACGATGAACTCGACACCCGAGCAGTTTGTCGCGGCGCTGACCGACTTCGGGCCTGGCCGCTCACAGCTGTTCGGCAACAGCACCGACGAATATCTCGAGGTGCACGACCGTGGCGTCGGTGCGGCCGATGTAACGGAGGGCTCGCGCGGCATCTGGGAGCGCCTGCACTACGACTGGTCAGACCCCAACCGCGTCGTCATGGCGACCACCGACTCCAACGTATGGGGCGGACATTCCGGCCACACGTACACCTTCACGCCCCATTCCGACGGGACGACCGATGTGGATGTTGTCATCGTGCGCGAGGGCAAGAACCTGAAGGGCCGGGTGCTCGGCGCGGTGGTCGGGACAGTCGGCAGGCCCGTCTTGAAACACGCGTTCGAAAGGACCGTCGAGGCCGTCGAAGCTCGCAACCGCGGCGCGGGAACCGCGGAACGCTCATGACCGGACCTCGCGCCGTGTGTGGCAGACCGTTGTTCCAGCATCCAGCGCACCCGCACCATCTGGTCTAGCCAATGCCGTGGTGGCCGAAGCACCTGGTGTCAGAACTCTGCGCTTTTGCGTAGCACCCCAACCCATTCCGGGGTGTCGGCAGGTCGTGGATCGAAGAATGCCGGACCAGCGCGAAGGACGTGACCGACTCCAACCACCATCGCAGCATGTGGTATCTGTCGGACCGGTCGTATACCAACATGCCGGGAAGGTTTCAGGTGGTTGCCTGGGAGGCGACGACGCACCCGTAGCCGTCGAACACCTCGAGTACCTGGTACGAACCCGAGCCGATGCACACTCATGCGCTGTACAGTGCTGCGACTTCGGGGGCGAAGTCGCGGAGCACGATATTGCGCTTGAGTTTCAGCGACGGCGTGACATATCCGTTCGCCTCGGTGAGATCGGTGTGCAGTATGTGGAATTTGCGGACGGCCTCGGCGTGGGAGACGGCCCGGTTGCCGTCGTCGATGGCGGCCTGGATGGTGGCGAGCAGGTCCGGGTCGGCGGTGAGATCGGCGACGGTGGCTTCGACGGGCTTGCCGTGAAGCCGCTTCCAGGTGGGGAAGTGGTCCATGTCGACGGTCACCAGGCAGCTGACGAACGGTTTGCCGTCGCCGACGACGATCACCTCACCGATGATGGCGTGGGCACGGATGCGGTCTTCGATCACCGCGGGCGCGACGTTCTTGCCTGCGGCGGTGACTATGATTTCCTTCTTGCGTCCGATGATGGTGAGGAAGCCGTCGTCGTCGAGGGCGCCGAGGTCGCCGGTGGCGAACCAGCCGTCCCGGAACGCGGCGGCGGTGGCGCCAGGGTTGTTCCAGTACCCGGTGAACACGTTCGGTCCCCGCAGCAGGATCTCGCCGTCCTCGTCGATGCGGATCGAGGACCCTGGCAACGGTTGGCCGACTGTTCCGATCTTCGGCCGGTCATCCGGATTGAACGTGGCAGCCCCGCAGGTCTCGGTCAGGCCATAACCCTCCAACACGGTGAACCCGACGCCACGGTAGAAGTGGCCGAGCCGTGCGCCGAGCGGGGCGCCACCGGACAAGGCGTGCGTGGCGCGGCCCCCGAGCGCGGCGCGCAGACGGCGGTAGACCACACGATCGAACAGCGCATGCCGGATCCGCAACGAGAGCGAGAGCCGGCCGCTGTCCAGCGCGCGGCTGTAAGAGATGGCCGTCGTGGCCGCCAGATCGAAGATTCGGCCGCGCCCGGCGAGTTGGGCTTGCGTGCGGCCGGTGTTGTAGACCTTCTCGAAGACGCGGGGGACACCGAGGATCAGCGTCGGACGGAACGCACCGAGTTCGGCGGTAATGTTCGTGACGTCGCTGACATGGGCGATGCAGACCGGAGCGAACGCCGCCGCGACCTCGGCGATCCGTCCGAGCACATGCGCCAGTGGCAGGAACAGCAACACCGACGACTCACCGGTGCGGAACAACGTCGGTACCCGGGCAATGGTATTGCCCAATTCGGCCAGGAAGTTGCCATGGGTCAGCTGACAGCCTTTCGGCCGTCCGGTGGTGCCGGACGTGTACACGATCGTCGCCAGCGCATCGGCTGCCACAGCAGCCCGGCGATCGGCCACGGCGGTGTCGTCGACCCCTGCACCGTCACGCATCAAGGTGGCGATGGCGTCCGCGTCTATCTGCCAGACGTGCATCAGCTTCGGCAGCTGGTCGCGCAGGCCGGTGACCACAGCCGTGTGGTGGCTGGTCTCGGTGAATATGGCGACTGCCCCGGAATCCGAGACGACCCATTGCACTTGTTCGGCGGAGGAGGTTTCATACACCGGCACTGTGACCGCGCCAGCGCACCAGATCGCGAAGTCCAGCAGCGTCCACTCATAGCGGGTGCGGGATAGGACGGCCACCCGGTCGCCGATCTGAATCCCGTTGGCAATCAGGCCCTTCGCCGTCGCCCACACCTCGGTGCGGAACTGGACGGCGGTCAGATCCCGCCAACGGCCGTCTACCTTGCGGCTGATCACCGCGACGTCCGGATACCGCTCGGCGTTGCGTTCGACCAAGTCGATGAGATTCCCGTCGGGCGGGACGTGATACAGAGCCGGCGCGCCGAATTCCTGCATGGTCACTCCTCGTCAGCGACGCCGCCGGCGGGCGTGTGCGCTCGACCTGGGAAAGCGGCGCATATTTCAGTGTGACCTGCATTACATGTGCGGGCGATGGCCCTTGACAACCCCCGACGAGGACCTAAGTCCTCTCTTGCTCCGGGGTGGCTGACTGTTCGCCCTCATCGAGCTGCCCCGACCAGATCGTGCAGCGGTCTGTGGATGGGCACCGGCGACATGGCGATCGTGAGCCGCTGTCGAGGCCGAAAGCTGTTCTCGGCCCCGGCTCCGCGTCGGGCGCGGCGCCGATCTCACAGGTGAACGCTCACCCGTGCGATGCCGTCATGGCGATGAGCCGTGACCGGGAAGTCGGCATCGATGATCAACCGCATCATCTTCGAATTCGTCGGCATAACATCGGCCACGAACCGATCGATGCCGCGCTCACGCGCCAGCGCCGCCAACCGGTGCAACAGGGCGGTGCCGATACCACGCTCCTGTTGCTCGAGCATCACGACGAGAGCGACCTCCGCAGTTCGAGTGCCCTCCAGCGCAACAAAATTCGCGACGCCCACGAGTCGATCATCGACAAACGCACCCACCGCACCGTGTGCGGGATCATCCTGGGAGATGGCGGTGGCGACCCTGTGCAGATCCCTCGGCGCAGGTGCGAAGAATCGGTAGATGCTGTCCTGCTCATCCATTCCGGCATGCAGGTCCCGAATCGCGTCGGCATCGCCGGGACCGAGGCGGTGGATGGTGATGGTAGAAGCTCGGCTCGGCATCGTCGGCTTCCTCTCGAGGGGTCACTCCTGAATCAGGGTCGCTGTCGAACGGAGATCAGTACAGAGCCGAAAGACCCGGGTATAAGGCCCTTTGGTCGAACCTCAGGTCGACGCTCGTAGGGTTTTCCGTTGGTTTCGCGTAGTAAAGGCTGGTGTCGGCGGCGTCGAGTTCTGACGCACCGAAATTCGGCGAACCGCCGTCGACGCTGTCACCATTCGGCTCGCGCGTACGCACCCTCAGGTTCTGTCGGATGCGGCGTAGTCCTTCACGGCGATCGAATCATGCAGGCGCACGCCCTTGGCGTTGAGTCTGGCGGCTGCGCGACTGACTGGTGCGGGCAAGACGTTGATCAGGCGTACGGCGTTGACCATTGCCCATAGTTCCAAGCGGCTGGCGGGGACGAGCATTTTTGCGGAGGCAACGGCGAGGCTGCGGCTGCGGCGAACGTATTCGCCGATCTCGGTCTCGTATGCGGCGAAGGCGGCAGCGTAGTCGCCGACGTGCGCGGCGAGTTCGCCCGCGAGAATGTAGGCGCCCACCACGGCCATGCTGGCGCTGCCGCCGACGGCCGGGCCCGGGCAATATGCGGCGTCACCGACCAGAGTGACGCGCCCGCGTGACCACGTGTCCAATCGCAGTTGTGTGATCGAGTCGAAGTAGAACGACGGGGTGCGGTCCAGTTCGGCCAGTAGCTGGGGCACCTCCCAGCCCATATCACCGAAGTGGTTGCGCAGCAACTGTTTCTGCTGTTCGGTGTCGCGGTAGTGGTAGTCGAGCGGCTTGGGCGGGCGGAGAAAGAACCCGGCACGCGCATCGTTCACGTGGGCGGCGCTGTAGATGCCCGCTATGCGGCCGACTTCGACGAACATCTCCATCACGTTATCGAGTTCGAGGTAGTTGGGAACGGAGAAAATCGCCAGGTAAGAGCCCAGCCACGTCGTCGAGTCGGACTCCGGGCCGAAGGTTAGTGTGCGAACGTTCGAGTGCAGCCCATCGGCCCCGACAATGATGTCGAAGCGCTGCGCCGGGCTGTATTCGAAGGTGACCTCGCCGTCGTCGCCGATGGCGGAGATCGAGTCGGCGAAGATGTAGTCGACATCGGAGGATGTTGTGTTGTAGAGGATCTCGCTCAGGTCGTCGCGCATGATCTCGACGTGGTTGTCGGATACGGCGGTGAACATCTTGCGCAGATCGAGTGTTACTGGCTTGTGTTCGGGTCGATGAATCACGAGAGCGTCGGTGCCGGTGGCTTTCGCCCGGATCTCTTCGGCGACTCCCATCCGCTCCACGATCTGCATGGCGGGCCGGAACAGGTCCACGGCGTGACCGCCGCCGGTTTTGCGCGGTGTCGGTGTGCGTTCGACGACGGTGACGTCGAAGCCATTGCGGACGAGCCAGTAGGCGAGCACGGGTCCGGCGATGCTGGCCCCGGAAATCAGTATGCGCATCGGTGCACCTCGGTTTATCGAGATCATCGGTCTGGGTTACGGTCCACCGTCGATCCTGCTCCTCTTCAACCGTCTGGTGGGGCGGATCGGCACCCGCGCTTCGTACATGATCGGCCGACTGGCTACGTCGGTGAATTACGACACCGTTGATCGATGAACGTCGGCACCGGCTGTGCGCGGAAGATGTTGGTATCGGTGAATTTTGACACCAGTTGGCGGGTTGCAGTAACAAGATCTTGCTGCTATTACGCTGCAACGCCTGTAGGAGCTGACCTGTGCCGCCGAACCGTTCGAAGGTGCAGCTGTATACGGCGATCCGGCGGGATTCACGCGCGGGGATGTCGGGGCGCGATCTGCAGCGCACGCTGGTCGAAAACCTTCACCGAACCGCGGCTCTGCCCCGGCCGTCGCCTCGCACGAGCAGGGCCCGGTGCCTGAAACATGTCCTGAACAGCGGCTCATCGGCGAAAGGCTGGCCGTCGAGCATCGCCTCGTCGTCGCTGCCGATCAGCTGGAACCGCATCCGCTTCAAGTCCAGTCGCAGATGCTCGACCGAATCCGGTGAGCCCTACACGAACTGAGAAAATGACTCCCGCGCAGCCGGACCCGCAGCCTCGAGCCAGCCATCGAGGAACTTCAGCAGATCAAGCGGCGGCCAGGTGAACGCCCTCATCGGTCACAACCACCAGCATGCACCCGCACGACGGTCGGTTCCAATCCTCACACAGGAGACGTCAACGCATGAATACACCGCCATCACCATCACCCGCAGCGGAACGGACGGACGGATCATCGGTCCAGATCGGCGCTCTCGTTCCGCTGACTCGGCCTGGCTGGATCGAGGCAGGCCGGCACTTGCTCGCCGGACTCGAGCTGGCCGTTGGCGACGTCAACGACGCCGGCGGGATCGGTGGACGACCACTCGAGCTGGTGGTCCGAGACACCGCAGCAGACCCACACAGGGCCGCGGCGGTGGTAGACGAATTGGCTCGCCTGGGCGTGGCCGCCCTGGTGGGGGAATATCACAGTGTCGTCGCTCGCGCCGCGGCCGCCAGGGCCGACGCCCTCGGACTGCCGTTCCTCTGCTCGTCAGCGGTTCTCGACACGCTCACCGAACAGCCAACCGAATGGGTCGCGCGCCTGGCCCCCGCGCAGTCCCATAGCTGGCAGATCTACGCAGAGTTCCTCCTGCGCGCGGGCCACCGTCGAATCGCCATAGCAGCCGAGTCGAGTGTCTACTGGGCATCTGGAGCCCGCATTCTGCGCGCCTACCTCGCGCCACGCGGTGGCACCGTCACCGAACTCGATATGCGCGCACTCACCCCCACTGCCATGTGCGACGAACTCGCCAGCAATCGCGCGACAGCCCTGCTTCTTCTGGTCGGCCACCCGCAGCCGGCCATGTCGATCGTCAAGTCGGTCCGCCGCGACCAGCGCCTCACCGAGATCATGATCGGTGCTCCAGCCGGGCAACCGGAGTTCGCCGAATGGGCGAAGTTGCTGGGCGACGACAGCGCCTCGATCCCGTTCTTGCGCTATCTGCCCGAGCGCCTCAGCCCACTCGGCGCACAAGTCGAGACGGCCCTGCGTGAGCGGCTGGCCGAAGCGCCCTCCTTCGTCGCCTTCGAGGGCTACGACACGGTCGCCGTCCTCACCGATGTGCTGCGTACTCACGGCACGGACCAAGCGCGCACTGCCGAATCCTGGTCGCGCGTCGCGGTCGAAGGCACCCGCGGGAAGATCCGATTCTCCCGCACGCCAGGCATCAGTGTGTGGCAATGGGCTTGGGCACCAATCCAGGTCGTTGATCGAGATCCGATAGAGCCCAATCGCTTTCGGATCCTTCACGCCGGCTGAGAGCCCTGCACTGGGCATTTCCGGACGTTCAGCCGCCGCCGTCGACATGATTGGTCCGCACAGCGGATCCGGAACATGTGTTCTCCCAACGGATCGCCCGCTGTCGGTGGTCCCCCGACTGGCAACGTGGTGGTCCCACAACGGGGTTCTGGCGCACACAGCAGGCTCGGCGCGGTCCGTCACCGCCAGATGGTGACGTCAAATTTCACCGATACAAAAATCGACTGAATCCCGCCCTCGTGACGCCAGAATTCACCGATAAATGGTGTCAGATTTCGGATCTGGCCCACTTTCCGTGACGAAAGTTGTTGCATCGCAGGTCTTTGTCGTCATCGTTGTGCGGCCGTGAGAAGCACGCGTTTGCGTAGCAGTGGAAGACCGGCCCTGCCGAACATCTGCCTCTTGATCATTTTGATGTGATTGACGCGCCCCTCGACGGGACCGGAGTTCCAGCGCATGGTCAGGCCAGCGGTGACGGCGTTCAGGTCGGACTCGAGCCCGTTGGCGAAAAAGGTCAGGCCGGGCAGATCGTCGGCCCGGACGGCGGCGATCCATCCGAGTAGATGTTGGCCCTGCAACATGGTGAGCATTTCGCCGAAGGCGCGAACGTGCCCGGCAGCGGCTCGAAGCTCTGGACACCGCTCCAGCACGGCTTTCAAGCGTGGCCGATCGTCCTCACTGAGCTTGTCGGGGTGGCGGGTGAGCCACCCGGTGACCTGCCGGACGGTCGGTGGCGGCGGGGCGATGGGGTCTGGCTTGGCGCGGTGTTGTTCCAGGTAGACGCGCACCAGTGCATAGCTGCCGGGGTAGCCGAGCTCGGTGATCTCACGGTGGAGCTGTAAGGCGTTGCAACAGCCTGATTCCCAGCGCCGACGCAGGTAGGGCTTGAACGGGTCGAGCTTGCTGGGACGCGGGCCTTTCCATTTGCCATCGACCAACTCCTGCCAGGTGGCAGCGCGAGCGTAGCGCTGCACTGTGCGCTGGCCCCAGCCCAGGCCGCGAGCGATACCGCGGATGCTATGTCCCTGAGCCAGCAGATCGTGCACCTTCGCGTGGTGTCGCTGGGCGCGCTGCGCGAACCTCCCGACGGGCTCCTCGTTCTGATGCTGCGGGTCCGACCGGTCGGTCGACTGAGGCTCGGTGGCGCGAAGGCAGTCGCGGTGGCGAGCAACGCAGCGCTCGACGGCCTTGCCCAGGTTCTGCCAGAGGTGAAACCTGTCCGCGACCTGCATCGCGTCGGGGGCACCGATACGGGCTCCCTCGGCATAGGACCCGGAGCGGTCTCGACATATCACGTCCACCCCGGGGTGTGTGGCCAGCCAGTTCACCAAAGTCTGAGCGTCTCTGCCCGGCAACAACTCCAGTGGTGCACCGGTCTCGCAGTCGATCAGCACGGTGCCGTAATTCTGACCGCGCCGCAACGCAAAGTCGTCCACCCCCAACACCCGTGGCGTTTCCGCTATAGGATCCGGCAACGCCGCGAGCAGCCGCAGCAGAGTAGACCGGCTTGCCGACGCATGCAGCGCGGTGGCCAGTCGCGCACCGGCCCGACCGGCCAGCGCGACCGCGATACCCTCCAGCATCTCCCGCAACAGCGGCGTTCGCCGCCCGTGCCGCACCGTCACACCCTCGACCTGCTCCGCGAAAGTCCTGGCCCCGCAGGACGGTTGATCGCAGAACAATCGCCGCACCCGCAGACGGACCACCAACCGTCGTCCGCCCACCGGCGCGTCGGCCAGGTAGCGCTCGTACCGGCTGTGCACCCTGGTCGCGTCGCACCCGCAGCGCACGCAGGCCACGGCCGCAGCGAGCGCGGACGCCCGGATACACACCACACCGCCGACCTCGGTAACTTCCTCGATGGCCACCCCGGCCAGATGCGGCAGCAGCGACCGCACACCATGATCAACACACAGCCGGACATGATCGCAAGACCCCAACCACCCTCCGAGCTCAGGCCACGTGGTTATTCCAGCGAATGCTGTGACCTCGTTTATCAGTGAATGCCGCCGGCGCCCCAGCATCAGATCGGACCGATCCGATCCGATCGGTGAAATCGGACGTCACCGCAGTACTGGCCAGAGGCTGCATCGGTTGGCCTGTACCTGGCTTGTTACCGGTGGCGGCCGGTTGCCCAACGCTGGAACTACGTGCAGCTGTGGGCGGCTGGTACCGGCCACTGTCGTTCAGCAAGGGCAAGTCGTCCATCGATAGCTCCACGGGGACGGACCTGTGGCCGGTCATGAGTACCGGCCGCGTTCACCGATCGAAGCCGCGGTAAACACCGTCGTCGTCGACGCTGCCGGCGTAGTCCTCGAAGTTCACGTTGGAGAGGAGGAAGTTGACCTCGACCTCGGCCATCGCGATCGGCGCGATCCGGAACACCGGGTCGCCGTCCCCTCGGGCATCCTCGTCGCTGGTATCGACCGCCAGCAGTGGGTGCTCGGGGTCGGTCATCGTGGTGGTGTCGGCGAGGAACACATAGGTCTGGCCATCGACCAGATCACCTAGGTCGGCGGGGGTCAGCCCGTCGAAGGTCACGTCGTCGACGGGTGTCAGCTCTGTCATCGTGTCTTCGTCGTAGGACGCGATGACCGCCGCGAGGGTTTGGGCCCAGGCCGCGTCGTCGGTGAAGTCCGTACGCACCAGAAGCGATTCGCCCTCGGGCAGAGATCGTGCCATACGTCCGATTGTGCACTACGGCAGCCGAACACCATGCGCCACCAACATCACGACGTCAAAAGTCGCCGATACGAAAATCCTCAGATCCGAGGCGACATCAGCTTCCACCGATGGGTGACGTCACAGAGCGCCGATAGAACCAGCCACGCCATCACGAAAAGTGGGCCATATCCCAGATTTCACCCTTACAGCCAGGCCGACCCACTCTGTAGCGAATCGACCCGAAGTCGCCGCCCAGTAGGACGCTGAACTCGTAGAGATCGTCTCGGATGCTGCGCGAGGCGTGGGGGCAGCCGACGAATTGTCGAGGGCGATGCGGGCGTCTTGGTCGGTAGCGAGCCAGTCGCCGAGGAACAGCGGCATCTCGGCGAGTTCGGTGGCGTCAAAGTTGCTGTCGGGCATCGGGTACCGGGGTGCCGGGGGGCGGAGGCGGTCAGGATTGTTTGTTATCGCCAGTGCAGATCACCGATCGCTGTGGTTTCCGATCCTCCGTCGGCGAAGACGATCTGGCCGGTCACGAACCGGTTGTCGGCGCTTGCCAGCCAGCAGATGAGTTCGGCGACCCATTCCGGTCGTCCGGGAAACCCGCCGAACGGCTGCGGTGCGGCGGTCTCGACGGCGTTACGAAGGTCGTCGTTGGCGAGAATGTAGGCCGCCCGGGCGTATCGACGACACCTGATGCGACGACGTTGAGCGCGATTCCGCAGCCGGCCCATTCCGATGTCGGGGCGACCCTGCGTACCCACCGGTTCAATGCGCGCTTGGCGACACCATAGCCGGCCGTCATGCCGCCGAGGGAGGGGTCGGCTTGCAGATGGGCGACAGCGGAAGCCTCGTCGCCGTCCAGGCATGCCTGCATGAGGCGCTCATCGGCCGGTGCAAGCGAGGATGTCGAGGATACGGCCACGGCCCGGGGTGCAGGGCTTTGCGTCAGCAATGGTCGGAGCCCTTGCAGCGTCGCGACGGCTCCGAAGTAATTCGTTTCCAGCATGCCGGTTTTGCCGCCGCCGGCGACGGCGAGTACTGCATCGATCGGACCGTAGGCGCCGACCTGGTCGATCAGCGATTGTCGACCGTCGACTGTGGACAGGTCGGCGTGAATGTCGGCGTCGTGGAGATCGCAGCCGATGACCTCGGCGTCGCGTTCACGTAGCAGCGCTGCTGTCGCCGCGCCGATTCCGGACGCAGAGCCGGTGACGACATATGTTCGTCCAGCGAACCCGTTATTCGACGCCATCATGCTCCCTTTCTAGCCAATTCGCCCCAACACGGTGGCCGTGCCGCCACCGACGCGGTCGTTGCCGGAAGGTTCCATACTCACATGTCGCTATTGCGCGGAGCCCGTGCCAGGGGTGTGATCTCCGCGTCGCAGTGGGATCGACAAGCCGATCGGCTCGAGCCGAGACTGTCGGCGATGAAAGCCGGTGCGACAGAATGTTGTCGCGTTCCTGTTTCTCGGTCTGATTTCCAGATCAATTCCGATACCACCAGGTCTCGAGGAACCGACGGCTCAGCGGATTCGGCGCCGGTTCGAGTGTCGGCGAGAACTTGTCCACCCGCGGGATCCGCCGATGCCCGCAGCGGCATGAGCAGCGGCTTGTCCACCGCGAAGTGCTCACCGACCGTGTGGGCGCGCCGATGCCGTCGGTGTCGTCATTGGCTGTAAGTGGTGTTTCTGCGGGTCGGTCGCCGCGCCGCACAGGAAGATGCGGCGCTGATCAGGACTTACCGGCGTGGACGCCCTTGTGCGCGTGGACGCTCTGCTCGACCCGGTCACCGAGGTTGGTATCGACGTTGCGCAGGTATTCGAAGGTGCGTTTCAGCACCGGCTCTGTCACACCGGCCAGGAGGTGGCTCACGATGTTGTCGACGAGGCGATCGCGGGCGGAGTCGTCCATCACCGTGCGCACCAATGTGCCCGCCTGGACCCAGTCGTCGTCTTCGCGGTGTCGGACGTAGGCGGTGCGCATGATCTCGCCATCGGCGTACCAGCTGGCCGGCTTGTAGTGCTCGCTGTCGGCGCGCGGACCGCCCTTGGAGTTGGGTGCGTAGACCGGGTCGGTGCGGTTCTGGATCCGCATCACCCCGTCTTTGCTATAGGTGTGCACGGGCACGACCGGCGCGTTCACCGGGATTTGCTCGTAGTTCACTCCCAGTCGGGCTCGGTGCGCGTCGGCGTAGGAGAACAGGCGTGCCAGCAGCATGCGGTCCGGGCTCGGCCCGATACCGGGCACCAGATTGTTGGGCTGGAAGGCGAGTTGCTCGATCTGCGTGTGATTGTCGACCGGGTTGCGGTCCAAGGTCATTCGTCCGACCTCGATGAGCGGGTAGTCGCTGTGCGGCCACACCTTGGTCAGGTCGAACGGGTTGAACCGATAGCCGGCGGCGTCGTCGAACGGCATGATCTGCACGAACAGCGTCCAACTCGGGTGCTCGTCATGCTCGATCGCCTCGAACAGATCACGGGTGTGATAGTCGGTGTCGGTCCCGGCGACGAGGTCGGCTTCGGTCTGGGTGAAGAACTGGATGCCCTGATCGGTCTTGAAGTGATATTTCACCCAGAACCGATCGCCCATGGCGTTGATCCACATGTACGCGTGGGAGCCGTAGCCGTTCATGTGGCGCCACGTGCGCGGGATGCCGCGGTCGCCCATCAGCCAGATCACTTGGTGCGCGGTTTCCGGGAGCAGCGTCCAGAAGTCCCACTGCATATCGTTGTCGCGCAGGTTGTTGTCGGCGCGGCGCTTCTGGGAGCGGATGAACTGTTGGAAGTGCAGCGGGTCCTTGACGAAGAAGATCGGTGTGGCGTTGCCGACCATGTCGTAGTTGCCTTCGCCGGTGTAGAACTTCAGCGCGAACCCGCGCAGATCCCGCACTGTGTCGGGGTACCCGCGCTCGCCGGCCACCTGTGAGAATCTGGCCACCAATCGGGTCGAGGTGCCCGGCTGGAACAGCGCGGCCTTGGTATACGCGCTGACGTCACGGGTGACCTCGAACCGGCCGAATGCGCCGCTGCCCTTGGCATGTGGCTGACGCTCGGTGATTCGCTCCCGGTTGAATTGAGCCATTTGCTCGATCAGATAGGCGTCATGCAGCAGAATCGGGCCGCCAGGACCGATGGTCAGCGAATACTCATCACTCTCGACCGGAATGCCCGAATCAGTTGTCAATTTGGACTGTGAGGTGGTCATGTCCTGCCTCTCGTTTGTGCAGAAACCTCCGAAAGTGCCCGATCGCGGCGGCCCGCCCATAGCCCGCAGATCAACCCCCGTCGCGGCATCCAATCGGATAACGCACCGTCACGCCCCGGATCGCCGCACACGGCCACGGCTGACAGCGCCGAATTCGCCGCCGCATCCTCAACTACCCTGCGGGAAGAATCGTACTCTTTCTCGATAGCGTGGCCAGGCACGATGGCTTACGAGTGGGTCCTCAGCCGCAATGGGCTGCGTCTGCCGCGGCGGGCCGCATAACGAGTTTTCCGGGTGTGCCCGGCAGCCGGCTCAGCGGGTGTTCGCCAACGCTGGTCGCCGGGCCGCGCAAAAATCCCGTGTGGTGCGGAGGGATCGGTGCGCCAAAGCTAGTGGGCTGGCTGCGACAACGCGCCGCCTCAGGTATCGAACATCGCGAAGAGGGTATTGAGACCTTCGGCCAGGAGAGGGTGCGTGAAGATCGCGTCCGCCATGGCGGTGTAAGTGAGTTTGCCCAGCATGGCGACCTGGATCATGGTCATGATCTCGCCGCCTTCACTGCCGAGGATCGCGCAGCCCACGATCTGGCCGTTGTCCGCGTCGACGACGGCCTTCATGAACCCGCGTGTCTCCCCGGTTTCGATGGCCCGGATGACGGCGCTCATCGGGAGTTTCGCCACCCTGATCGCGCGGCCTTGCGCCCTGGCCTCGCGCTCGGTCATGCCGACGCGGCCGAGCTGCGGGTCGATGAACACCGTGTAGGGGACGATCCGGTCCCGCGTGCTCGCCTTCTCGTGCCCGATGAGGTTGGCGTGCAGTATCCGGTAATCGTCGTAGGACGAGTGGGTGAAGGCCGGGCCGGCCGTGACGTCGCCCATCGCGTAGACGCCGGGGACACTGGTTTCCAGGTACTCGTCGACCTCGATGAAGCCGCGGTCGTCGAGACGAACGCCGGCCACTTCGGCAGTGAGCGCCTCCGTATTCGGAATGCGGCCGATGGCCGACAGCAGATGCGAGCCTTCGAGCTGTCGCTCACCGTCGTCGGTACGAACGTTCAGCCGTAGGCGACCGCCGTCGGCCGGCTCGACCCGGATCGGCGTCGACGAGGTCGAGACCGTGATCCCGTCCTCGCGCAAGATCGCGGCGACCTCGTCCGAGACGTCCTCGTCCTCACGCATCAGCAGTCGCGCGGCGCGTTGGATGATGGTGACCTCGCTGCCGAACCGGCGGAACATCTGTCCGAACTCCAGCCCGATGAAGCCGCCGCCGAGGATGATCAGATGCTCCGGGAGCTCGTCCAACTCCATGATCGACGTCGAGTCGAGCACGGGGACATCGCCCGCGCCGGTGACCGTCGGCGGTCTGGGCCGGGCGCCGGTGTCGATGACGATCACCGGCGCGCTGATCTGCCGCGTCCCACCGTCGGTCATGGTGATCTCGACCGACTTCGGCCCCGTGAAATGGGCCTCGCCTTCGATCAGGTCGAGCCCGTTGCGCGCCAGACGGCTCGCGTAGTTCTGCCGCGCGCCGGCGACCATGGCCCGTTTCCGCTCGCGCACCGCGGCCAGGTCCACCGATACCGGACCGATACGCACGCCGTACTCCGCGCCGCGGCGCGCCTGGTAGGCCAGGCGCGCGCTGGCGACCAAGGTCTTGGTCGGGGTGCACCCCCTGTTCACGCAGACGCCGCCGAGGTGGTCACGCTCGACGAGCGCCACCTGCTGGCCCGCCTTCGCCAGTTCGATGGGAAGGAACCGGCCGCCCTGGCTGGTCCCGATCACGATTGCGTCGTAGTGCTCATCGGCCATTGCGCTTTCTCCCCTCTCCGTCTTCCGCATCCGACACCAGCTGACGTACCCGTCTGCAGCGCACCCACATCATCGGCTGGTCCCCGACCATGTCGCGATCGACGATCACCGCCAGGTTGGCCGGTACGCCGCGGCCCCCTTTCAGGACTGTAGCCCCGCATTGATTGCCGCCGCTGCCATCACCATGTGCCCGTCGGCGCACTGGGTGTGCGCCGGGCTGGAAGGCGATGAGGAAGTGCGCCACGTTGCGCCGAATTCCCGACGAGATTCACCCCGACCCCGCAGCGCACCGGTATCGGCGAGCACTTCGGACGACTCCCTTTCGCAGCAAAAACAGCTGATCAAACGATGCTGTCAGTGTGGAGAAAGGACGTTCTGGGGAAACTTGCTTTCATAGTTGCCCGGCGGGTCGTAATTCGCCACGACATATGCCGTCGATCCGGTGCATACAATGCCGACCCCGATTTGCTTGCTGCCTTTCCACACCACCTGTGTGAAGTGTCCGGTCTTGTCGCTGAACCCGGGTTCGGTGAAGTTGTAGTCCTTGATCTCGGCGTACCAGTCTTCGACTGCTGTCGCGCCCGTGACTTCCATCCCCTCAGCCATATAAAGATTCTCGCCGTATGGGCCGCCAGAATGCTTGAAGGTCCCCGAGTTGGCCGGGTGAGGGCCCAGCCGCTGCGACGAGGTTGTCGTCATCGAACCTCGCCGATTCCGCGGCGAACATGTGAAACAATCGCACTGACAGTGCCTGTCCTGGTCTTGATTTTTGCGTGAAGAAGATCAATCATCCGAGTTCAGAAGGCGCTTTCGTCATTTCGACGCATACCTGCACCGCATATCACGTCGGTGGATCGAGGCTTGGCAAACAGATCGTCCAGGACGACCAGGTACATCGAGGTCGAAAGGAGACCAAGGCATGGCCGCTGTCGCTGACCTTGCCCTGGGGCTGGCGCCCATTGCCGGTGGAATGGCTCTCGGTGCGGCGGCGGGATATCTGAAGGGGCCCGATGTCCGCAAGGCGATCAAGCAGGATATGGAGCTGCTGGACCATATACCTCCGGAGGACGTGGCGCGGCGAGCCGAACTCCAACGGAGCATCAATAGCCGCATCGATGACCTGGTCGCCACCGTCCACCGATACCGGCCGTTGCGCATAGCGGCCGCCTCCTATCGCGGCGGCTGGCGCGACATCTTGCTGTTCATCAGCGCGATTCTGTTCACGGGAGTCTGGTGGAGCGTCGATCATCACAAGAGCAGCTGGCTACCGCTGTTCGTTGTTCTCATCGTGATTTCGGTATGGGCGGCCGCCTATGCGTTCAGCGGTCTCCTCCGAGTCTTACTGAGTTTTCGGCAATGGAAGGACTGATCCGCAGCATGCTGAGCTCGAGCGCCAGCGTATTCGTCAGGCTGATGGCGCGCCCGTATCGGACGCGCCATCGGCATATTCCAAGAGTGCGCGGCTACTGTAAGCCTGCCTCTAGCGCGCGGCGCAACACGGAATCGTCGTACATCGTGACACCGTCACACACCCGTCCGTCGCGGAAGCGGAAGCGATCAAGCCCCTTGAAACGAACCGGCTGACCGCCGACCGTGCCCGTGGCAACGAACTCTATGAACACAGTGTCGTCCTCGGCCAGGAAATCGACCACCTCGACCTTCAGCCCGGGGATGCGTTGCGTCATCGCGCGGATGTGTTCTTGGTACGCGCCGATGCCGACGATCTCGGCCGGCTGGCCGACCCAGGTGCTACGCAGGTCCTTGGTACCGATCTGCGGAACGAGATCCGGGTCCGGAGCCGCCCAGAACGCTTCATAACCGGGGATGAATCCGCCACCGATGGTGGGGCGCACCGACGCCAGCCGGATTCCGGTCTGTTCACAGAACGTCGCGACATCGAAGTAGCCCACGTCGGATATGAGCAGGCCGTCGTCGCGGAAAGTGCATACAAAGGTGACCGGGATATCGACGACCCGACCGACCTGTGCGCCCAGCCCGAGGAAGTCCGTGGCGATCGTGCCGCCGAACCGTCCCCATGCGACCGCGGTGTTCTCGCCGTAGGCAATTCCTTCGAATTCGCCGTGATAGTTGGGAAGCGCGGTGAACAGCGCCTGGTAGAAGCCTTTCAGCGGCTCGTGGCCCTGGACCGGTTCACCGAATCCGATGCTCTGGTAAACGCCATCGGGCGCATAGGCCGCGGCGACGGCATCCGCGTCATGTGCATTCTTCGCCGCGGCGTACGCCGCTGTCGCGGCGGCAAGTTCACTGCGATTCATGCCGACACCTCCGTTCGGGTCATCCAGGTTCGACTGGTGACGTGCGGATTTTTGGTCATCAGATCGTCTCCTATGTTTGTGGCTCGGATGGAAATCGATTGCCGAGAATGCGATCCGAAGATCTCGAATTCGGCATCGGCCCGCGGCTTGCCCTGCTCGCGCGTCAGCAACGCCATGAATTCCTCGGCATGCTGCTCGATCAGGTCGCCGATCCGGGACACGGCGGCTTGCCGGTCCGCCAGCGGCGTCCGTGACCAATCGAGAAACGCAGTGCGCGCCGCATCGATCGCGTGATCCAACTGCTCCCGCGACGCATCCGGCACCCGTGCGATGTGGGTCCTGTCGGCCGGATTGAACGATCCGAATGTAGTGGGCGCCCCGCAGAGCTGCCCGCCGATCGTCATCAGGTAGTCGCGATGGAAATCAATCTCTGGTGAGCCACGTCGATCCGAAACGACGGCAGCGTCGACAACCACGGCCAGCCTCCTTCTTCATTGTCGGCCAGTGATGACGGACACACTCCCAGACAAAGATAATGCTGTCTATTACCTGGTATGTAATATCTGCGATCCAACGCCCCGGCGGCCCGCATCGTCCTGGGCCGTTCCGCACCCTCCGATCCCAACTCCACTCCTGTGGAAAAGCGACGCATGCGGCGAGAATGCGCACCGAGCGATGTATCTCATCGAAGTAATGGCCGTGATGACTGGTCGAGCCCGAGCTGCCATGAGTACCATGTCGTCATGGCGCCCATCGCACCGCAGCAAACAGTGGGCGGGCTCATTCGCGAGTGGCGTATGCACCATCATCTGAGCCAAGAGGAGCTGGCTCTCCGGTCGGAGCTGTCGCAGCGACACCTGAGCTTCCTGGAAAACGGGCGGTCACAGCCGAGCCGCCGCACCATCGTCCGGCTGGCCACCGCACTCGATCTTCCGCTGCGTCATCGCAATGACCTGCTCTTGGCCGCCGGGTATGCGCCGATGTATGCCGAACGCACGATCGACGATCCGCAACTGGCCTCGATCCGAGAAACGCTCGAACTCATACTCAACGGACATGAGCCCTATCCGGCGTTCGTCATCAACCGGAACTACGATGTGATCGCCGCCAACCGCAGCGTCGAGGTGTTCGTCGAAGATCTCCCGCCCCATCTGCTGTCTCCGCGGCTGAATGTGGTGCGCGCCTGTCTACATCCGGAAGGGCTGGCGCCACGTTTGCTCAACTTCGAAACGGTCCACGCCAATCTTCTTGCCCGCTTGCATCGCGATCTCGCTGCCACCGGCAGCACTTCGGCCCGCGAACTGATAGCGGAGATAAGCCAGTACCCCGGGCCGGATCCCTCGCACGACCCGCTCAGTGGTCCACTCGATATCGCTACCTCGCTGCGCCTGCGAACCAGCCGCGGAGAATTGGCGTTCCACGCCACGATCGCCACCTTCAGCACCGCTTTCGACATCACGGTGGCGGAGTTCGCGATCGAATCGTTCTTTCCGGCCGACGCGGCGACAGCGGCAGCGCTCCGTGCCACGATCGGTCCGACGAGCCAACCGTCGCCGCCCTTGGCGGCGATGGCGTCGCAGGGTGACGGCCGGCCATTGGTATAGGTGATTCCACGGTTTTCGTGTGTCCGCCGTGCGGTTGGTGGCATCGAGATCTTGCGCTGCCGCGGCTGACGCCGCAACGGTCCGCCGCGCTCGACGCGAAGCGCATCGCGACCAACGACGACGTCGCTGGAGCGGGTAGATAGCGAGACCATTCCCCAGCCGCTGCGCTGTTGTTGTGAAATCCGCTGTGCGGATCGACTTCTCAGGTCGAGAGGTGACACGGCGCAGCGGTGCCACCCCTCGATTCACTTCGACACGCAAACCTAGATGTAGGCGCAGGTCCGGGGACAGCACGAAGGTATGGTGAGCAGTCCTGGTCCGGTGAGTGGACCGCCTGGGTGTTTTGGAGGCGTTCGACGATGCAATCGGTACTGGGCAAGGCGCGGTTGCTGCTCGAAGCCTTCGATGCGGATTCGGGGGCGTTATCGCTCACTGAGCTGGCCCAGCGAAGCGGAGTCGCCAAGGCCACGACGCATCGGTTGGCGAGCGCCCTGGTCGAGTGGGGTGTCCTCGAGCGCATCGGGACGAAGTACAGCCTTGGCATGCGACTGTTCGAGCTGGGGCAGTTGGTGCCTGCGCGACGAGTACTCCGGGACGCAGCGCTGCCGTACCTGCAGGAACTCCATGCTGCGACGACCGCGACGGTTCATTTCGCGATCCGGGATGGCTTCGACGTGCTCTACATCGACAAGATCTCCGGGCACGGCGCGGTCGAGATACCGTCGCGTGTCGCGGGGCGGCTGCCGCTGTATGCGACGGCGACGGGCAAGGCGATTCTCGCGTTTTCTGCTGGGGATGTTGTCGAGCAGGTGGTTGGTAACGGGCTTCCCTCGATCACTCGACGAACGGTCGCATCGGCGGCGCATCTGTACCGCCAGCTCGACACCGTCCGGCAGAACAAGCTGGCGGTGGAGGCCGAGGAATTGCTGCTCGGCGTGGTCAGTGCGGCAGTACCGGTGTTCGACCACCATTCGGTGCTGGTGGGAGCGGTCGGACTGTCCACCTCTACCGACCGGATGAACCTCGGCAGGGTGTCCGGTCCGCTGAAGTCCGCGGGTCTCGGGATCAACCGGACACTGAGCTCTCTCGGGCGTTCGGCGTAAGGCACGTTGTGTGCGAACGCCGCCGGCCGGCCATCGCCAGTGCGAAGAACCCAAGCGTCGCGACGCCGTCATCGCCACTGCCACGGCAAGGCTGGTGTTCCCGGTGATCGCAATGGACATGGTGGGTTTCGGCGCCAGCGCTGCGGTGCGAAGCAGCGGCGGTGGCATCGGTGGTGCGGGACTTTCTGGCATCCATCGAGGTCGAGCAGTCGAATGTAGACGCTGCGGAACGGGTCCGTTGACCGGACCATGTGACGTGTCTCTCGTCGCACCGGTCCCGTAGCGTCGCAACATCAGGCGAGCGCACCGCTCCTCAGCACATGTGGAGCGATCCTACTGCTCGCCCGACCCACCAGGAGGCACCCCTTGACGACAGCTACCCGAGGATCCGGTGGACTCGGACCGGTAGTACCCATCAACTCGGCCGGTCAGCAGGCGGGCGGGGACATGTCCTCCGTTCTGGGCAAGGCCCGCCTGATTCTCGATGCCTTCGACAGCGAGCGCAGCGACCTGTCACTGACGGAACTCGCCCGACGCACCGGCGTCGCGAAGGCGTCGGTGCACCGGCTGGCCGGAGAGCTGGTGGAGTGGGGCCTACTCGAACGAGCGGGAACGAAGTATCGGCTCGGGCTGCGACTGTTCGAGCTCGGTCAGCTGGTGCCCCGGCAGCGAATCCTGCGCGACGCGGCACTGCCATACATGGAGGATCTCCTCCTGGCCACGCAGGAGACGGTGCACTTCGCGGTTCGCGACGGTATCGACGTGCTCTACATCGAGAAGATCGTCGGGCATCGCGGACTAGACCAGCAGTCGCGTGTGGCAGGCAGGTTGCCGCTCTACTGCACGGCCGCCGGCAAGATGATCTTGGCGTTTTCGCCCCAGTCCGTTTTCGACGAGGTCGTCGAGCAGGGGTTCACGGCACTCACCAACCGCACCACGATGTCCGTCAGCGTCCTCCGGCAGCAACTCGAGCGGATGCGCAAGGATCAGCTCGCCGTCGAGGTCGAGGAGACCCGACTCGGCTACATGAGCGTTGCCGTCCCGGTGTTCAGTGGCCCTCGGGTGCTGGCGGGCGCGCTATCGGTCACGGCGCCCACCGCCCGGCTCAATGTCAGTCGGATCACCGGCGCTCTCCGAACTGCCGGCGTCGGAATCACCCGAACCCTGCATGCGATGCGATGCACCCATTCGCCGGGCAACGTCGCTGGTGGTGACGGCGCGTACAGCGCGGCGATGTGTTCCTTCAACAGGTGCGGACGATAGCCCCGGCCCGAGAGGTCATCGATCTCGCATCGGTCGGAACCCTTGCCGCGAGGCATCCCAGGTGTCCGGCCGAACACCGCGGAAGCGCAGTTCCTGCTTCCGTACCTTCCCCGTCTCGGTGAGCGGGAGCTCCGCCACCCGGTCGATGTAGCGGGAAGTGCGAAGTAGGCCAGGTTCTGCTCGGCGAAGCGCAACAGATCGGCGGGATCAAGGGTGATTCCGTCCCAGGCACGACCGCCGCCATGACCTCGTCCTCGGCGAGGGTGGATGGCACCGGGACCACCGCCACCCGCCCGACGCCGGGGTGCTGGGACAGTACCGACTCCACTTCGGTCGCCGAGATGTTTTCGCCGCGTCGGCGGATCACGTCGTTGGTGCGATCCACGAATCGGAACCAGCCGTCGGATCCGCGGATCACCCGGTCTCCGGTGTGCAGCCAAGAGCCCTCCGGTGGTCGGGTCACCCGGATATCCTTCGGCGAATCCGCCGCGACGTAGGCTGCGGACCTCCAACTCGTCGACGAGCGGCGGAAGAACGCTCAGGAATTCCGTGATCAACGAGGGGTCGAAGGCGTTAGCTGGCGGACGGTCGATAGTGATCGTCGCGATTCCCTCCGACACGGTTGGTCGGAGGAGCGCGGCCGGGAGTCCGGGTTGCTGGGGCATCGAGTACGTACCTCGATGTGCAGAAGTGACGTTCGAACAGGTTTGTTGACGAGTCGGTATCGACCCATTGGCCGATCTGGGACACGAATGAGGTTCGGTGAGCAAACCACCTGCGAAATCCGGTGGGTGTTCGCGCGTGATCGGTCAGCTGAGCGGACCGAATGACTTGACACGTCACTGTTACCTAGGGCACCGTGCCACGTAAGTGCCGCACGGTAGCGGCGCGGCACGAACCTGACGGAGGCACGCCGATGACCCAGCCCATCGACGGGAGAGTTCGCGCAGATCGTAGTGGTTGCGGCACGGTTGCCAACCGGGCGTGCGGCCGCCTGCCACGAAGTCCGCGACGACGCATGACCGCACCGCATGCGCTTCCGCGATTCAGTGCGACCGATCAGGTCTTGCACCAGGCCACACGGCACACCGTCCAGTAAGAGACCCGTCGGCGCGATCTGTGTCCGGCATGCGGCGTCCTCGGCGCGCCCGACCTTCTTGAGACAGCCGAGAGGAAAGAAACAAAGATGAGGAAAATCGTTTCGTTGGCCGCGGGTTTGGTGGCCGCGGTCGGTATCGCGTCCGGTTCGGCGGGCGCGGAGCCTGGTGTTGAGGACGGTGCGGTCGGTTTCACGGCCAATGCGACCGATACCCAGTCGATCGTCACCACCGATGCGGGTTCGATGGTCGTGGAGGAGGGTATTTTCAAGATCAAGTCCGTGGGCGGCACCACGCTGGCGGGTATGCCGCTGACGTTCCGGGTCGATGACTTCGAGTTCCCGATCGCGGCGGATATCGCTGATCGGACCGCGACGTTGACCCCGCAGTTCGACATGGCGCACGCGAGCTACAAGCCGGTCGCGTTGCCGTTCGAGGACAAGGCGCCGTGGAAGACCGATTACGACCGTGAGCAGGCTGCTTGGTCCCGGATGACGAGCACCATTTCGATGGGTGCCACGATCGGCACCCTGGTCGGTGGTATCGGTGGCGGGGCGGTCGGTTGTGTGCTCGGTGGTATCGCGGGTGCGACCATCGCCGCGGGCACTATCGCTGGTCTGTTCGGTCCGTTCATCCCGGCGGCGGCCGTGGGCTGCCTGGTGGGAATCGCCGCGGTCGGTGCGCTGGGCACCATTGCGGGTCAGCTGTTGGTGACCGGCCCGGTTGCCATTGGTGCGGCCATTCAGTACTTCGCCACTATCTCCGCGCCGCCGGTGGCACCGGCGAAGTAGGTAGTGGGGAAGATCCCAGTGGCGTTCGCTGGGGACACCGGACCCCGTTCGGCCTTGCGGCCGGGCGGGGTTTTCGGCTGTTGGCGGTCGGGATCGCGGCCTGCCCGTGTCGGTTGCGGCGAGGCCGGGCACGCTCCGGAGGCCAGCACGCAGCGCACCGGCCGGACCGCCGGCACGTGGGCCGCTGTCGCCGTCGCAGGTGCACCGCGCCGTAACCTGCCGTCGGAGTCCGCGATCATGTGCCGCCTTGACGGGCTGCCTGATTTGCTGCGGGCAGACCCACCACTTCGGCGTCGGTGCGCAACCGCCCGCGAGACCAACAGCTCATGCCGCAGGACACCAGGTCGAACCGACAATGCCCGATGGACCGATCGCGCCGGAGGCGGGCAGTTTCGTCAGGGCGGGAGCAGTAGATCACCCAGCGCCGTCGCGCCAGTGGATTCGGCTGACGGCGGCATCGTCGCTCGCGAAGGCGCCGATCCGCCTGTCCGGCGGAGTTCAGAGAATGGCTTGCTCACAGGTGCTGTCGGTGTTTACTGGGGGGAGCGGTTCGGGTCGCCCACCCTTCGATGGCGGTTGGAGGTGTGTATGCCGGTATGGCGACTGCGCGAATTTCGTGACGCTGATCTGGATCAGGCGATTCAGATCTGGGAGCAGAGCCGGATAGCCAGTTCAGGTGAGCCGGTGTTCGCTTTGGCGGAGGTGCTGGCGTCCGCTCGTGCTGGGCAGCCAGCGGTGGTAGCCGAGGTCGGCGAGGAGATCGTCGGTATGGCGGTCGCGCAGATCCAGGGCGAGCGTGCGTGGGTCCTGCTGGTGGCGCTGGGGACGCAGTGGCGACGGCGCGGTATCGGCAGTGCGTTGCTGACCGAACTGGAGCGGCGGCTGCGCGCGGATGGCGTGCGGCAGATCTGCGCGCTCGTCCCCGAGGGCGCCACCGGATCGGTCGCGTTCGAGCATTCCGGATACGTACGCAGGACCGGTCTCGTCTACTACGAACTGGTCGAGCCGCTGGCACCCGCCCAGGCCAGTTTGCTGAACGAGCTGGGCGGGCGGCTGCTGCCACCCGGGTTATGGCAGTCGATGGCCGGGATGGACCGGGAGAAAGAGATCATCGAACGACGGATCGTGCTGCCGTTGGCAAACCCCGATGTCGCCGAGCGTTATCGGGTTCGGCCACCCAAGAGCGTGATTTTGTTCGGGCCGCCGGGCACCGGAAAGACCAGCTTCGCGAAAGCGGTCGCCTCACGGCTCGGGTGGCCATTCGTGGAGTTGTTCCCGTCTCGGCTGGCCGCGACGGCGAGCGGTGGGCTCGCGGCGTCACTACGTGAGGTGTTCGCGGAGTTGGGCGAACTCGACGAACTGCTGTTGTTCATCGATGAGGTGGAGGAGATCGCCGGTGCGCGTGAGGGGACGGCGACCAGTCCGGCGCATGGTGTGACGAACGAACTACTCAAGCTGATTCCCGTCTTCCGGGAGGACTACAGCCGCTTGCTGATCTGCGCCACCAACTCGGTCCGCTCGCTGGATTCGGCGTTCCTGCGGCCGGGCCGCTTCGACTACGTGATACCGATCGGTCCGCCCGATGAGCCCGCGCGCAAAGCGATCTGGCAGCGCTACCTCGGCCCCGCAGCCGAGACTATCGACCTCGACCACCTGGTCCGTTCCACAGTCCACTTCACCCCCGCGGACATCGAGTACGCCGCCCGTGCCGGGGCCCAGTCGGCGTTCGAACGCGCGATGCGTGAGGAAACGAGCGAACCCGCCGACGTCGATGACTACCTGACCGCGATCACCAACACCCGTCTGACGTTGACACCGCGGATTCTGACGGCGTTCGAGCAGGACCAAGCGAACTACACCCGACTGTGAGATCCGGCCTTACATTCGGTTCACTCCGAGTCGGTGCATAGCCGCCTGTCCGTTCGCTGCCTCAGCCGTTGCCGTAGATGCGATCCGGGATGACGAGAACGACTGCGCGGCGCTCGGCAGCCATGACCCGGTCATATTCGTCCCAGTCGTCGTGCGTGCCACCCGCCGCAGTGAAAACCTCCCGCAGCAACTGCCGCAGCCGTTCGGCGTCGATGTCCGGCACGGGGTCGTCGGGACCCGCGATCCACACCGATCCCTCAACGGCCGCCCACGCCCAACCGACACGGACGACAACCGTCATCCGCGCCCGAACACGGAGATTGTCCAATTTGCGCGTACCACCCCGGACGACCATGCCCACCACGGGCTCGCCGGTCTGCGGGTGCGCCAACACACCCGCGTTGACGAGCGAGGACTGCACAGTGCCATCGGCCCGCGCGGTCGAGACGACACAAAGGCCGTGATCGCCGGCGATCAGCCGAGCGAAATCCGCGATATCGCTCACGGCCGAAGTCTACGGGCCGCGGGCGGACCATACCCGCCTGCCGCCGCCCATCCGTGCAACCGCATTACGTCGCCGAGGTCTATCTCCGAGCCTGGGCGAAAGCTGCCGGGCAGGTCTCCTACCGCCGCCGGGGCGGCACTGCGATCACACCCGACACGTCACTGTCCGGTCGACACGCGGCCTGGCATAGCGGACGAGTTCGCCGCGTCGGACCGTGATCTTGCCGGACGTGGCGAAGGCGGGATTGCGCGAGGACACTGAAGGCGTAGCCGCGAATTCGACTCCAGGAGCAATGTGATGGCACCTGATGGGCCTTTTGGGATCGATCCGGAAGAATTCGAACGGGCGTTGCGGGAGGCGGGGATCGAATTCCGTGACCTCCTCGGAAAGGCCGCCGAATACATCGATCGCACAAGCGTGAGTACGCTGGCGTCGCTGCTGGGTCAATTTGTTCAGCCGGAGCGCACGCGGCCACCGGAACCGGAGGGCGAGACCACCGGCGAGACCGGCAGTGGAGTGTGGGTCATCTACAGCATCGATGACGTCGGCGAGGCAAGGGTCGAGCAGGTTTTTCCGAGCGAGCTCGAGGCCTTGCGCGCGCATCGCGACAATACCGACGAACGCCGTCGCGTGCGGTTCCTGCCCTACGGTGTCCCCACAACCGCGCTGGGCACCTGAGTGCGGAGCTTTGATTTGGATGGCAGCGCAATAGGTGAGCTGCCCGTGTCAGCGACGCCCACGTACTTCGCCGGCGGACATCGCTGCAGCTAGGACCATGAGCCCGGCAGGCTCGGATGGATATTGCCCTAGTAGGGAGTTCAGGGCTCGGCGCTTGGCTGTTCTGTGCAAGGAGGCGGCGTACCTGCTGCTCGTCGCAGACGATCGCTGAGCCGCTGTACCAGCCGGCGCCGCCGCCATCGGCGGCGCCGGCTGCGCGAATGTGGGCCATCCGCTCTGCGTTCAACGAATATCTACCGTCCATCAGGCTGGTATCGCGACGATCGCTTGAATCCAGCCAGTGCATGTCGATCCACTTCGGTGGGACGCTCACCCCGTCCGGGCTGCTGGCCAAAGATCGGTTTCACCGTTTGTGCCGACGACGGCCTCGGCCCTATGGAACGAAAGTGTGGTGAACGGCCGGAACCCCCTCATCAGGATCCGGCCGTTCACTTCCGCTCTGCAGTTGCGTTCTCCTCGTGTGCCTATCGGCCGATCCGGAAGCTGAATGTTCGCCGTACCGGACCATGTTGTGCGTTACTGCGCGTTCGGTAGCAACTTCACGTGTTCCGGGCATAGTTCATCGACGCTCTTGGCTCCGATCAGCGCCATTGTCGACTCAACCTCGGAGGCGAGGATCTCGATGCACTTGCGGACGCCGGCCTCGCCGGCGGCCATCAACCCGTACAGGTATGCCCTGCCGACCAAGGTGAAGTCGGCGCCGAGGGCGAGCGCGGCAACGATGTCGGCACCGTTGGTGATCCCTGAGTCGAGCAGAATGGATGACCGGCCCCGGAGGGTGGCGGCGACGGCGGGGAGGACGTGCAGAGGGACGGGTGCCCGGTCGAGCTGGCGGCCGCCGTGGATGGACAGGACGATTGCGTCGGCCCCGTGGTCTACGGCCTTGACCGCATCATCGACGGTTTGAATTCCCTTGACGACCAGTTTGCCGGGCCAGTGTTCGCGCATCCACGCGAGATCGTCGAAGGTGACCGAGCTGTCGAGCATTCCGGTCAGTGCTGATTTGTCGAGGTCACCGCTTCCGTAGGCGAAGCTGAGGGGTTCAGTGGTCAGGAAGTTGAACCACCACGCCGGCCGGTAGGAAGCGTTGAGGAGGGTTCGCGGTGTGAGTTGAGGTGGAACCGTCATCCCGTTTCGGAGGTCTCGTAGGCGCCTCCCGGGTACGGGGACATCAACGGTCAGGAAGAGGGTGGTGCAGCCCGCTGCGGCGGCCTCGGTGACGAGCTCGATGCTGCGTTCCCGGTCACCGAGCAGGTAGAGCTGAAACCAGTTGTCACCGTTCGGAGCGGCCTCCTGCACTGCATCGTAAGAGGTCGTACCGAAGCTGGACAGCGTGTACGGGACGCCGTATTCGGCGGCTGCGCGCGCTACAGCGGTCTCGCCGGCCGTGTGCATCATCCGAGTGAAACCCGTGGGTGCGAGACCGAACGGGAGCTTCGCGCGAATACCGAGAACTTCGACCGAGGTGTCGATGGTCGAGACATCGCGCAGGATTCTCGGCTGGAACTCGAGTTCCCTGAAGGCGCGTCTAACGCGCTCGAGGCTCACTTCCTGCTCGGCGGCGCCGTCGACATAGTCGAACGGTCCGGCAGGTGTGCGGCGCCGGGCAAGCCTGCGCAGGTCATCGATGGTGTGAACGCGGCTGAGTCGGCGTCTCGTCGCGTTCATGTCGTGGGACTTGAACTTCAACAGCGGGGCCAGTTCCGCAGGCCGTGGCAGCCGCCGCGTGAGCCGGGGGCTTCGAGGTAATGCCATTCGCACGACGATGCAGGCCACCCGGGTTCCTGACAATGACTACTTTCTCAACAGGTAATTCAGTTGTGCCCTTATACAGCTCGATTCCAACCCCACTGTTGTTTAGTGATCCTCAATAAGTTATCGAGATAATTGTCGTTGCCTGTACATACGCCGGGCGAACAAGATGAGGTTCCAGTCACATCAGGTTAGGGATATGAGCATGGACACAGGGGTCGCCGCTGTCCCCGGCGCAGTAAAGAGCAATACCGCCGACAGGAAGCAGATGAGACGAATTCTCGCCTCGAGCTTCCTGGGTAGCGCTATCGAGTTCTACGACTTTCTGCTCTACGCTACGGCTGCGGCAATTGTCTTTCCGAAGATCTTCTTCCATGGTCTGAGTCCCGCGATGGCCTCGTTCGCTGCCTTCGGCACGTTGGCCGCCGGCTACACGGCTCGCCCACTCGGGGGGATCGTCTTCGGTCACTTCGGTGATCGCGTCGGGCGCAAGGGCGCCCTGATCGTCTCGATGCTCGCCATCGGTTTCGCTACCGTCACCATCGGCCTTCTGCCGAGCACCGCACAGATCGGGCCCACAGCGGTGGTGCTGCTGCTCCTGCTCAGGATCCTCCAGGGTCTGGCCGTGGGCGGCGAGTGGGGCGGGGCGATGCTCATTGCCATCGAACATGCGCCCGGAGGTAAGCGAGGTTTCGCGGCCTCGTTCGCCAACCTCGGAGCCCCCGCGGGGTCGCTGTTGGCGGCCGGCGCCATGCTGCTTGCGAGTCTGCTGCCGGACGAGCAGTTCTTCAGCTGGGGTTGGCGAGTTCCGTTCCTCGCGAGTGTGGTGCTCATCAGCATCGGTATGTTCGTGCGGCTGAGGATTTCCGAGAGCCCGATGTTCCAGCAGTTCGAAGTCGAAGCGGAGAAGCGGCGTATCCCGATCATCGAGGTGCTGACGCGCCACCCGCGCAACGTTGTCCTCGGGCTGCTCGTAGCGATCAGTCAGCTGACCATTTCGGGGATGGTCGCGGTCTGGGCGGTCAACTTCGCCGTGCAGAACGGGGCGGGGAAGACCGATGTTCTGAACGCGAAGACACTGTCGGCGATCGTGTTGTTCCTGTTCACCTTCGTCTCCGCCCGGGCGTGTGATCGGCTCGGGCGCAAGCCGATCATGGGCGCGGGGATCATCGCTGCCATAGCGTTCGCCTATCCCATGCTGTTGCTCGTCCAGAGCGGCTCGGCGTTTTCCTTTGCCATCGCCATCATGGTCGGGCAGGCGATTCAGGGAACGATCCTGGGGCCGCTGGCGGCGTTCCTCGCCGAGCTGTTTCCCACGAAAGTCCGGTTCACCGGCGCATCGCTGTGTTTCCAGGGAGCGTCGACACTGGGCGCCGGCTTCACTCCCGTCATCGCTGCCGCGATCGTCGCAGCGACAGGTGGAAGCGTTGCACTGGTGGGCATCGCGTGGATCGCGGCACTGGTGGTGTGCTTCATAGCTCTGCTGAAGTCGCCGGATGGGCAACGGCAAGACCTCGCCGAAATCCGGTGAATGTAAGTGAATTTCGCAGGAAAGCAAACGTGCACCCGAATCTGCCGGCTTGTTCCAGGGCCGGCAACATGAAGAAGGTTTCGATGGATTATCAGCAGCCACGCAAGGTTCGGCCAGTCGCAAATTCGGTTGAAGAGGAGCGTGCCTGGCGCAAGCAGAGTCTGGCCGCGGCGTTCCGGCTGTTCGCCGATTTCGGGTTCAACGAGGGCGTCGCCGGGCATATCACCGCGCGAGACCCCGAACTCACCGACCATTTCTGGGTCAATCCGTTCGGGATGTCGTTCTCTCTGATCAAACAATCCGATCTCATCTTGGTCGACTCGGCGGGCAAGGTGGTCGAGGGAGACAAACCTGTCAACATTGCTGCGTTCGCTATCCACTCCCAGATCCACGAAGCCCGGCCGGATGCTGTCGCGGCAGCGCACTCCCACTCGCTCTACGGCAAGACGCTGTCGGCGCTGGACCAACGTCTCGAGCCGATCACACAGGACGCCTGCGCCTTCTACCAGGACCACGGCGTGTTCGAAGAATTCAACGGTCTGGTATTCGACCCCGACGAGGGCAAACGGATCGCACACGCGCTCGGCGACGGCAAGGCCGTAATCCTCCGCAACCACGGGTTGCTCACTGTCGGCAACACCGTCGACGAGGCGGCATGGTGGTTCATCTCGATGGAACGCTCATGCCAGGCTCAGCTCGCTGCCTACGCCGCGGGCAAGCCACTGCAGATCCGTCACGAGGTCGCCGAAGCGACCCGCAGCGAGATCGGCACCCCAGGTGCCGGATGGAACTGCTTCCAGCCGCTATACGACCGGATCGTCGCCAAATACCCCGACATCTTCGACTGAACAGCCCTCCGCGCGCACCTGCCGTCCCGTGCGGCCGTTGAGCCGGTCACCGAGGTCGGCTCGGACATGGACGTCCGACGGTCAGACGGCAGGTTCGAACAGGACACCAGAAAGTACTTCATGAACAACATCGTCGAGACGGACGTCGTCATCGTGGGCGCCGGACCAGTTGGACTCACCGCGGCAATGGACCTGGACGCCCGCGGGATCTCCACCGTCGTCATCGAGAAGCGCCGGTTCCTCGAGCCCCCGAACGTCAAATGCAACCATGTATCCGCCCGAACCATGGAGCGCTTCCGGCGACTCGGGATCGTGCAACAGGTCCGCAACGCCGGCCTGCCTGGCGACCATCCGCACGACGTCTCCTTCCGCACCACCATGACCGGCCAAGAATTGACCCGGATCCAGATTCCGGCGCGCCAATTCAGATACACCTCGACCGACGGCCCCGATACCTCCTGGGCGACGCCGGAGCCACCGCATCGCATCAACCAGACCTTCCTGGAACCGATTCTGATGCGCCACGCCTCGGAACTGCCTCATGTCACTCTGCTCAACGAAACGCTCTATCACGAGTTCGATCAGAGCATCAACGGCGTCGAGGTCGCTGTGTCGGATCTGGATGGCACGAACCGGCGTGTGATCCGCGCGCGCTTTCTCATCGGCGCCGACGGTGGTCGGTCGATGGTCCGCAAGCAGATCGGCGCGAAGCTCTCCGGTGATCCGGTCCTGCAATACGTCCAGTCCACATGCATCCGGGCGAAAGACCTCCACAGCGTCATGTCCGGCGAGAAGGCCTGGGGCTACTACACACTCAACCCGCGACGCAACGGACACATCTACTCCATCGACGGTGAAGAGGTCTTCCTTGTCCACAACTACCTGACCCACGAGGAACACGAACGGGAGTCGGTGGACCGCGACCGGGCGATTCGGACAATCCTGGGAGTGGACGATTCGTTCCACTACGACATCATGTCGAAGGAGGACTGGGTTGCGCGTCGGTTGGTGGCCGACAAGTTCCGCGACGGCAACGTGTTCATCGCGGGCGACGCCTGCCACCTCTGGGTTCCCTATGCCGGCTATGGCATGAACGCCGGCATCGCCGACGTGTTGAACCTGACCTGGGTAATGGGGGCCTACCTCGGTGGATGGGCCGACCACGCGATCCTGGACGCCTACGAATCCGAGCGGCTGTCGATCACCGAGCAGGTCTCCAAATTCGCGATGGCTCATCAACGCAAGGTCGCTCAGTCCGACGTCCCGGCCGAAATCGAAGACGCGACCGAACAGGGCCGGAAGGCGCGTGATTCCCTGGGGCGAGCTGTCTACGACCTGAACGTCCAGCAGTTCGCCGCCGCGGGCCTCAACTTCGGCTACAGCTACAACAATTCGCCGATCATCAGCTACGACGGCGATGTGCCGCCCGCCTACACCATGGGCGACTACACGCCGTCCACTGTGCCGGGCTGCCGGGCCCCGCATTTCTGGCTGGAGGGCGATGTCTCGCTGTACGACACCTTCGGCCGCGGCTACACGCTGCTGTGCTTCGGCGCCCGCAGCGAGGCCGAGCCGGTGGTCGAAGCAGCGGCGAGCAGCGGGGTGCCACTCGAAGTGGTCGAGATTCCCATCGGTTGTGCGCCGGAGGTCTACCAGCACCGCTTTGTCATCTGCCGCGAAGACCAGCACATCGCGTGGCGGGGCAATGACCTGCCGTCCGACCCGGGTGCACTCATCGAAATGCTGCGTGGCGGCCACGGGGCCAGTCCAGAGCGGATGTCTCGCGCGACTGCGGATGCGGTGCGGGCCTGAAACACGACGACCCGACACCTGCACACCGTTGATCTGCCGAACAAGAAAGTAGAGAAATGCCCGAAACCGGTGGAGAACTGCTCGTCGAGCAGTTGATCAGGGAGGACGTGAAGACGGTCTTCGGCGTACCCGGCATTCAGCTCGACTACGCGGTCGACGGTTTGGCGCAGCACCGGGACGAAATCCACTTCGTGTCCGCTCGTCACGAGCAGGGCGCAGCCTATATGGCCGACGGCTACGCTCGGGTAGCCGATCGGCCCGGGGTCTGCATGGTCGTCCCCGGCCCGGGCCTGCTCAATGCCGGTGCGGCGCTTTCCACGGCCTACGCGGCGAACAGTCCCGTGGTCTGCATTGCTGGACACATCCCCTCACACACCATCGACCGAGGGCTGGGGATGCTGCACGAGATCGAGAATCAGAGCGGGCTACTTGCCTCGCTGACCAAGTGGAACGGGATCGCCCGAACCCCTAAGGAGATCCCCGGGCTGGTTCGTGAAGCATTTCGTCAGGTGTCCAGCGGACGGCCACGACCGGTCGGTATCGAGATCCCGCCGGACGTGCTTGCCGCTGCGACCACCGCGAAGCCGCTGGAACCGGTCGGCTTCGGACTGGCCGTGCCGGAGGCCGAGGACATCGCGCAGGCCTCGGCGCTGTTGCGATCCGCGCAGCGTCCGGTGATCTTCGTCGGCGGTGGGATTCGTAACAGCAAGTCCTCACGCGCCCTGCAGAACCTCGCGGAGGCGCTCGGTGCACCCGTGGTGATGAGCCGGAACGGAAAGGGCGCGCTGAGCGCCCGGCACCCGCTGGCCCTGTCACGCCTT
The DNA here is from genome assembly GCF_040674855.1 of Nocardia sp. NPDC049707. Taxonomy (NCBI): domain Bacteria; kingdom Bacillati; phylum Actinomycetota; class Actinomycetes; order Mycobacteriales; family Nocardiaceae; genus Nocardia; species Nocardia sp. NPDC049707. The sequence continues at coordinate 24,678 of NZ_JBFANN010000030.1, read as the reverse complement.
GCGGGTATGCGAGTGATCGAACACGCGGACGTCGTGCTGGCCGTCGGGACCCGATTCGTGACCATGAACGGGCAACCGGTACTCACACCGGGAAAGCGCCGTGTCATCGCACTGAACGCCGACCCGGCCGACACCGCTGCGCCACGAGAATTCGATGTCCGCATCATCGCCGACGCCTGCGCGGGGCTGGAAGCCTTGACCGCCGAAATACCGGCCGGGCGGGCAATGCCGGACCTGGAGAAGTTCCGCGAGTGGGAGCGAGGGCAGCTGTCGCAGATCCAACCGCAGCTGACCTGGCTAGAGGCGATCCGAGGTGCTTTGCCCGATGACGGTGTGCTGGTAGAGGAACTGACCCAGATCGGCTACGCCGCGCGCCTGGCCTACCCGGTCTATGAACCGGGCACCTACATCACCCCCGGATACCAGGGGACACTCGGCTATGGTTTCCCGACCGGGCTCGGTGCTCAGGTCGGAAAGCCCGGCAGCACCGTCGTATCGATCAATGGTGACGGTGGGTTCGGATGGAGCCTGCAGGAACTGGCCACTGCCGCCAAATACGGCATCGGCTTGGTCACCGTCGTGTTCAACAACAATGCGTTCGGTAACGTGCAGCGGATCCAACAGGAAACCTTCGGCCGCAACATCGGAGTGGACCTGAAGAACCCCGATTTCGCGAAGCTGGCCGAGACATTCGACGTCTCCTTCGAGTCGGCCGCGACACCCGACGCGCTGGCGTCGATCATCCGTGGTGCTCACGGGGCGCGTTCACCGTTGCTCGTCGAAGTGCCGGTCGGCGAGATGCCCTCGCCGTGGAAGCTCTTGGCCGAACCCCCGGTCGGGGCCGCCGAGACGGCGGACAGGTGAAACCTGTGCGCAGCGCAACCGTGACCGCGGACCGCAGCTATATCGATGGCCGGTGGTACTCCGACGACATCGAAGAATTGCACCATGTCGTCGATCCCGCGACCGAGGATGTGTGTGCCACCGTGCGGCTGGCCAGCCGAGCCGCAGCCGACGCTGCGGTCGAGGCTGCCCACCGTGCCCTGCCGTCATGGAGCTCCATCTCGCCCGCCCAGCGCGCGCAGTTGCTGCGGCGCATCGCCGAAGAGATGCGGCTTCGACAGGACGATCTCACCGACATCATCGTCACGGAAGTCGGCATGCCGCGCGCTGCGGCCTATCACGCCCAGGTAGGCGCGGCGATCGCAGCTTTCGAGGATGCCGCCGCATTCCTACCGGATGCACTGGCGGTAGCGGAGGTTGGCAACGCCGTAGTTATCTCAGAACCTGTCGGTGTTGTGGTCGCGATCACACCCTGGAACTTCCCGCTGTTCCAAATTGCACTGAAGGTCGCGCCAGCGCTGGCAGCCGGCTGCACCGTGGTGCTCAAGCCGAGCGAGGTCACTCCATTGAGTTGCCTCGCACTGACGGAGATCGTTGACGGCATCGGGCTACCACCGGGAACGCTCAACGTGGTTCTCGGCCGCGGCCCCGACATCGGTGCCGCGCTTGCGGAACATCCGCTGGTCGACATGGTGTCCCTCACCGGCTCGACTCGTGCTGGCCGTTCGGTCGCCGAGGCCGCTGCGCGTTCACTCAAGCGGGTGTCCTTGGAGTTGGGTGGGAAGGGTGCGTTGCTGGTCCTCGATGACGCCGATCTCCAGGCGGCAGTGCACTACGGCGTCGAGCGTTGCTTCAACAACGCAGGCCAGACCTGTGCAGCGCTGACGCGACTACTGGTACCCGAGGACCGGATCGCCGAAGCAGAGCAGGTCGCGGCCGCGGCCGTCGCCGCGCTGACAGTCGGAGATCCGTGGGAGCAGGAGACCAGAGTCGGGCCACTGGTTTCGCAGGCGCAGCGAGATCGCGTCCGCGGGTTCATCGAACGGGGACTGGCGCAGGGTGCCCGGCTTGTCACCGGTGGGCCCGAGGCGCCCTCGGGTCTGTCTCGGGGCTGGTTCGTCGAGCCCACAGTCTTTTCCGATGTCGGCGAGGACATGGAGATAGCGCGTGAGGAGATCTTCGGGCCGGTTCTGTCGATCCTGACCTACCGAAACGAGGCCGACGGTATCCGCCTTGCCAATAACACCGCTTATGGTTTGGCCTCTGGTGTATACGGGGGTGCCGACACCGACCGGGTGCTACGCGTCGCCCGACAGATCCGAAGCGGCTGCGTATTCGTCAACCATGCTGCCCTCAACATGCAGGCGCCCTTCGGCGGTGTCAAACAATCGGGTTACGGACGCGAACGCGGCCTGCACGGAATCCGTGAGTATCTCGAGACGAAGTCGCTGATCGGCGCTCGTGAGCCATTCTCGGACCGCTAGAACTCTCGGCCGGGAATCCGGGATGCTCGCCCGCTAGGACCGGAACGGACGAGCATCCCCCGCGGGTCACAATGCGCCCATACCGTCGCGAACGCCTTCGGTATCGGCTTCCTTGCCCTCGTGGCCGAATTCGGTGCGACAGAACGACACCAGTGTCTGGATCTTGGTCGTCAGGGTGGTTCCGCTGGGGTAGGCGACCACCACGGCGTTCTCAGGTACCTCGTCTGCGATACGTCGGTAGGCGATGGGGAAGCCATCATAGGTGTAGTCGCCGTAGGGGCGGCCCATGATGATGGTGTACCCGAGGCCCCGGGCAACCATCGAACGGATCGTCTCCACATTAGTACTGCGCCATTTCACGTTCGGCTTCATCCCCGCCGCGGTCATGAGGTCCTCGACGTGCCCGATGGACGGTTGAACTCCTAGCAAGATCGCGTCCTCATTCTCGAGTTCGCGCAGCGGGATCTCTTTCAGGTGTGCCAGGCGGTGCGTGGGTGCCAACGCCAACTGCAGGCGGACGGGAACGATCTCGACGCCGTCGATGCCGGCTTGGAGATGGTTGGCATACAACAGAGCGACATCGAGATTCCCTTCCCGCAGGTCGCGCTGTAACTCCACCGACGTGCCCTCTGCAAGCCGCAGATCCACCCCCGGGTATTCATTTGTGAAGTGCGCGGCGATGCGTGGGAAGAGCCACGGTGACAATGTGCTGAAACATCCGATACGCAGGGGGCCGATCAGCGTGCCTCGAAGCGCTTCGGCGACGTTGGTGATTCCCTCCGCGCCCGTGAGCACCGACTTTGCCTCGTTGTAGACCCATCGACCGGCCGGGGTGACAGCCGCACCGCGGCCACGATGACGCAAGGTCAGTTGAACTTTCAGGGTTCCTTCCAGCTGGCTGAGCGCCAACGACACACCGCCCGGTGAAACTCGGAGGCGTTTTGCTGCCTCGGTGACCGAGCCTTCTTCGACTACGGCGACGAAGAACTCCAACTGTCGGAGGGTGAACTGCATATTACTGATTGTAAATAACTTGTCTTCGCTATTTAGAGATACTGGTGACAAGTGTTCCAGCCGGACTGGTTTCGATCAGCGGTTCTTGTGTTGCAACTAGTTCGCTGAATGAGGTCACGATTGATCGAAGCGGGCGGGGATCCCGCCGCCACCGCGTAGCCCACGATGGCAGCGGGCCGAAGTGGCCCTTGCCGCAGCATCGCGACGAATGTCCGTGTGCCCCTTCGGTATAGGAGGTCTCGGCGGGTAGGGCGAAGTCGATGCCCGCGGTTGGTCGTCAGTCGGACCCCGCGTGCTCGCCTGTCGCTGACGGCGGGATCAGGAGGCGAGAGGGGTGTAGGTGGTGATTTCCCTGGACTCCAGGCGGGCAAGGCAATCGCCTACGACGTGCTCCTGGAAATGATCCGAGGCGCGGTGCGTCTGGAAGGCCGCGGCGTCCACGTACTCCTCGTAGATCATGAATCGTCGCGGGTCGTCGGTGCTGACGTGCGCCTGGTACGCGAGGTTGCCCGGCTCCTGCCGGGACAGCGGGGTGATGAGCCGGATGATGTCGGCGACTGCGCTCTCCTCGCCGTCGCGGGCGGTCCACACGGCTTGTACGACATAGGTCATGGCCGGCGACTCTATGGCGGAGGTCGCACTTTGTCATCTTTGAGCATGATGCTTGACATGTCAGGACGTAGCCGCTTAACGTCTCGTTCACCGACAGCACAGACGTAGACATCCTGTCAGTGGTCTTCCGTCTGTGCTTTCAGTCGTTTCCGTACCGCTGGCAGGGGTTTTCAACCCCGAAAGGCGGCGGCATGAACGACGGCCCTGCAAACACGAAAACGGCGGTCATCCGCAACGCGGGAGATGTTGCCGCTCTCATCGACACTCTCCAGGCCCTGGGCCGCCGCACCAACGCGATCTGGTTTCTCGCGCTGGCGGGACTGTTCCTGGACGCGTACTCCAACGCGGCGCTGGGGGCCGGCCTGTCCCCGATGGTCAAGCAGCTGGGCCTGTCACCCACGCAGGTCGGTGTGCTCACCGCGATGGCCCCGGCCATCGCGATCATCTCCAACCCCTTCGGCGGCTGGCTCGCGGCGCGGATCGGTCGGATCAAGCCGCTGCTGATGACCAAGGTCATCTTCGCGCTCGGCGCGGTGCTGACCGCGGTCGGCTCGGACTTCCAGACGGTCTTCGTCGGGCGGGGCCTGGTTGGCATCGCCTACGGCATCGACTTCGCTGTGGCGATGGCCCTGCTGGCCGAGTACACCCCGGCTTCGCTGAAGGGCAGGCTCAACTTCTGGCAGGGCGTCTGGTACACCGCGACCACCACGAACCTCCTGCTCACCCTGGTGTTCTACAAGTTCGACGTGGGTGCGGACATCTGGCGCTGGTCCGTCGCCTCCTCGGCCGCGTTCGCACTGCTCCTGTTCGTGTTGCAGCTGTTCTTCCTGGTCGAGAGCCCCACCTGGCTGGCGTCCAAGGGCAGGCTGCGGGAGTCCGTGGCGAACCTGCGCCGGATGTACGGGTTCGCCGTGGCGGAGGCGCCGCTGGAGAACGGGCAGGTCGAGAAGGTCGGGCACCAGGTCGGGTTCCGGGACGCGGGCGTGCTGTTCCGCCAGCCCTACCTCCCCCGGACCGTGCTGTCGACCGCGATCTCCCTCACCCAGGCCATGCAGTACTTCGCTGTGGGCTGGTACCTGCCGGTGATCAGCCTCGAGCTGTTCGGCAAGGAGTTCGAGAAGGCGACCCTGGGCGCCATGGCGTTCAACGCGGTCGGCATCGTCGGTGGCTGTCTGTCGGCCTATGCCGGGCGGCGGCTGGGCTTGCGGATCAGCTCGATGACGGGGTACGCGGTGGTGTTCGTCGCGCTGCTGGTCATGGGCGCGACGTTCAAGCAGTTGCCTGTCGGCCTGGCTGCGCTGCTGCCGGTGATATTCATTTTCTTCCACTCGGCGGGCCCCGGCCCCAACGGCAAGTCGATCGCGGCGCTGTCGTACCGGTCCGACATCCGCACGATGGGCACCGGCGTGACCGGCATGCTCGGCAGCCTCGGTTCGGTCGCGGGCCTGTACCTGTTCCCCCAGCTCCAGTCGGGCATCGGGGTGGGCAACAGTCTGATGGTCCTCTCGGTGGTGCCGCTGGTCGGCCTGCTCGTGTGCCTTGCGATCAAGTGGGACCCGACCCGCGTCGAGGTGAACCTGGAAGAGGAGGCCATCCGCCTCCATCAGCGCCAGCCGGTGTCGGCCTGAACGGGCTGAACCGGACCGATGAAAGGACCTTCGCAGATGACCAGGGAGCGCCGCCGAGGCGTACTCAGCATCGATGAGGGCACCACCGGTACCCGTGCCGCCATCGTCCTCGACGACGGCGACACGGCGGCACCGGCGTACCTGCCCATCTCGGTCAGATCGTCCAACCATGTACGCGTCGAACAGGACGCGACGGAGATCTGGGTGAACACCGTCCAGGTCTGCCGCGAGGCGCTGGACTGGGCGGCCGCGCACGGGGTGGAGGTCACCGGCGTGTCCATCTCCACCCAGCGCGCCACGGTCCTGCTGTGGGACACGGTGACCGGCACACCGCTCAGCCAGGCCGTGGTGTGGCAGGACCGCCGGTATGCGTCCCGGCTGCGGGCGTGGGAGCCGGAGTGGGACGCGTACCTCGTGGAGCACACCGGCCGGCCGGTCGGTGCCCGGGCACCGCTGCTGTGGGCGGCGGAGGAGATCACCCGGAACGAGGCCGTCGGCAGGGCTCATGACAAGGGCAGGCTGGCCTTCGGCTCGGTCGACACTTGGCTCGTCTGGAAGCTCACCGGGGGAGCGCGCCACGTCATGTCCGCCACGAACGCGGTGGCTGTGGGCGCCTACGACCTGCGGACAGGAGACTGGCACGAGCCGTGGGTGGAGTTCCTCGGCTGCCCGCGCGACGTGCTGCCGCGGATCGTCGACGAGGATGGCGACTTCGGCGTCACCGACCCGTCGGTTCTCGGCGGGCGGTTGCCGATCCTGTCGGTTATGGGTGACCAGCACGCGGCGATGATCGCGCTCGGCGCCCACCGGCCCGGCCAGGCCACGTGCGTCCACGGAACGGGCACCTTCCTCGATGCCGTTGCGGGCGACCGGCCGCCCACCCACCGCTGCCAGGTGCCCGGCGTGCTCACGCTGGTCGGCTGGCGGTCCCGGGGCGCGTCCATGTTCAGCGTGGAAGGTTACGCCGCGACGACCGGTTCCGCGATGCGCTGGCTGTGCGAAGAGATCGGGCTGTTCGAGTCGCCGAGCCGGCTGGCGGAACTGGCCCGTGAGCACACCGGCCCGACCCATGTGCGGTTCCTGCCCGCTCTGGCGGGACTACGGACTCCCGTCTGGTCGCCGGAGACCACCGGGATCCTCACCGGTCTCAGCCTGTCCACGACCCGGGCGGAGCTGGCCCGAGGCATCCTCGAAGGCTTCGCGCACTCGGTGTGCGACCTGCTGGAAGGCGTGGAGAAGGCCATGGGACAGCCCGTCACCGACCTGTTCTGCGGCGGCGGGCTCGCCACCAGCGACGTGCTGATGTCCAGCCAGGCCGACCTGGTCGGCCGACCGGTGCAGCGCGCCCGCGGCCATGAGACGGCCAGCTTGCGCGGCACCGCCTATGTCGGCGGAGTGCGGGCCGGGCTGTGGCCGAGCGTCGCGGCCGCCGTGGCAGGGCTGCCGGCGGGCCCCGTCTTCGAACCCACACTGTCCGACACCGAGCGCCAGGACGCCCGAGCCGCATGGCGCGATCTGATGGCCCGCCACGTCACGGCCGCCGTCGACCACGGCGCTCGGCCGCAGGGGCGCGGTTCCCGCGGCCCCGAACCCGACTCACAGGAGGAATCGACATCGTGATCCGGCTTCCCGAACGTAAGGCGAGGTCAGAGACGAGGAGCGCCATCCGCCGGACGCCGCTGACGCTCGACCGCCATGAGCAGATCGAACGGCTCGCCTCCAGCACCGTAGACGTTCTCGTCGTCGGTGGTGGTGTGACCGGCTGCTACACCGCACTCGACGCCGTCACCCGCGGCCTGACCGTGGCGCTGGTGGAACGGGACGACTTCGCGTCGGGCACGTCATCCAAGTCGTCCAAGATGGTGCACGGCGGCCTGCGCTACATCGAGCAGGGCAACCTGCCGCTGGTCCGACGCTCGCTGCTGGAGCGGCAGCGCTTCCGCCGCAACGCGCCGCACCTGGTGCAGCGACTGCCGTTCGTCTTTCCCGTGCTCGCCCAGGACGGCGTCTTCGACGCGCGCATCGCCAAAGCCTTCGAGGGTCTGCTCTGGACGTACGACCTTGCCGGCGGGTGGCGCATCGGCAGGCTGCACCAGCGTCTGAGCGTGCCCGAGGTCCTCGCCCGTGCGCCGCGGCTGCGCGCCGATCGGCTGAAGGGTGGGCTGCTCTATTACGACAGCCGTACCGACGACGCGCGCCTGACCCTGACCATCGCGCGAACCGCCGCGCACTTCGGGGCGACCGTGCTCAACGGCGCCACCTGCCGCGGCCTCCTACACGAGGGCGGCAGCGTACGGGGCGCGACCGTCGAGGTCGACGGCCGGGACATCGACGTGCGGGCGGGTGTCGTGATCAACGCCACCGGGGTCTGGTCCGACACGCTGGACGCCCTGTCGGACCCCGGCCACCGACCCAGGATCCGCCCCGCCAAGGGCGTGCACATCGTGGTGCCGTGGACCAGGCTGCCCGTCGACGGCACCGTGACCGTGCCCGTCCCCGGCCGGGCCCGTCGCGCGACCTGCACCCGCTGGGGGGACGTGGTCGTGGTCGGAACGACCGACACCGACTACGACGGCTCCTTGGACGAGGTGCTGTGCACCGTCGAGGAGATGCGGTACCTCCTCGATGGGGCGAACACAGCGTTCGATGCCGACCTCACACCCGCGGACGTGGTCGGTTCGATCGCCGGGCTCCGCCCCCTGGTCGGTGCGAAGGAGGGTGCCACCCTCGACATGAGCCGCGACCACCAGATCTCGACGGACGCGCGCGGGCTCGTCACGGTCACCGGCGGCAAGCTCACCACCAGCCGCCACATGGGCGAGCTCGTGGTCGACGAAGCGCTGAAGGTCCTCGGCCGCCGGGCGCGTTGCCGAACGGTGCGCCTCCCGCTGCTGGGCGGAGCCGGCTACGACACGGAGGCCACCTCGGCCACCGGCGGGCTGGGCGCCCATCTGGGCGAGCGGTACGGCACCGAGGCCAGGTTCGTCGCCGGGCTGTTCGCCGAGGATCCTTCCCTCGCCGAGCCGATCATCGAGGGCACCGCCTACCTGCGGGCCGAGGTCGTCTACGCGGCTCGTTGCGAGTTGGCGCGAACCGTCGACGATGTGCTGTCCCGCCGCACCCGGATGCGGGTGTTCGCCCGTGACCTGTCGGTGGATGCGGCGCCGGAGGTCGGCCGTCTGCTCCAGAAGGAGCTGGGTCTGTCGGATGCCGAGGTCGCCCAGCAGATCGACGACTACATCGCCAGCATCGACCGCGAGAAGAACGTACTGATGAAGGGACTTTCATGATCAGCAGGCAGACCATCACCCATCCGTTCAATCGGGGGGACTACGTCGTCGGCGCGCCAACCCCGCCGCGCTGGGCCGCCGACTGCCCGCCCGGCAAGGGGAGTGCCAGCCTGCAGACTGCCGTAGTCCGGGTTCCCGAGGCGGTCGTCGCCGAACTACGCACGGTCGCCGCCGCCGTGCACACGGACCGGGACGAGGTGATCCTGCGCACCCGCGACTGGTGGGCGGGCACGTCCATCGGCGAGACGGACGGCGCTCCGGCCACCCCGGACGCCGTGATCGTCGAAGCGGCCGACGAGGAGCAGGTGGCCGCCGTGGTCCGGGTCTGCCATGCGCACGGCATCCCCCTGACGGTCTCGGCCGGCCGCAGCAACGTCCTCGGCGCCGCGCTTCCGGTGTTCGGCGGGGTTGTGCTGGACGTTTGCCGCCTCAACCAGATCATCTCGTTCGACGCCGAGTCGATGACCGTCGAGGTACAGGCCGGCATGTTCGGTGACCTGTTCGAGAAGGAACTGCAGGAGGCGCACGGTGCCACTACCGGTCACTGGCCGTCTGCCTTCGCCATCTCCACCGTCGGCGGTTGGGCGGCCTGCCGCGGCGCGGGCCAGCTGTCCACCCGGTACGGGAAGATCGAGGACATGGTCGTCGGGCTCGACGTGGTCCTGCCGGATGGCACCCCTGCCAGCTTCGGCACCTACCCCCGGGCCGCCGTCGGCCCGGACTTGCGCCAGCTGTTCATCGGCTCCGAGGGCACGCTGGGCGTGATCACCCGGCTGCGGCTGCGCACCCACCGGCTGCCCTCCTACGCGGTGGGCCTCGCCTACGGGTTCGGCACCTTCGCCGCAGGGCTGGACGCCTGCCGAGAGATCCTTCAGCGCGGCGCGACGCCCGCCGTGCTGCGCCTGTACGACGCGCACGAGAGCGGCACTCACTTCGGCGAGCCGGACACCCACCTGCTGCTCGTTGCCGACGAGGGCGACCCGGCCCTGGTGGACGCGACCATGGCCATCGTCGAGAAGGTCTGCGCCGAGCGGGCGCCGGTGACGCTCGACGGCGACGCCGTCCTCGCCCGCTGGCTGGACGAGCGGATGCTCGTCGGCAAGTCCGGTGACGGCTTCGACAAGGGCCCCGGCTTCGTCGCCGACACCTGCGAGATCGCTGCGCCGTGGTCGATCCTGCCCGTTGTCTACGACGAGGTGGTGGCGGCCATCGAGGCGGTCCCCGGGACGCTGCGCGCGTCCGCACACCAGTCGCACGCCTACACCGACGGAGCCTGCCTGTACTTCTCGCTACGCGGCGACGTCGAACGGCCCCGCCGCCGCGAGTGGTACCGGGCCGCCTGGGACGCCGCCAACGAGGTGCTCATCCGGCACGGCGCCGCGATCAGCCACCATCACGGCGTGGGCCTGCTGCGCTCGCCGTACGTCGAGCCATCGCTGGGCAGCGGCTTCGGCACGCTGGTAGCGGTCAAGCAGGCCCTCGACCCGGCGGGGATCATGAACCCGGGGAAGCTGGGGCTGCCCAGCCGTTTCGGGTCCGGTACCGGTAAGTCCACGCAGGGTTAGTGCATAAGGTGGATCCGGTGAGCTCTCGTCCGAAACGTCCCGTTGATCAGCGCCTACTAACCGCACTGGCGGAGTATCCCGTCATGGCATCGCTCGTCGGCGTGACGATGGCGGAGCGCTTCGCCACGTCCTCGACCCCGCTCGGCATCCTCGCGTCCGTCCCGCTCGGCGACCTGGAGGCGACGGTCCGCCGCACGGCCGCCGCAGGCAAGATCGTGTTCGTCAATATGGACTCGACACCGGGTCTTGGCCACGACCCTGGCGCCCTGACCTATCTCAAGGGGATCGGGGCGATCGGGATCTGCTCCACCCGGTCGGCGATCATCGAGCGGGCGAGTGGCCTCGGCCTGCTGTCCATGCAGAAGGTGTTCGTGACGGACCGCTCCAACCTGCACCGCAGTATCCAGTCCATCGCCCGATCGAATCCGGACCTGGTCCAGCTCATGCCCGCGATCGTGCTGCGCTACACGGAGCGGCAGGCCAGGGACCTCGGGGTGCCGTATCTCGCGGCCGGGTTCGTCCAGGGGGAGGCGGACGTGGTCGAGGCGCTCCAGCATGGCGCGGCCGGCGTCTGCACCTCGGACGAGGACTTGTGGGAGCTACGCCGCTCGTCCCTGCACACCTTCTGAGTTCTCCCGCCCTCACCGCTGCTCGCTTCGACCCACGCGCAGGCCCGGATCACCTACCCGACGTTCGAGACGTCGGGTAGGTGATCTATGGCCGGTAACAGGGCCCGCGGCGGCCTGGAACGCAGGCGGAAACCTTCGCCGTGCGAATATCCGCAGCGGGGCCTGGTGCGCTGCCATGCGTGCGGCCGCCCATCCGGACCGGCCCGGCTCGAGGCAGCCGGGCCGGGCGTCGTCAGTCGAGGAAGTGTTCGAGTTCGGTGGTGACGAACTGGGGGTTCTCCTCGACGAGCCAGTGCCCCGCGTGCGGGACGTCGACGGCTCGCACGATGTTGGTCAGGCGGGCAGATACGGTGGCTCGGATCGCGTCGAGTTGGCCCTGGGCGGTCATGAGCAGGGTCGGGACGGATGTGGGTGGGTCCGCCACGGTTTCGCGGACGTCCTGGTCGAGAGCGCGGTAGAGCTCGAAGCCGCCCGACAGTGCCGCGGCTCTGCTGTAGGTGCGGGCGAATTCGTCGATCTCGGCGTCGGTGAACGGGGATTGTTCCGAGGTGCCGCCGAATGCCGAGCCGCCGAAGGAGACCTGCGGGTAGAACATGGCCAGGTACTCGCGGACGTGGTCGCCGACGATCGCTTCGGGGATCCGTTGCTGGGAGTGGAAGGCGATGTGCCAGCTCAGCGTGCGGTAGGTGCGTGCATCGATCGCGGGGCCGGGGAGCGGCAGGTCGAGGTAGCCGAGGCGGGCGGTGTCGGCGGGGAACTGGTCGGCGTACTCGAACGCGACGGCGGCGCCGAAGTCGTGTCCGACGACTCGGGCGTCCCGCACGCCGAGCCGGCCGGCGATCAGGGTGTGCACGTAGCGGGCGAGAGTGGCCTTGTCGTAGCCGGTCGGTGCGCCGGTGCTGTCACCGAGTCCGGGGAGGTCGACGGCGTAGACGGTGTGGTGTTCGGCGAGCGCGGGCATGATCGGCCACCAGCCGTACCAGGTCTGGGGCCAGCCGTGGATCAGTACCACCGGGGTGCCGTGGCCGCCGGTCACATAGTGCATGCGGACGCCGTCGACGTCGGTGAACTTGTGCTGAAAAGTGTTCTCGAACTTGGGATCCCCGTGCGTGGCGGCGGCGTAGGAGGGGACGGTGGGGGTTGTCGTGGAGCAGGCCGCGGTCCCCATCGTGAGCAGGATCGCGAGTGCGACGGTGGCGACCGTGCGCGTGCGGCGGAGCAGGCCGTGCGGCCGGGGTGCGGTGATCATGTGGTCCTGTCCTGGATGAACTCAGCGGCCGGTCGTTCCGTCGATCAGTTCGCGGAGGATGTCCGCGTGGCCCGCGTGGCGGCCGGTCTCCTCGATCATGTGCGTGAGTGCCCAGCGCAGGCTGGGAGCGGAAGAGCCCGCCCGCGGAACCGGCGCGCCGAGATCGGTGCAGCCGTCGAGTATTTCGTTGGCCCGCTCGACCGCCTCGCGATAGCTGGCGACGATGTCGGCCACGGTGTCGGTCGGGGCGGCCTGGAACGTCGCCTGCCAGTTGGTGACCCGGTCCCCGAGGAACATCGAGCGCTCGACGAAGGTGAGATGTCGGATCAGGCCGAGCAGGTTCGTACCCGACGGCACCGCGGCCGTTCGCACCTGCGGTTCGGCGGCGTCCTCGACCTTCGCGGCGATCTTGGCCCGCAGATAGTCGAGAAAGCCGCGCAGCACCTCGGCCTCGCTGCTTCCGGTCCGGGGCGGCGCAGTGTCGTTGCGGCGCTTGATGGTTGGCACGGTGGTCTCCTTCCCTGGGTGGGGTCAGGCTGTGCGGCGGATGAGCAGGACGTGATCGGTGACTTCGGTGGTGCGCCCGTCCGGTCCCGTCGCGGTACGGCGGGGCGCGTCGGCGCGCTCGACCGTCCATGTCGCCGGATCCAGGTCGATTCCGGCCGCGACCTCGTGCGGGGACGGGTACCGGACGTCGGGATCCTGATTCCACGACCGGGGCGCGGTCGAGCCGTGGTCGACGACCAGCAGCCGCCCGCCCGGCCGCAGCGCGTAGGCGGCCAGGCGCAGGACGGCGACCCTGTCGAAGTCGAACGGGGTGTGCAGGTAGTGAGCGCAGACCAGGTCGAACCGCCCCGCGGGAAAGGACTCGCGCAGGTCGTGCCGCTCGCCGGCGATCCGGTCGTCCAAGCCATGCGCGCGGGCGAGGCCGGCGAGCCGCTCGATCGCCACGGCCGAGATGTCGACGGCGGTCACCCGCCAACCGTGCTGAGCCAGCCACAGCGCGTCGCCGCCGTCGCCGCAGCCGAGGTCCAGTGCGTCGCCGGGTGACACATCCGGAACCGTCTCGGCGAGAAGAACATTCGGGCGCGGGTTTGCGGGTGCCGGCCGGTCGGCGTACACGCCGTTCCAGAACGTGACCGCATCGGTGGTGGTCATCGAGACTCCTTCTGTCGGAATGGCTTCGGAGACGGCGGGGTGGGTAGGGCCCAGTCTCATCCGGTGCATCGCGATCTGGCACGCAATCTTGCGGTTCCGGCAAGATGGGCGCATGGACCCCGAAACAGATGACGTGCTCGACGCGGTGGGCCCGCGCCTGCGTGCGTTACGGCGCGAGCGCGGCATCACCCTCGCCGACCTCGCGACGACGACCGGCGTCTCCGAGAGCACACTGTCCCGGCTGGAGAGCGGGCAGCGCCGGGCAACTCTCGAGTTGCTGCTGCCGCTCGCTCGCACCTACGACGTGCCGTTGGACGACCTCGTCGGTGCGCCCCGCACCGGCGATCCCCGAATCCATCTGAAACCGATCCGGCGGCACGGGATGATCTTCGTGCCGCTGTCTCGGCGGCCGGGCGGGGTGCACGCGTTCAAGATGATCATTCCCGCGCGTCCGGCACCGCTGGAGCCGACCCCGCAGACGCACGACGGCTTCGAGTGGCTGTATGTACTCAACGGCCGCCTCCGCTTGGTAGTCGGCGAGCGCGACCTGACCTTGCCGCCCGGCGAGGCCGCGGAATTCGACACCTCCGTACCGCACTGGCTGGGCAGCGCCGACGGTGGCACGGTCGAGCTGCTCATCCTGTTCGGCTTGCAGGGTCTGCGATCGCATGTCCACGCCGACCGCATCGCTGAGCTTCCCGGGGAGCCGGCTCTGCGGCGTTGACTGGGTGGGTGAGTTCCTCGCCGCGATGCAATCCGGGCAATACGCCTCGGATGGATCACCCTCAGCAGGTGAAGGACCGGATCGGCGCTCGCAACCATCACCACCAGGGTTCCGGACTGGTGAAGTCGCGTATTCAACTGTCTCCGGTTGTGGCGCATTGCCAGGGCTTTATGAGGTCCGGTTGTGGCCATCGGACCTTTTGTCCCATGTCAGCGCCGTCCCTCGGCCAGATCCTGGTGAGTCGCATCCGATGCGAGAATCTCGCGCCGGATGCGACTGCCCGCGAAACCGCAGGTAACTGAGTCGAATCCGTCCATCGAAGTATCTGGTCGGCATACTCTGTCAACGCCCGCTGTGTCGCCGGATTCCGTTGGCCGCGAGCACCTTCGCCCCCCGAAGCGCGGCTGGCGCAGACGCAGTCGCGAGTTCGCATCCGCTGCAATTGGCGGCAGTTGCAGTAATCGCGCGAAAAACAACGACAATGGCTTGAACAGCAGCGATGTCGCGTTGTCGGTTGGATGCTCGGCTTGGCTGCCGACGAGGTCGGTCGCTGAGCCAACCACCCTCTCCCGCAGCAGAATCAGCCATCATCAGGCGCTACGCCATTGTCCCATCTCGGCGACCATGAGGCATGGCCAGCGGCGGGAGCTGGGCTGCCACAGTTACGTGAGGCTCGCAGCGGCGGTGGTTGTCTCATTGATGTTGAGGCAAGTCATCGAACCCTAGGGCGTCTCGTCGGCGATCTATAACGATCCGCGCGTCCGGTGACGCGCACTGCGGGCATGGTCGCGCGTTCGGCCCTCTGGCATTTGCAACCGTGAGAACGCTCCGTCGCTGTCGTCGTGTCACAGCTGCAGAACTCTGATGCGTTGCCCGACAGTCGAATCTGCCGCAGTGGTGTCGTGTCCGATGTCGAGCAGTCGTTTGGGTCAGGACAGGACGTATCGTGATGCCACTATCCGGGCGCCATTGGGATGGTCACCCACACAGCGCGTGACTGAGCAAGCTGCCGATATCCTGGGGGGAGGGTGTGCCGGTGTAGGAGAACGTGATTGCGCGGGCGGCCGTGGTGGCACCGGAGATGGCGGAGAAGCCGTTGACGTTACCGACGTGACCGACAAATTTTGCGCCGCACGGTAGCTGGGTGTATCCGACGCCGAGCCCATAGGACATGCCGTCACCGTGGCCCATGTCGACCCCGTCGAGCATCTGTTGTAGTTGGGCTCGGGGCACCACCTGCCCAGCCAGCAGCGCGGTGTAGAAGTGGTTGAGGTCGGCGCCGGTGCTGACCAGCGCGCCCGACGTCCACGGTACCGACGGCTCTATGCGTGTCTCGTCGGTGACGGTGCCGTCGACGGTTGCGTAGCCGCTCGGATGTGGGTCGCGCAGACCGGTTTCGCCGGTGGCCGGTAGATAGGTGTCCGACAAGCCCAGCGGGGTGAGTATGCGGTCGCGCAGCTCATCGCTGTAGCGGTGCCTGGTCACTGCCTCGATCAGCATGCCGGCGACGATGTAGTTGGTGTTGGTGTATTTGAATCGGGTACCGGGGGCGAACTGCGCAGGATGCTGCAAGGCGAGGGCGACCTCCTGCTCGGGGGTGTAGGTGCGGCCGGTCTGTGCTGCCGTGTACTCGTTTATCTCCGGGGATTCGGTCGGTTCGGGCAGTCCGCTTCGATGCCCCAGGAGCTGGCGGACGGTAATGGTGCGCCCGTCGACGCCGTCGCCGGTGAGCAGACCGGGCAGATACATGTCGATCGGCTGGTCGAGGTCGATCTTGTGTTCGGCCACCAGTTGCAGCACGATCGCGGCGGTGAAGGTCTTGGTGATGCTGCCGACCCGTACGTGCTGGGGAGGATCGGTTGGGATCGGAGTCCCTGCTGCGATATCGGCGAGACCGGAGGCCACGACGGTGGTGGTGCCGTTTTCGGTGAGGGTGGCGAGGGCTCCGACGGCGCCGGAGCGGATCAGCGCGTCGAGGTCGTCACGCACCATGTCCACGCGGGTGAGAGCACCTGAAGGTACGGGGGCGAGCTCGGCCGGGCTGGGTCTGCAGGCCGACAAAAGCACTGAGGTTGCGCAGATTGCAAGAGTACAGGCTCGGATATGCATGATCCGACGGTAGGAATCCGAGGCCGGTAGCGCATCGGACTGTAGTACAACGGCATATCGGACTGGAGTACTAGGCTCGGATCAGCCTGCGGGCAGCCACGCCCCGCGTTGCCACACACTGTGGGCTCGCCTGGGCTGGGACGCTTGCGCTATCGGTCACTGCCGCGGTGGGGTCATTGCCGATACCCGCCGTCAACACAACCGCTTCGAATACCTGAGGTGCCGGACACCTCAGATCAACGAGACTGCCTCGGGATCAACGAGATGGGACAGCCATATCCGTTGTGTTTTGGGCGATTACTACCGGGACCGCTTGTAGCAGTTTTCGAGACTGGATTTCGAGGGGCTCAGGTAGCGGTGCGGCGAGGTCTTCGGAATGCCGGTCTTGGTTGCGATTTCGCCGAGGCTGTCTCCTTGTTGGCGCAGCAGACGGGCGTAGTCGATTCTGTCGTCGGGGTGGGCGTTTGGCCGGCCGATGCGGCGGTCCTTAATGGTCAATGGCTGCCAGTGCAGGTTTCGTGTGCCTGCTCGGGTTTCACTGCCCAGAACAGGGTGTGTCCGCTGTTGCCTTCGGGAGCGAATTCTTCGCGGAGGACCTCGAGGCCGGCGCCTATGAGCCAGGCCCGGTAGGTGGAGGCGTCGGCCTGGCTCCATCACATGGTTGTGCCGCTCCCGAGCCAGTTGTCGTCGCTGCCCGTCCAGGCTCGATGGCCAGTGGTAGTGACGAGCAAGCCCTGCGGCCGCAGCCATCCGGCGATCTTGGCAAGCAGCGGGAACTGCTGATCCAGTGGCAGGTGGATCAGCATATAGAGGCAGACGACCGCGTCGAACGATTCCGGCTCGAAGTCGATGGCTGTCGCGTCGGCGGGGATGAAGTCGGCGTCCGGCACGAGCCGACGGGCTCTGCCGATCTGAACGTCACTGATATCGACGCCGACCACCCGCCGGCCCGTCGCCGCCAGTACGCGGGCGACAGGGATCCCGGACCCGCAGCCGAGGTCGAGCACCCTTGCCGCGGACGAGATCTGCCGGTCGAGTTCAGCCAGCCATACCCGATATTTGGTCTCCCCGCCGAAGGCCTGGTCGTAGTGTTCGGACAGATGGTCGTAGCCTTGCCGGACCAGCTCTTTGGGATCGTCAGTGCTCACCTCCGGCATCCTGGCATCACCGGATGCTTGCGGAACAACGGTTTTCGCGATCGCACTGATGGTTGGTGCAGCCCTCGCCACCTCCAACATCACCACCGACGCCGCCGCATACTTCGGCCTGCCCGGCGACCGCACCGTCATCGTAGGGTCCCACATCGAGGTATAGGAACCTATCCCTGTGCCCGCTCGTTTCGCGGCCACCTTGCGCGCGTCGGTGCACTCGCCCACACAGCCGAAGCTGATCGAGCACACCAAGACCGGGGTCTGGGCTGCCGTCCCTGGGCCGCGACCGCTGCCGCAATCGCACTGGCCGCCGCGAACCGGCGTCCTCGCCTACCGAGTCGCGAGATGGGGCTGAGCATGGGTGGGATGGTGTCGGCCCGACGGGCGCGATCCCCACGACCGTCGTGAGCGCCGCTGCCCACACCCAACCGTGACCCACGGCCGCTCGGTGACGACCTTGCCTCGCTGCGCGAGGGGTGTCTCGATCTCTACTCTGTGATACAGTCTAGTGGTAGTCACTAGCACTGAATAGTGGATTTCGATGGAAGGGGGCGGCTACGGACAATTTGACGGAGATGCTGAAAGGTACGCTCGAAGGCTGCGTCCTCGAGATCATCGGCACCGAGGAGACATATGGTTATGCCATTACGCGCCGGTTGAACGAACTCGGTTTCGCAGACGTCATCGAAGGGACCGTCTACGCCATCCTGCTGCGGTTGGAAAAGAACGGGCTGGTCGATGTTTCGAAACGACCGTCCGAAGTCGGCCCGCCGCGCAAATTTTACGCACTCAACGATGCGGGACGCAATGAACTCGCGGCGTTCTGGGTGAAATGGGAATACGTCTCATCGCGCATCAATAAGCTCAAGGACAGCGAGAAATGAACTTCTGGGAGACAATCACAGGCAGCGATCTGACCAGGGAATATAAAGCCTTCGAAGCTCGAGTCGAGGCCCTCCCGGCGGAGTATCGAGCAGCATGGGAGGAGGTCAAGATCCATCTCTCCCCCTATTCGGACATCACGGGTCGCCGCCTGATGCCGATTCTCGACGGCGCTCTGGGGCTGCTCGAGGAAGCAGCATCGGATGGCCAGAGTCTCCGCGAGGCGCTGGGCGGCGACATCAAAGGCTTCTGTGCGGCGATTGCCGGCGAAGAAGGAGCCAAGAATTATCGCGACAAGTGGCGCGACCAGCTGAACAAGAACGTTGCAAGGAAACTGGGCCGGCTAGGAGGATAGGGTGGGCATCCGCGACATCATCGAAGGTAAGAGGGAATGGCGGGCGCACATGGCGCGGGTCAAGGCGCTCCCGCCCGATTACCAGATTGTCTACAAAGAGATTCAAAAATATTATTTCAAGATCGGGCCAGTCGAATTGGTCGATGGGAGCTTGCTCTCGGGGATTCTCGATTTCTTCGAGGAAGGGGTCGCAGCCGAGAAAGGGGTCATGGAACTCATCGGCACTGATGTCGCGACTTTCTGCGACGAGCTGGTAAAAGACTCACGGACCTATGTCGACATCTATCAGGAGTCTGTCAGCAAGGAAGTCGGTGACGGGATGAAATGATCTCCGTTGTTCCGCCGGCCACCTGTGGTCGAGTATTGGGTGGGGGAAAGCCTGCCCTCGAGCGGGGGTTTCTATCGTTGTGTCGATTTTCTTTGTCAGCGTGCGCCCGGGTCCGAGACAGGCGGTGAACGTCAAAGTGGCCCGATAGCGGGTGGGGGTCACGGCGGTGACTACCGCCCCATGGTGTCCTCGCGCCGCACCGCTTGGCGCCGCGACCGTCCATGGACGTGCAACGCATCGTCGGCGCCGGTCCGCGGTTCTCGCCCGCGGTTCTAAGGACTTCAGCATTGACGGTCCGGCTCTCGATCAGGTTGTTGGGGTGCATCGAAGATGTCGCGCAAAGCGGCCGAGGTGTCCATCCGCACTCGTTGCGCGGCTGGGTCACAAGCCCGAACGCCTGCCCACGAGAGAGCGATCCCGCGTTCGGCGAGCCGAGATCTGTCGCACTAGTGCCGCCCGCTGAACGTTCGGGCGTGCCGCTGGCCGAAATCGGGAATCTGCTCGACTATCTCTCCCACGTCGAGGGCGGCCTCGATGATCCCCCTTGGTAAATCTCGGCGCTCGGGTGTCCTCTCCGCATGGGGGAGTCCGGCCGCATGCCACCCAGCTGAGATCTGCTGGAACGTGCGGCCGAATCATGTTGTGTCACAACCTGATACACAATAGGAGCGCTAAAGATCCGGTGAGCGCATTGCCTGCCACGGGATGATCGCGACTTGTAACTGCTGGAGGTCTCGCACACCTAGCGATATACGTATACATCTACTTATAAGTATAAAGTGCCTGACAAAACGGAAGGGTAATCACATGCACGCTCAACGCAGGGCCAACACCGACTCGAACAACTCGACCTGGACCGGCAACGATTCCGGGAGCGGTCGTAGTAGCGGTGTCGAAGAAGGCTGGGGAAAGGTTGCCGACGCGTTCCGCGCGAACTTCGAGGGAGAACCCGGCGAGGTGGGGGCGGCGTGCTGCGTCTACGTGGGCGGGCGCCGTGTCGTCGACCTGTGGAACGGCCTCGCTGATCGCCAGGCGAACCGACCGTGGGACGAAGACACCGTCGTCCAGGTCGCCTCCACGACGAAAGGCGCTACCGCCATCTGTGCCCACCTGCTGGCACAGCGCGGTCAGCTGGATCTGGACGCCCCGGTGGTCCAGTACTGGCCGGAGTTCGGCGCTGCCGGCAAGGAGCGAATCCCGGTGCGCTGGTTGCTGTCCCACCAGGCCGGTCTGCCCATCGTCGACGGACCGCTGACGTTCGAGCAGGCGTGCGCCTGGGAACCGGTCATCCGCGCGCTCGAGGCGCAGCAGCCGCTGTGGGAGCCGGGCACGGAGCACCTGTACCACGGCGTCACGTTCGGCCATCTGGTAGGGGAGGTCGTGCGCCGGATCTCCGGCAAGTCGCTCGGCACGTTCTTCGCCGACGAGGTGGCTGCCCCGCTCGGACTGAGCGCCTGGATCGGGTTGCCCGAGCAAGAAGAGGACCGGGTGGCCCGGATCGAATACGCGGCTCCGTTCAGCCTCGAGCAGTTGACCGCCGGGATGATCAAGGCGACCGGGCTCGACGCAGACACGGTCACCGCATGGTTCGAGGCCGGGTGGGGTCCGGACTCGCCCGCGATCCGCGCCGGCTCGCTCGGCGGCGCATTGGACAACCTGGCCGACCCCGCGACCGCGTACTACACCACGCGTGCCTGGCGCGCGGCCGAGTTCCCGGCCGCGAACGGGATCGCCGACGCGGCCTCGGTGGCACGGATGTATGCCGCCACGGTGAGCGAGGTCGACGGCGTGCGGCTGCTCGATCCGTCAACTGTCGAGAGGGCGGCAGCCGTCCAGACCCACAAAACGCGGATGCATGGGCTGCCGCCGGAGCTGAACATCCCGGCCAGCCGCTCCTTCTACATGTCGCTCGGATTCTGGCGAGCCTGCCCGATGCTGCCGATGGTCGGGCCGGGATCGTTCGGCCACCCGGGCTCCGGCGGATCGATCGGCTTCGCGGACCCCGATGCCGGCGTCGGCTTCGGCTACGTCACCAATCTCTGGAACTTCCGGCCCGACGACCCGCGGGCGGCGAGCCTGGCCGAGGCCGTCCGGTCCTGCCTCGGATGACGAGTGGGGAACACGCGCTCTGACAGCAGTCACCCAACCGACACGAAATCCGTTGCTGCGCAACGCTGAACAGACTCGTCGGCACGCGTGTTGGGCTCGCGGCGAACCTGTCGGTGCTGTCAGCGCAGTCCAAACCGCCAGTACAGCAGGGGCTTACCTCGCGCGAAACCTCGCTCAGCGCCGGATTTTCGCTCAGTTGGCCAGCTCAACCCCCGGGCGCGGCGATGATGCCGCGGGGACTCCGGGTAGGGCATCGCGCCACGTCGCCTCGGAGTTTGCGGTCGGTGCCATCCCATATTCGACGCGCTCGTATGCCTCCCTCGGCTTTCGCGGTTTTCGTCAGCTGTCGGTGCGGTCGCGGGCTGTGTGGGGCGTCGGCGGATTCGGTTGCCGCGGTGAGCGCTACCCGCGTCGCAGCGGCATACTTGCGCCATGACCACGGACCAGCCAGGTGAGATAGGCCCAGGAGACATTTACGAGGACTGTCACTTTCACCCTGTGCTGTGCACCCACATCAACGATGGCGATGAGATCGGCGGCATCTCCCTGATCGACGCCACCTCTCCGCGAGCCTGTTCTCTGAGCCACTGCGCGGTCATCAAACTATCCATCGACGATGTGATCGCGGCACGGGCCGACTGGCCCGCCCACCTCGCCCGCCGCAAGGCTGAGTTCGAATCCGAATACTCGCCCTCCCACTGATCTGCCTCCGGAAATCACGTGGCAAGCAGCAGGCGCGGCACGCCTGGACCGGCGCAGCCGCCCCTCAAGGGCAGCGGCGCGTTACGGTGCCCGGCCATGTTCCCCCTGATAAGGCTGGTTGAATCTGGTGGCGGGCCGCGAGAAGGACTGTAATGCCAGTTCTTCCCGCGGCCCTGGCGTCGTCACAGCATGAGCAGCGCGCGGTGGGCGATGCTGGTGCTCCTGCTCTGCAGCGGTCTGAGGACCAGGCGCACCAGCACGAGCGGGTTGTCGTCGCCCGCGATGCGGTTGGTGCTGAGTTCGCCGCAGGTCAGGCACTCGTGGATGAGCATCCATTCGCCGTCGGGGCGTGCGGACATGGACATGGCTTCCATACGGCCGCGGCAGGTGGCGGCCCGGTCGCCCGGGACGCGGGCGTCGACGTGCAGGCTGGCCAGACAGTGGGGGCAGTGGTTGCGGTGCCCGGTGCCTGGTGCGTCGAGAGACACGTCGAGTCGACAGTTGGCGCATTTGAAGTTATGGGCGCGGTGGCCGCCGTGCTCGTGGAGCACGTCCTTGGGTCTCTGCGGGCGGCGGTACACAGAGGACTGCGCTCGGGTGTTGTTGCGTCGCGACATGGTCATCTCCTCCTTCCCGGCCCGGTCACAGGCTGCCGAACGCTTCCAGCGGGAACGGCGGTTGGGCGAGCGGGCGGACGGCCATACGCATCAAGATGAGCTGGTTGTCGTCGGCGCAGACGGGGTTGGAGGTGAGCTCATCGCAGCGTACGCAGCGGTGGATGACCATCCAGTCGCCGGTGCGCAGTACGGCGATGGCGATCGGTGTCATCCGCCCGTGGCAGGTGCTCGGGCCGCCCTCGACGTGGTCGGTGATGTGCTGCGAGTGCAGACAGGATGGGCAGTGGTTACGACGTGTGCCGTCGGCGGTGGTTGCGGACACGGTCAGGCCGCACCACGCGCAGGCGAAGGTGTCGATGTTGGAAGTGTTAAAGGTGCTGTGGGTGGACACCCGGATGCTCCTTGCTGAGAAGTCGGACATGACAGCAAGAGCAGGCCGAGCAGCCTCGATGAGTAGACGCCGCACAGAAACACCTCGCCTTCGCAAGGAAGGGACGCGGAGTTCGGGCGTACCAGGGCACCGGAAACGGACGTCCGGTCGCCGCGCGATAGTGGCGGCAGAGGCAGCGGACGGTTATGCGGTGCGGTGAGGCGCGCTCGGCGCGGGCCGGGTCATAAACACACCCTCTCGAAGGCACAGGGCCCAGTGACCGGGCGATATGGCCCGGTATACGTCAGTGGCACGGACTGCAATGTACTCGCATGCCTGCCGCGGCCGCCAATGATTTTTGAGGGCTTCGCCAGAACGTGGGCAGCAGGGCGAGGTATCGGCTTCCCGGGCCGCCCCGGCCTCACCGTGGCAGCAAGACGGCAGGGACAGACCGAGCAGTCACGGCGATCGGTAACCGCTGCGGTCAGCCTGTGAGGGCGTAGTCCAGGCTGGTCAGGTGGCTGTCGACGGAATTGGGCAGCAGAGTCGAAACTGATTCGCCCAGCATGCATCTGCAGGCGAGACCTGCGGCGCCTCGAATATCGTGCAGAGCGGGTAGCTATGGCGTGCTCTGGTTGAGAACTCGGGTGGTCGGTGCGGTATACATGTGCGAATTCTGACGTCGTTATCCGCCTGAAATGCGGTGTCGATGGGCAGGCTGCGCCGGCGGCGGGCACCATCGGGCCGCGCGCACTGTCTGCGCGGCGGTGGCACAGTGAACCAGAGGCAAGCCCGAGCGAAGAGGAACAGACCATGAGCGGACGTACCCCCAGCCAGTGGGAAGAGCTCACTGCTGCTGATCCTGCGCATTCAACGTGGTATGTGGAGCGGTTCCGGGCAATGGCGGCCGAAGGCACGGATATCGTCGGGGAGGCGCGGCTGGTCGACGCGATGCTCGACCGCAGTGGCCGAGTCCTGGATGCGGGGTGCGGACCGGGGCGTGTGGGTGCGTACTTGCACCGAGCTGGTCACGTCGTGGTCGGCGTCGACGTCGACCCGGTGTTGATCGCCGCGGCGGAGCAGGACTATCCCGGTCCTACCTGGATAGTCGGTGATCTCGCCGAACTGGACTTGCCGAGCCGTGGGATCGCCGGCGACTTCGATGTCATCGTGTGTGCGGGGAACGTGATGACATTTCTGGCGCCGTCCACCCGGGCGGCGGTGCTGGCTGGGTTCGCCCGCCACCTCGCCCCAGCCGGTCGGGTGGTTGTGGGGTTCGGTGCCGATCGCGGTTACGAGTTCCCGCAGTTCCTGGCAGACGCCGACGACGCCGGACTCACGGTGGACTTGCGGCTATCGACGTGGGATCTACGTCCATTTACCGACGAGTCCGACTTTCTGGTGGCGGTGTTCTCGCGCGCGGATTGAAGCCTGCGGCCGCCCTGGGACATCCGCGGCCCGTCGCTCGAGAGCAGCAGTTATGAGGCGCGTGCCGCCTCGCCGGTCACGGACTGTTGGGCGAGGATTTCGAAGGCCCGCGCGTAGGTGGCGACCTCCCGCCGCTGAGTGATGGTCAATTCGGCGGTCAGGCGGGAACCCTACATGCTGTGGTGTGGCGTGCCGGTTGTGATCTCGTGTCGTTGCCTACGGCCGCCGGTGTGCTATCAGGACTGTCAGCGGCGAGTTGGAACTCCCCACTGGCGCCCACATAGCGGGGAGTTATGTGGCCACCACAGCAATTGAGTAGCGACGACGATCCGCCTCGGCGACTCTCCGATTGCGCGGCAACTTATGGTGCATTCCGCCGGCTCAGGATGCTTCCCAGCCGGATGAATTACAGGGCGAGCATGGCGGCGGCG
>NZ_JBFANN010000029.1:165-100594 GCF_040674855.1 Nocardia sp. NPDC049707 | reverse complement strand
GTCTCGCGTCCGAGTCGTCGAAGCGCATGCGCCGTAGTCGCGAGTCTCGACGGCTCGGACGCGAGACTGAAGGGGGCCGCGAACACGCCGCGCCCGCGCGGCCACAAATACAGCATGCGCCGTAGTCGCGAGTCTCGACGGCTCGGACGCGAGACTGAAGGGGGCCGCGAACCCGCCGCGCCGCAGGCGCGGCAATCAAACACTGTTGAGTGTGTCGGTGCGATAGCCTACGGTTTCGCGGCATGCGGATGCTGCACACCTCGGACTGGCACATCGGGCGTACATTCCATGGCGTCGATCTGCTCACCGATCAGGCCGCCGCGCTCGCGGCCATTGCCGAATTGGTGGCAGCGGAGTCCGTTGACGTCGTCGTACTGCCGGGCGATGTGTACGACCGATCCATCCCGAGCGCCGACGCGATCGCGGTGTGTATCGAGGGATTCGAGGCCGTCCGCGCGGCCGGGGCGCAGATCATCGCGACGTCCGGCAACCACGATTCACCGACACGGCTCGGCGCCGGCGCGAGTTTCGCGGCGGCGGGCGGGCTGCATCTGCGCACGACGGTCGCCGCCGCCGATTGTCCGGTGCTGTTGTCCGACGAGTACGGTGCGATCGCGTGCTACGGCATCCCGTATCTGGAGCCGGAGATCACTCGTGCCGAACTCGGTGTGCCGCAAGCACGTTCGCATGCGGATATCCTGGATGCGGCGATGAGCCGGATTCGAGCCGATATCGCCGAGCGCCCCGGCACTCGTACGGTAGTGCTTGCCCACGCCTTCGTGGTCGGTGGTGAGGCGACCGGTTCCGAGCGTTCGATCTCGGTCGGCGGCGTGGAGACCGTGCCGCTGTCGGCATTCGACGGCATCGACTATGTGGCGCTCGGACATCTGCATTCACCACAGACGCTCTCGGCATCGGTGCGCTATTCCGGTTCCCCGCTGCCGTATTCATTCGCCGAGACCTCGCACCGCAAGGCGGTATGGCTGGTCGATCTGGATGCCACCGGCCTGCGCTCGGTGCAACGCCGGGATCTGCCGCTCGTGCGCGGCCTGAGCCGTCTAACCGGCACTCTGGACGAATTACTCACTGACGCTGCCTATTCCGAAGCCGAGCAACACTACGTCTCGGCAACGCTGACCGACTACGCCCGCCCCGTCGACGCCATGCGCAAACTGCGCGAACGCTTCCCGCACGCGGTGCACGTGGAATGGTCACGCCCGGAAGGCAACCCGGAACTGCGCTACCGTGAGCGCGTGCACGGCCGCCGCGATACCGAAGTCGCACAGAGCTTCCTCAGTGATGTCCGGGGCGAACCGACCCCGGGTGAAATGGCCTGGCTGGAGCGGGCACTCGCCGCCGCTGTCGCCGAACCCGACCGGGTGGTGCCCGCTGCGGTCACACTTGCCGGGGAACTGTCCGCATGAGCGGCGATCGGTCGACAGACAACGCACTCGAGCCAGCGCCTTGCTTCGGACGATCCGGGCCGGACATTGCCGGCGCGACGGCGCGGCTCGCACGCTCTCGAGTTGATAGCCTCGCCGGGCCTGCGGAGCCGAACAGCGGCATCGGCCATCATGGCGGGTCCACGCGGGTCGGCACAGCGACGGCGCAATTCGTGACCGGCCGGACGACGCGGCCGCGGGTGGTTGCCGGGAGCGTTGTATGAGACTGCACCGGCTGGAGATGACCGCCTTCGGCCCGTTCGCCGAAACCGCGGTCGTCGACTTCGATGCGCTCGGCGCGGATGGGCTGTTCCTGCTACACGGGCAGACCGGGGCCGGAAAGACGACGGTGCTGGATGCGATCGCATTCGCGCTGTACGGCAGTGTGCCGGGCGCACGTGGCGAGAGTAAGCGGCTGCATTCCGACCATGCCGACGAGCAGACACCGCCGAGGGTCGTGTTGGAGGCGACGCTGGGTGGCCGACGAGTGCGGTTGACGCGCTCGCCGGAATTCCAGCGGCCGAGCAAGCGGGCCAAAAGCGGTTGGGTCAAGGAGAATGCCGCCGCGACGCTGGAATGGTTGGACGGACGCGGCGCGAACCTCGCTCGCCTGACCGATATCGGAAACGAGATCATCCGGCTGCTCGGTATGAGTGCGGACCAGTTCTGCCAAGTCGTGCTGCTGCCCCAGGGTGATTTCGCGCGATTTCTGCGCGCGGAGAACGAGGAACGCGAGAAGCTGCTGGAAAAGCTCTTCGACACCGAGCGTTTCGGTAGTGCCGAGCAGTGGTTGGCGGATAGGCGCAGGGCCTCGGCCGCGGATGTGGACTCGCGCAAGCAGGGCATCGATCGGTTGATCGCGCAGGTCGCGGTGGCGGCGGGGGAGACGGCGGCCGAATCCGTCGGGCCGCTCGAGGCGGTCGGCTGGTCGCAAGATCTGCTCGCAGCCGCGCGTACCGAACTCACCACGACCGCGGCGCAGGCCGAACGGTGCCAACAGGAGTCGGCGCACATCAGGTCCCATGCCGAGGAGCAGCGTCGCCTGCACGAGCTGCGCCGCCGGATGACCGCGGCCCGCGACCGGCTCGACGCATACGCGGCTACCGCCGACCATCGCGCCGACCTGCAGGCCGAACTCGATTCGGCCCGGCGGGCCGCGCCGGTCGCCGAGGCCATCGATGCGGCACGCACCGCGGTAATGCACGCCAGGCGCACGTCGGACGAAACCCACCGCATCGCAGCGCGATTGGCCGCACTGCTCGCCGAACCCGCTGGCGCGGATATCACGGGCAATGCGCTGATCACGGTCGAGCCCGACTCGGACGGGACGCCGATTGTCGTCGCCGATACGGACGTCGATGCGGCCATTCGACGATGGAGCGCCCAGATCGGCGCGCTCGACGAGGTGCGTGCCGACGCGACCACCGCGACCCGGCTCACCTCCGAACTCGCCACGCTGCGCGAGGAAGACGCCGCGCTCACCGGTCGGGTGGACAAACTGACTCGAATGCGTCAGCAGCTGCCCGCATCGATCGCGACCATCGAGACCCGCCTGCGCGAAGCCACCGAGGCCGCAGCCGAACTGCCCGCCCTGACCCCCGAATGCGAACGCCTGCAGGCCGCGGCGACGGCGGCGGTCGAACTCGCAGGTCGCAGTACAACTCTCGATCACGCGCGGATCGAGTTGGAGTCGGCTCGCACGGCACATCTCGATGCCAAGGAACGCGTACTCGAGCTGCGCGAGCGCAGGCTGGCCGGCATGGCCGCCGAACTCGCCGGTCAGCTGATCGACGGCGAGCCCTGTACGGTATGCGGTTCCGCCGACCACCCCGCACCCGCGCGCGCCGGAGCCAGCGCGGTATCGAAGGACGCCGAGGATGCGGCGGTCACCGCCGAGCGTGCGGCCGAGGACTCCCGCGACCGCGTGCAGGCCCGAATCACGGATCTGGAACGCGAAATCGATGCGCTCATTGCCCGCGGCGGCGATGCCGATCGCGTGGAACTGGCCGCCGCCCTGCGCGCCGCCACCGGCCGCTACGAAGACGCCACCGAACTCGCCACCCTCGCCGACAGCCTCACCGCCGAACTGTCCCGTCTGCGCACCGACGAATCGCGCCTGCACGACGAACTGCGCGAATCCGATACCCGCCGCAGCACCGTCACCACCCGAATCGCCGTCGCCACCACGCGCCTCACCGAACTCACCGACCGCCTGCGTACCGCCGCGGGCGCCGACGAAACCATCGACCGCCGCCGCGCCCGCCTCGACACCCTGATCGGCGACGCCACCGCCCTCCGTGATGCCCGCAACGACGAGTCGGCCGCGGTCGAGCAGGTCGCCGTGATCGCCGATCGAGTCGAAAGCCTCGCGCTGGCAGCGGGTTTCGTCATCGCGCGAGCCGACAACGCCGTCGCGATCGGTCCGGAGACAACGCCGGGTTCGAATGCTTCGCGGGTCACCGATCCTGATGGCGCAACCAATCGTGATCCGGGCTCCGATGCCGGCTTCCCTGCTGGCGCTGGTGCGGTGTCCCGGTCGACCGAGACCGTCGGTTCGACGTCCGCCGAAGCCGGTGCGCAACCACGCGATGATGTGGCCTTGCTGAAGGTGTACGCGGGTGTGGTCACCGCGGCTTCACGAACCCCGCAGCGGCACAACGAGATCGAGGCGGAATTGGTTGCGGCCGATCGAGCGCGCGCAGCTGCCGAGGCCGTCTTGGCCGAGCCGGAGATCCAGGCGGCCGCATCGACCGAACCTGGCGATCTCGCGGCGTTGGAGTCCGCTGTGACCGCCGCGCAGACCCAACTGAACGTAGCCGTCGCCGCCCACGCGGAGGCCACCCGGCGGGTGCAGCTCCTGGAGGATTTGGGTGGTCAGCTGTGGGCCGCGGTCGATCGGATCGCACCGGTCCAGTGCGCCCACGAGGAGTTGGCGGCGCTCGCGGAGGTGGTCGCGGGGCGAGGCAAGAACAATCGTCGAATGTCGCTGCGCTCCTATGTCCTTGCCGCGCGGTTGGAAGAGGTGGCATTGGCGGGTTCGGTCCGCCTGCGCCGAATGTCGGGCGGCCGCTATGAATTCGTGCACTCGGACAAGGCGGGCCCGTACGGTCGTCGCGGCGGCCTCGGCCTCGATATCCGCGACGACTACACCGGCACCGTCCGCCCCGCCAAAACCCTCTCCGGCGGCGAATCCTTCATGGCCGCACTGTCATTGGCTCTCGGCCTCGCCGACACCGTGGCGGCCGAATCCGGCGGCTTTGTACTCGACACCATATTCATCGACGAGGGTTTCGGCGGACTCGATGCCGATACCCTCGACGCGGTCATGGGGGTGCTCGACGAACTCCGTGCGGGCGGGCGCGTGGTCGGCGTGGTCAGCCACGTCGACGAGATGCGCCAGCGTATTCCGAGCCGTCTGCACGTCATCCGAGGGCGAGCGGGCTCCCAACTCCGCACCACCGTCGCCTGAGCCGACTGAGCACGCGCCGATCATTGCGCGGCAAGCGTGGCAACTGCGCTGGTCGGATCGGCGGAGGTCCAGCTCACCGCTGTGGTTCGGTTGCCTGGCGGCCGAACTCTTAGAAGTCGCGGGACCGCCCGCCGCGACTCCAGATACCGCCATTTACCGCGGCGTCGATATCCGGGGTGTCGCCGGTGCCCGCATTGTGCAGGTCGAGTGAGCTGCCGAAGTCGACATCGCGACCGAGATTCATATCAGTCGCTCGCCAGGCCATACCCTCGCCGCTCAGCGTGAACCGCTCCGATGTGGATATCGGTCCGCGACGCGATCTCCGACGCCAACCATCCGCCCGCCCTCGTTATTCGCCCCATCATCCCGACATTCCGGCCCAAACCTCGCGAACGCAGCATTGTGCCCGTGGTCACATTCCGTTGCGCTGCTCGATAATTCGGATCGTCACGTCTGCCCACTTTTTTCGGTTCCCACACCTGTTATGAGGGTTTGTGGCTGATTTCCGCTAGCATCCGGTGTGGGTTGCTGCCATTGTGGATTGGGTGACGATCACGGCTTTGGATTTCGAACGCTGCTATCGAGCGGTGTCGACCCGGGACTCCCGATTCGACGGCCAGTTCTTCACCGCGGTGCGAACTACCGGAATCTATTGCCGCCCTTCCTGCCCGGCGATCACGCCGAAGCCGTCCAATGTGACCTTCCTGCCGACGGCCGCCGCGGCGCAGCAGGCCGGATACCGGGCCTGCCGCCGCTGTCTGCCCGATGCCGCACCCGGCTCACCGCTGTGGAATACCCGCGCCGATCTGGCCGCGCGGGCCATGCGACTGATCGGCGACGGCGTCATCGAGCGCGGCGGCGTGCCCGCGCTGGCTGCCACACTTGGCTATTCGCAGCGCCAGCTGACCCGGGTGCTCACCACCGAACTGGGGGCCGGTCCGCTGGCGCTGGCCAGAGCGCATCGTGCGCACACCGCGCGGCTGCTGATCCAGACCACGAATATGCCGATGTCGGATATCGCCTTCGCGGCCGGATTCGCCAGCATCCGCCAGTTCAACGATACGGTCCGCGAGGTATTCGTGGTCAGTCCGACCACCATGCGCACCGAGGCGCAGCGAATGACCCGCTCGGGAAGCCGTCTCGTGCCCGCCACCAACGGCTCGTTGACGCTGCGGTTGCCGTTTCGGGCGCCGCTGGACCGGGGCTGGCTCGAGTGGTTCCTCTCCTCGCATGTCGTGCCTGGCATGGAGCTGTGGGAGGACCGCGCCTACGCCCGCGGCCTGCGCACCCCGCACGGGCATGCGATGACGCGGCTGAGTTTCCAGCGCGACCACGTGCGCGCCGAACTGTCGCTGCACGATATGCGCGATCTCGCGCCGACCGTCGCACGGCTGCGGCATCTGCTGGACCTGGACGCGGACCCGGTCGGTATCGATGAGGCGCTCGGCGTGGTGCCCGCCGATACCGATGTGATCGAGACGTCCGGACGCGATCTTCCCGATGTCGGTGCGGCTCCGGCCGAGCACCCCGCCGACGTCGGTGCGGCCATCGGGCGCCGTGCCCCAGCTCGCCCGCCGTTCACTCCCGGTATCCGGGTGCCCGGCTCCCTCGATGGCCCGGAGTTGTTGTTGCGCACCATGATCGGTCAGCAGATTTCGGTATCCGCCGCCGCTACCCACACCGCGCGGCTGGTCGAGGCGCTCGGCGAGTCGATCGACGGGCCGGTCGCGCGTCTGTTCCCGACACCGGCCGCGATCGCAGAACGCGGAGCCGAGGTATTGACCGGCCCGGCGCGGCGGATCCGCTCGATTATCGGTGCTGCCTCGGCGCTTGCCTCCGGCGAGCTGGTGCTGCACCAGGGACGCACCGCCACCGATCTGCGCCGCGACCTGCTGGCTCTGGACGGTGTCGGACCGTGGACCGCCGATTATGTGACCATGCGGCTGCTGGCCGATCCGGATGTCCTGCTCGACACCGATCTTGTTGTCCGCCAAGGCACCGCCCTGCTCGGCGTCGATCTCGCCGATACCGCGCGCTGGGCGCCGTGGCGTTCGTATCTGTCCATGCATCTATGGAAGGCCGCGCTCGCCGGACGCATGGCCGCACCACCGAAAGCATCCGCGACGAAGTCTGTCGCCGTACCGAAAGCGAAGACCCGATTGTGACCACCGATTTCGCGACCTCCGACACTCCGATCGGCCCGTTCACCGCACTTGTCGATGCCGATGGCGCCGTACTGGCCTCCGGCTGGACTGCTGACGCCGAGAACTTGCGGCAGTTGATCCACCCGAGTCTGCGGCCGAGCGAGCTGGGCAAACGCGATGACCTCGGGGCGGTGACCCGCGCGATCACCGCCTACCATCGCGGCGAGCTGACCGCGATCGATGCGATCGAGGTGCGTCAGCAATCCGGCGAATTCCTCATGCACGCATGGGAAGTGCTGCGCAAGATTCCCGCGGGCGATCCGGTCACCTACACCGAATACGCCGCCATTTCGGGGCGTCCCGATGCCACCCGCGCCGCCGCGAATGCCTGCGCCCGCAATGCCGCGGCGCTTTTCGTGCCGTGCCACCGGGTCCTGCGCATCGGGGGCGGGCTCGGCGGGTTCCGGTGGGGGTTGCCGGTGAAGCGTTGGCTGTTGGATCACGAGCGTGGCGAAGCGCAGTTGACCATCGAATAGTCATGCGCCGGAACGGGACCGTTCAGCAGCAGCGATTCTGTGGATTGGTATCCGCGTCCGCATGGCGCCGCCGCCAATACTCGCGCTCCGACGGAATCTCGCAACCGGGATGATTGCGGTGCAGATGGTCCACATAGCGCTGGTAATCCTGCCCGCCCAGCACCGCATTGAACCATGAACTCACTGCGCGAACCCTTGCGGCACAGACACTTCCAGCCACTTGCAGACGCCGAATGACGGCCGGTCGAGGCGATCGGTCGTCATTCGGCTGTGCTGCCGTGGTCATCCTGTTGTTTCCACCGTCACGTCCTTGGCCTGTGCTGCACCGGGTGCTCGGACCTGTCCGGATGAGATCAAGGCATCCCACTCCTTCCGCACCGCCTTCTCTTCCGCGGTGGGGATGAAGCCGCGCGGCGCGAAGATCTTCGACGGTACGTCCGGCGTTTCGCTGCTCGGTCCACCGCCCGCGCGCCAGGTGCGGTAGCAGACCACGACGCCGACCACCGCGACGACCAGCACCAGCACCGCGAAGATGATCGACAAGGTGCCCTGGATGAACGTGTTACGCACGATCTTGTCCATGTCGTCGACATTCTTGGCCGGTGCCAACAACTTTCCGGCATCGCGGGCGGCACTGTAGTTACTGTGCTGCTTCCAGTAACCGAGCTTCGGATCGGCGGAGAAGATCTTCTGCCAGGACGCGGTCATGGTCACCGTCAGATCCCAGATCAGCGGCAGCGCAGGAATCCACGCCCACTTCACCAGGCCCTTCTTGATCAGAATGGTCAGCACCACGGTGAGCGCGATCGCGGCAAGCAACTGATTGGAGATGCCGAACAGCGGGTAGAGCGTGTAGATGCCGCCGAGTGGATCGGTGACACCCATCAGCAGCACCGAACCCCAGGCCGCGACCACAATGGCTGAGCACAGCCACGCGCCGGGCCGCCACGACGGATCCTTGAACTTCTTCGCCGGACCACCCAGATTGCCGAGCGAATCCGAAAGCATGAAGCGCGCGACACGGGTACCGGCGTCGATGGTGGTGAGGATGAACAGCGCCTCGAACATGATCGCGAAGTGGTACCAGAACGCCTTGAGCCCGGAGCCGCCGAGGAATCCGGACATCACCTCGGACATGCCGACCGCCAGCGTCGGCGCACCACCGGTGCGCGAGATGATGCTGGTCTCGCCGACATCCTTTGCGGTCTGGGTCAACTCACCCGCGGTGATCGGGTCACCGCTCAGACCAAGGGAATTGGTGTAGGCGGCGGCCTTCTCGGCAGTGCCGCCGGTGAGTCCGGCGCCCGCATTCATGGCGAAGTACAGATGCTGGTCGATAATGCTGGCGGTGATCATCGCCATGATCGCGACGAACGACTCCATCAGCATGCCGCCGTAGCCGATCATCCGCGCGTGCGACTGCTTCTCCAGCAGTTTGGGCGTGGTACCGGAGGACACCAGGGCGTGGAATCCCGACAGCGCACCACATGCGATGGTGATGAACAGGAACGGGAACAGGCTGCCAGCGAAGGAGGGGCCGTTGCTGTTGTGCGCGAACTGCGACACCGCGGGCGCCTTCAGCACCGGCATGGTGATCACGATGCCGAGCGCGAGCAGGCCGATGGTGCCGATCTTCATGAATGTCGACAGGTAATCGCGCGGTGCGAGCAGCAGCCACACCGGCAGTACCGAGGCGATGAAACCGTAGATGATCAGCAGCCAGGCGATGGTGGTGCCGGACAGGGTGAACAGGTCACGGCCCCAACCGGATTCGGAAACCCACCGGCCGGAGATGATGACGAACAGCAGCAGCGCGAAGCCGATAACCGATACCTCGCCGACCCGGCCCGGCCGGACATAACGCAGGTACAGGCCCATGAACAGGGCGATCGGAATGGTCATGCCGATGGAGAACACACCCCACGGACTGCCGCCGTGCAGCGCGCCATCCGGGCCCTTGACTGCGGCCAATGCCTGCACCACCACGATGCCGAGCACCGCGAGCAGGATCATCATGATCACCAGCACCGCGACGATCGCGGCCACGCCGCCGATCGGCCCGAGCTCGTCGCGGGCCATCTGCCCGAGGCTGCGCCCACGGCGCTTCGACGAGGCCCACAGCACCAGGTAGTCCTGCACCGCGCCCGCGAAGACAACGCCGACAATGATCCAGATGGTGCCGGGCAGATAACCCATCTGCGCGGCCAGCACCGGTCCGACCAGCGGACCGGCACCCGCGATGGCGGCGAAGTGGTGTCCGAAGAGCACCCGCCGGTCCATCGGCATGTAGTCCTTGCCGTTCTCCAATTCCTCGGCGGGCGTGGCCACATCGTCGCGCGGCTTGGTGATCCGGTATTCGATCAGCCTCGCGTAGAACTGGTACGCGGTCACATAGGTACAGATCGCCGCGATCACGATCCAGACGGCGTTGACGTTCTCACCGCGCGAGATGGCTAGGATGGCCCAGGCGATGGCCCCGACGACCGCGATGGCCCCGAATATCGCCTTCTTCCGTGGCGTGATCGGGGAGTGATCAACCACCCCGACGGGCGGCAGATCGGGATCCGTCCGCAAATATTCGATTGTCGCCATCCGATAACTCTCCTGTAAAATACGCAGGCTGAAACACGTTACAACGTATCCGATTGTGATGTCGATCGGGCTCTTTTCCCATCGGCTTTGGACAACGTTAAGTTTTGTTCGTGTGTCGGCCATCACCTCGGTGTTGCCGAACGTATGCTGCCATGCGATTCCGCCAAGCTCCACACCCGCCTGGAGGAGGGCCTCGTTGCGCAGGCGCACGCTGCTCGGCTCGGTGCTGGCCGCGCCGCTGCTCGCCGGCACCGGCTGCGGGTCCGCTGACGACGCGCTGACTTTCTTCTTTCAGGCCAGGCCGGAGGAGGCGCGGGTCCGGCTGAAGATCATCGACGAGTTCCAGCGGCGGCGTCCGGAGATCCGAATTCGCACGATCATGTCCGGCCCGGATCCGCTGCAGCAGATGCTCACCTACTGCGCGGGTGGCAAATGTCCCGACGTCATGATGGCGTGGGAGTTGCTTTATGCCGGACTCGCCGAGCGTGGCGTGCTGCTGGATCTGCGCACGCTGCTCGATCGGGAGCCCGAATACGCTGCCGCACTGCGTGCCGACAGCTATCCGGCGCTGTATGACACCTTCACCTACCGCGGTGGGCAGTACGCGCTGCCGGAACAGTGGTCGGGGGTGTTTATCTACTACAACCGGAAACTGTTCGCCGAAGCCGGAGTGACCGCGCCGACCCGGTGGCGTGCTGCCTGGTCCTTCGCTGAATTCCTTGATGCCGCACAGGCACTCACGCGGCGCGAGTCATCCGGGCGGACCCGGCAGTGGGGGTTCGCCGACGCCTGGGTGCCGTATCTCTCGGCCGCGTGTTTCGGTATGAACAATGGGGCAGAGTGGTTCTCGCCGCCGGTGAATCCGACCAGGACCAATCTCGGTGATCCTAGGTTCGCCGAGGGGTTCCAGTTCTACGCCGATCTCGCGGTTCGACATCGGGTTGCGCCGAAAGTCGGCGAACAGCAATCAGTTTCGGCACCCGATCTGTTCCGTAGCGGGCGAGCGGCGATGGCGATGGGTGGGCATTGGTTGTATTCCGAGTTCGCCGGACAGGATGATCTGCCCATCGATGTCACTGTGTTGCCGGTCGGGCCGCACGGTGGCCCGGGGGCGATTACCGATGTCGGCAGCACCGGGTTATCGATTGCCGCGGATAGTCCGCGCGTCGAACAAGCTTGGGAATTCGTCAAATTCGCGACCGGACCGGTGGGGCAAGCCATTATCGCATCCTCCGGATTGTTCGTGCCCGTGCTGAAATCGGCGATGGGCTCGCCGGGCTTCGCGGACGCGCATCGCGAGATAAACAACCTCCATGTGTTCACGGAGGGGCCGCAGAATTCGCGAGCGCTGCCGGTTACTCCGGTGTGGGGCAAGGTTTCCGCGCTGCTGGAGCGGGGTGGCAACCGGGTACTACGCGGTGCCGCGACCGCTGAGTCGATAAGCGCGTCCCTGACTGCCGATATCAATACAGTCCTGGAATCGTCATGACGATCTGGTACCGGCACACCGCGAGTGGTGCGCCGCGCATGCAGGGGCGGCTGGCGCGGCGGCGTGCGCGTGCGGGCTGGGTTTTCGTGACGCCGAATCTGGCGGCGGTACTGGTGTTCTTACTGTTTCCACTGGGCCTTTCGTTGTATCTGAGTCTGCACTCGTGGGACTTGTTCAGCCCGCCGCGGTTCGTGGGGATGGCGAACTATCGGCGGCTGTTCGCGTCGGATCCGTTATTTCTCATCGCCTTACGCAATACCGCGGTGTTCACGGTGTCGACGCTGGTGCCGACGGTGGTGATCGGACTGGCCGTCGCCGCCGTGCTCAATCGGAAGCTGGCCGGTATCGGCATCTTTCGGACCATCGCGTTCCTGCCGCTGGTCGCCTCGACCGTGGCCATGGCCGTGGTGTGGCGCTTCATCTTCACCACC
Organism: Nocardia sp. NPDC049707; assembly: GCF_040674855.1. Lineage (NCBI taxonomy): Bacteria > Bacillati > Actinomycetota > Actinomycetes > Mycobacteriales > Nocardiaceae > Nocardia > Nocardia sp. NPDC049707. The sequence goes on along the minus strand of NZ_JBFANN010000029.1, from coordinate 88,491 downwards.
GATGACGGGCTGCTCAACATCATGCTCGGCTGGGTCGGCATCGATCCGGTTCCGTGGCTGACCGACCCGGATTGGGCGCTGGTCTCGCTGAGCATCGTGACCGTATGGAAGAACGTGCCTTTCGCGACGGTCATCCTGCTGGCCGCGATGCAAGGAGTACCCGAGACGCTGTACGAGGCGGCGCGCATCGATGGGGCAGGGGCGGTAAGGCGGTTTTGGTCGGTGACGCTGCCGTTGATCCGTGGGCCGCTGTCTTTTGTTTTCGTCATCACCATCATCAACTCGGTGCAGGCCTTCGATCAGGCCTATGCGTTGACCGGTGGCAACGGCGGGCCGGAGACAGGGACCTATCTGCTCGGAATCATGTTGTTCCAGAATGCCTTCGGGTTCTACGAGGTCGGCTATGCTGCGGCGCTGGCCTGGGTCATCTTCGCGATGCTGCTGGTGTTGACGCTCTTGCAACTGCGGTTCGCGCGCCGGGCAGAGGTGGAGTTGTGAATACCTACGAGATGGTTCGGCGGTCGCTGCCGGTGCGGATCGGTGTGTGGGCAGGCGGTATCGGCCGGGTGGAGCGGGCCATTCTGCGCCGGACGGTGCGTGGCGTGCTGATCTATGTGGCACTCGTCGGTATCGCCTGGTGCGCGCTGTTCCCGATTCTGTGGGCATTGTCGGGTTCGTTGAAGCGCAATGGCGAGATCACCGAGCCGACGCTGGTTCCTGCGCATCCGCAGTGGTCCAACTACGGGAAGGTCTTCGACCTGATCCCGCTGGGGCGGATGCTGGTCAATACCGCCTGCTACGCGTTATGCGTCACCGCCGGTCAGGTCTTCTTCTGCTCATTGGCCGGATATGCCTTCGCGCGCTTGCGATTTCGCGGACGCGACGTACTCTTCCTCGGCTACCTCGGCACGCTGATGGTGCCCTTGACGGTTACCGTGATCCCGCAATTCCTGATCATGCGGGCCTTCGGTTGGGTGGACACACCGTGGGCGATGATCGTCCCTGGCCTGTTCGGCAGCGCCTTCGGCACCTATCTGATGCGCCAGTTCTTCCGGACGTTGCCCACCGAACTCGAGGAGGCGGCGATCGTCGACGGATGTACCACCTGGCAGGTGTTCTGGCGAGTATTGTTGCCGCACACCCGTCCCGCGCTCATGGTGCTCGGGGTGCTCACCTGGATCACCGTCTGGAACGACTTCCTGTGGCCGCTGATCATCATCCAGCGCAACGATATTGCCACCGCCACCTTGGGTTTGGTGCGGTTGCAGGGCCAGTACTACACGCAATGGCCGATTCTCATGGCCGCGGCGATGGTCATTCTGCTGCCGCTGGTGGTGGTCTACGCGCTCGCGCAGCGGGCGTTCGTCCGTGGTATCGCGGCATCGGGGCTCGGTGGTCGGTGACGGCCGCGCGGCTGGCGTCGCGGGCATCCCGAACAGGGCTCGGCTGCCGAGCGGCGACAACTCGATCCCGACCCCCTCCTGATACCCACTGTGCGAAATAACCGCCGAGCTGGCCTGCAACCCACTCAGCACACACCGGTAGTCCTCCGGTGACTGTCGCGAATCGGTCTGCGCCACAACGTCGATACTCGGCCCGATCGACACGATGAACGTCATATGTCGCGACGGCAGCCCCCGATGCAACCCGGGGGCGAACCCACACATCCGATACCCCACGTACCCATCGATGAACGCCGCGAGCGCGGGTGCCGGACGTGCCGTCACCACTTCGGTGGTCGGCTCCATAGCCGCCAACGCTACGCCGCCGGTCGGCGATCGCACGGTGAATCAGCTGGCGACATTGATGTGGTGGTGGATCGACCGCGGATCCTTCGCCAGGTCGAGCAGGCAGGTGGCCAGGTCCGCACGGCTGATCCGGATGCCGAAGGTCACGTTGCGATCGACCGCGGTTCGGTAGGAGCCCTTCGCCGGACGGTCGGTGAGCTGTGGTGCTCGCACGATGGTCCAATCCAGTTCGGTATCCCGCGTCGCTTGCTCGGCCCCGGCCATATCGTCGAGGCTGTGCCGCAGCAGCGGATGCAGAATGAGCGGCTTCACCACGAAGCGGGTGCACCAATCGTCGCCGGGCCCGGCGATTCTCGCGCTATTGCTGATCAGGATCAGTCGTCGTACACCCACCGATGCCATGGCCTTGGTGATGGCGAGTACGGCATCGGTGGCGACCGTCGTCGGGCCCTTGTCCCGTGCTCCGATGGTGTCGAGTACCGCGTCGGCGTCCCGGATGGCCGTCGCGATGTCATTGGGGTTCATGACGTCGGCCGTGATCACGCGCAGTTGCGGATGATCCGCGATGGCGTGCTGACCGCGCACCACCGCGGTCACCTCGTGTCCGGCCGTCAGTGCCTGGCGCACCAGGTGTCCGCCGGTACGGCCGGTCGCGCCGAAGATCGTGAGTCGCATGTCGAAGCTCCGTCAGGTTGGTGAGTATTTACTAACCTAGGATGGGTGAATACTTACTAACCTGTCAACCGGGAGGCCGCATGGGCACGCGCGACCAGATCCTCGACGCCGCGGCGGAGATCATGCGCAATCGCGGTGTGGTCGAAGCGACGACCAAGGAGATCGCCAAGGCGGCGGGCTACTCCGAAGCCGCGCTCTACAAGCACTTCAGCGATAAAGAGGAGCTGATTCTGAACGTCCTCCAGCACCGCATGCCCGGCCCCGCCGCGACTCGACCCGACCCGGGTTCAGCCACGGTCGAAGCCAATCTGGCCGCCCTCGCTCGTGCCGCGCTGACCTTCTACCAGCAGTCCCTGCCCCTGCTCGGCGGACTACTCGCGCAACCCAAACGCATGGCGGCACACCGCGATTCGATGCGACGGTACGGTGCGGGACCCGGCCATGCCATCGCTGGAATCGCCGCTTACCTGCGTGCCGAGCGGCAACTCGGCCGAGTCGATCAGGAAGCCGATGTGGACACCGCAGCCGCACTGCTCGACGGCACCTGCTTCCACCAGGCATTCCTGCGTTACTACGAGGGGGGTCCGGAGGCGACTGCCGCCCCGGACGAACTCGCCGACAGCCTGGCCGAGACGCTCATGCGTGGCCTTGGATCGAGCGCATCTGATCCCGACGGCCGCGGCGGTGAGATTTCGCACTCGGCGCCGTAATTGGGTGGGTGTCGTCGCGGCGTCGGCTACCGTTACCGCTCCTAAGGATTTTGGAGGTGTCATGCGGCGGGTGCAATACCAGCGCAGCGGTGGTCCGGAGGTACTCGAGGTGGTGTCGGCCGAGGTGCCGGCGCCGGGCCCCGGGGAACTGTTGGTCCGGGTCGAGGCGATTGGTGTGACCCTGCCGGTGGTTCGGAAGGTGCGTGAGCCGAGGGAGCCGATCGCACTGGGTGGCGAGATCGCGGGTGAGGTGGTCGCGGTCGGGGAAGGCGTCACCAGCTGTATGCCCGGCTACCGCGTCACCGGTCTGGTGTTCGGTCACGGCTATGCCGACTACGCGGTGCTCTCCGCCGCGATGGCCTCGCCGATTCCCGACGGCGCTTCGGCGGTTGATGCGGTCGCGCTGGTCCGCAGCGGTTTGGTCGCACTCGGTGCCCTCGATGCCGCGAATCCCAAGCCGGACGAGTCCGTTCTGATCACGGCCGCTGCCAGCGGTGTCGGCCACCTCGCGTTGCAATTGGCGCGGGTGCGCGGCGCTGCGCGCGTGGTGGCGGCCGTCTCGGACAGCGCCAAGGCCGACTTCCTCCGCGATCTCGGCGCCGACGAGGTCGTCGCGTACGACCAGGAATCCTGGGGCGAGCCCGTCGACTACCTTCTCGACGCCGTCGGCGGCGACCTCCTCACCCCGGCCATCGCGGCCTTGGCCCCCGGCGGCCGACTCGTCGCCTACAGCTCCGGCGGCGGCACCATCCAGGCCTATGACCTGCTCGTCGGCGCGAAATCGGTCATCGGCTTCCAGATGGCCCGCATCGCCCGCCACGCTCCGGACCTGTACGAACACTGGCGCCGAGAACTCTGGCAGTACTTCGCCTCCGGCCTGCTCCGCCCAGTCGTCCACGCGGAATTCCCGTTGGAAGATGCCGCCGCGGCCCACGCCGTCATCGAAGCCCGGTCGAACCTCGGCAAGGTCATCCTGATTCCCTGACGACCGCGCGGCCAGCGGGTTCGGCCGGATACCGCGCCGATCGGCGGTGGCCTGTGGGCAGGACGGCATGGTGCGGCGCTAGACTCTCTACCTCGTGAGTCTCACCCTCGGAATTGTCGGCCTGCCCAATGTCGGAAAGTCGACGCTGTTCAATGCGCTGACCAAGAACGACGTGCTGGCCGCGAACTATCCGTTCGCGACCATCGAGCCGAACGTCGGGGTGGTTCCGCTGCCCGACCCGCGACTGGTCAAGCTGGCCGAGATCTTCGGCTCCCAGCGCATCCTGCCCGCCGTCGTATCGTTCGTCGACATCGCGGGCATTGTGAAGGGCGCGTCCGAGGGGGCCGGACTCGGCAATAAATTCCTCGCCAATATCCGCGAAGCCGATGCCATCTGCCAGGTGGTGCGAGTCTTCGCCGACGATGATGTGGTGCACGTCGACGGGCGCGTCGACCCGCTCGCCGATATCGAGGTGATCGAAACCGAGCTGATCATCGCCGATATGCAGACGCTGGAAAAGGCGATCCCGCGGCTGGAGAAGGAAGCCAAGGTCAAAAAGGACCGCAAGCCGCTGCTCGACGCGGCCAAGGCCGCCCAGGAAGTTCTCGACAGCGGCAAGACCCTCTTCTCCGCGCGCGGCCAATTGGATGGCGAACTGCTGAAGGAACTTTCGCTGCTCACCACCAAGCCGTTCCTCTACGTCTTCAATGCCGACGAGTCGGTGCTCACCGACGAGGCCAAGATCGCCGAACTGAAAGCCGCTGTCGCACCGGCCGATTCGGTCTTCCTCGACGCCAAGGTCGAAGCCGAACTCCTCGAACTCGACGACGAATCCGCTCTGGAGCTGCTCGAATCCATCGGCCAATCCGAGCCCGGCCTGCATGCCTTGGCCCGCACCGGCTTCCACACCCTTGGCCTGCAGACCTACCTCACCGCCGGTCCGAAAGAGGCCCGCGCCTGGACAATCCACCAGGGCGACACCGCCCCCAAGGCAGCCGGCGTAATCCACACCGACTTCGAACGCGGCTTCATCAAGGCCGAAGTAGTCGCCTACAACGACCTCGTTGCAGCAGGCTCGATGGCCGCCGCCAAAGCCGCGGGCAAGGTCCGGATGGAAGGCAAGGACTACGTCATGGCAGATGGCGACGTAGTCGAATTCCGCTTCGGAATAACCTCTGGCGGGAAGCAGAACTCCTGACCTTGTCTGCGCTGGTCAGCGACGCCTGGCCGGGTACTTCGTAGACATTACTGAGCCACGTCCGGTGTGCCGGGCGAGGCTCAGTCGTATTTGAAGTGGTTGGTTGGTGGTGCTGGCTGGAACGGGGTTTGTCCCGCCAACGGCCCCGCGGCCGCCTCGATCAGCGCCGTATGCGGCAAGTCAGTGCGTCTGGTCAGCCGTGGAGGAAGGCGTCGACGATCAGTGCGGCGGTGTGGCGGCGTCCGGTGATGGTGGGGTGGTAGGCGAGAGCTTCGTCGCCGGGGCCGATGCCGGTGATCGAGACGTGGCGTTGTCCGTAGGGTGCGCAGACCGAGTTGTGTCCGTCCTGCCATTTGTTGACCATGGTGAATCCGGCGCGTTCGGCGGCTTTGCCGACTTCGTCGTTGAGCCGGTATTGGATGCGGTTGCCGAAGTCGACGATGTCCTGTCCCATGGTCAGGTCGATGACGCAGCCGGCGGAGCGGTCGGGCAGTAGTCGGAGGTAGCCCAGGACAACGACTTTCGCGTTGGGTGCTTTGGCGCGAACGGCGGCGTAGGCGCTGTCGAGGCTGGCGCCCAGGCGGTCGAGTTTGGCTTCGGATTCCTGCCGGAACTCCGGTGTGCAGTTGATGCCGCTGGTGAAGCAGTTCTGCAGCAGTCCCATGTAGAAGTCGTCTTTGTTGCCGCCGGTGGACAGCGACACGTAGCGGGTGGCTGGGGAGAGGCCGTCCGCGCTTTTCTCGACGAGGTTCGCCGGGGTGCCGCCGCACGCCAGGTCGGTGAATCCGATCCCGGGCAGTTGTGCGGCGACCAAGTGGCCGACGTCGTCGCTGGCTTGGGCGCAGTCGGAGTTCATGGAGGTGGTCAGGTAGGAGCCGACCGAGATGAAAGAGTCGCCCAGGGATACGTATTCGGAGCCGGCGGCCAGACCACGCGAAATCTCTTCGCGCTCAGTCAAACTCAACCGCAACTCGCTGCGGTGACGCGGGGCCGGACGGACACCACCGCAGCGTTTGAGCAGTTCCCGCACCGTCGAGGGGTGTCGACGCATCTCCCGGGCGAGCACCTTGATGGCCTGCCCGGACCGCCATCGCCGCCACACCTCCTCCACCTCGGCTTCGGTCAGCCGCACTCTCTTCTCCGACAACGGTCGTGTCGAGGCCATCGCGCACCACATCCCCACTCAGCAGGACAAACTCAGTGTTGCGCTGACCTATTGAGACCACAGGCAATAGCGGATGTTTTGTACAGCAATGGTTCCCATCGGCAATGGCTGATTGGATCTCTCGGCGGCGAACGCGGGGAACCGTTCCCGCATCGCGGCGTCGAACGTGGACGCATCCTCGAGGGCAGTCCCACCAGTGGAACTGGTCTCGCTGCAGATACCACCGCATCAACGACGCCACATCCTGCACCCGGCCATCCAGCACGCACAGTGCGATCAGTGTTGCGACGATCCCTGGGCCCAAGATCGATCACGGGACGAGCAAGCGTTCGAGTGCTCGGAGTGCCGCGGATGTGGAGTCTGTGTCGGCGTTGTGGGCGAGTACCCATCGGTCGACTTCCGTGAGGACAACGATTAGCAGGTGCAGTTGAAGCTCCAGTGGGGTGTCGCGGTCTATCTGGCCTAGGTCGCGTCCCCGTTCGAGTGCATGTGTGAGCCAGTTCGTTGTCGAGTGGCGAAGAGCGGCGAGCGTGGAGGAGGTCGGGACGTCCGCGGCGTGAAGCAGCCGTCCGACAATCTGGGTGCGTGGGTCCGAGATGGCGGCGATCTGGAGTTGGTCGCCGAGTTCACGTATGTGCGGCCAAAAGCTGTCCTGGTCGAGCGAGTCGATGTTCGGTGGTGTCACTGATGCGCGAAGCACCTCCATTCCGGATTCCACGACGCGTTCGAACAGTGTCGTCTTGTCCCCGAAGTAGTGGTAGAAGGAGCTCTTCGGGAATTGCGCCTCGGCCAGGATCGAGTTGAGCGAGGCTCGCTCGAAACCGTGTGTTGCGAATGCGACGCCGGCGGCATCGAGTAGCGCACGAGTTCGCACGGGGTCCAACGGTCGTGCGGTACGCGCCATCACGTTTCCTCCATCTCATTGTCGTCGGGCTATCAGAGGCGACCCGACGTTCCCATTGTCCAGGTGGGCCGGCAGGACTTCCCCGATGTGTCGACGTCATCGCGGTACGGTATTCTTGGACCAGGCAGTACACGAATGGAAGGGGTGTGCATGGAAGCGCAGACCGTACTGGTTGCCGGAGCGACGGGGTATATGGGTAGGTACCTCGTGCGTGAGCTCCATCGACGCGGCTATCGGGTGAGGGCCCTGGTGCGTTCACGCGAACGGGCGGAGAGCCCGGGGGCGTTCGGAGCTCCATCTCTACGCGGCCTGGTTCACGAGTGGGTGATCGGAGACATCGGCGATCGGAGTACGATTCCAGGTCTGTATCACGGTGTGCACCAGGTGGTTTCAGCGTTGGGTGTAACGCGGCAACACGCTGACCCTTGGGACATCGATTTTCGAGCAAACCTCCGTCTGCTGCAGTTGGCGGAGAAGGACTCCGTGTCGTCATTCCTGTTTGTCAACGTCATGCATGTCCACGAGGGCACCTCGATGGTGATGCGGTCGAAGGCGGCATTCGTGGAAGCACTGCGGCGGAGCGAGGTGGCTTCGCAGATCGTCAATCCGTCGGGGTACTTCTCAGACGCCTCTGAATTTGTTGACATGGCGCGTCGCGGCGTCGCGTTCGGTCTCGGTGCCGGAACGGCGCGATTGAACCCGATCCACGGCGCCGACCTCGCGGCCTTCTGCGTCGACCGTCTCGGGGACGAGTCCGGTGAGTGGAATGTGGGTGGCCCGGACGTCTACAGCTATCGCGACATCGTCGACTTGGCGTTCGACGCAGTAGGCAAGCGGCCCAGAATGGTCTCTGTCCCTGTTCGATTCGTCCGGCCTATCATCTGGACCGCGGATCGCCTGGGGCCGCGTCCGTCGTCGCTGGCTCGATTCTTCCTCGAAGGGCTTCAACGCGAGTCGGTTGGCGAGCAAACCGGCACTCACCATCTCTCCGACTACTTCCGCGACCTGGCGTCAACGGGCCAGAGATCGTAAGTGACTCTTCGCGCAGCGCGTGAGACTGTCAAGCCTCCACTGTGAGCAGTGTTCAGGCGTGCCTCGGGCGGCAAGGCACTATCGCCCGCCACACGATTGGAGCTGCGGAAAGGGCATCTTCGCCGAGAAGTCTCCGCGAAGAGCGGAGTCCGCGCCTGCTGGACGTGAAGATGGAGCGGCTCCACGACGAGTGCGCGAAGATCATGGCGCGGCCGGACGTGGCCGACGACGGCCCCACGGCACCGCTTCCCCTCAGCTCCTCGAAGCACTACAGATGCGTCTGTCCGAGTGACGCGACCGATCGGCCAGCGCGTCATCCCCGACGAGTGACCGCCATTGCTCACACTTCGCGGCTTGCTTCAAGACCCACCCCCGACGGGGTGACGAGTACGTCGATAGACCCGAAATCGATTGCTGCAGGGACAAATTCGTCAATATCTTCTGCGCATTCGGTCGTGACAGTTGTCCGTTTCCTTATCCCTTAGGAACTACATGTCCTCAGATGTCCAGGCGACCGCGAGTCTCAGCGCCCGGTCCCACGACAACTACACCGACAATCCCAACCACGAGCGGCGCTGGCTCGTGCTGTGCATCGTCGCGTTGGCACAGCTCACCGTCGTGCTCGACAGCACGATCGTCAGCATCGCGCTACCTGATGCCCAGAAGGACTTGGGCATCAGCAACCTGGACCGCCAATGGGTGGTGACCGCCTACGCCCTCGCCTTCGGTTCACTGCTGCTACTCGGCGGCCGTATCGCCGACTTCTGGGGCCGCAAGCGCTCGTTCATGGTCGGCATGGCGGGCTTTGCAGTGGCGTCAGCCGTCGGCGGATTCGCGCAGACCGGGATTCAACTGTTCGTCGCGCGTGCCGGACAGGGCGTGTTCGCGGCCCTGCTCGCGCCGGCCGCGCTCGCGATCCTGACGACCACGTTCGTAGGAGAGAAGGAGCGCGCCAAGGCATTCGCGGTGTACGGCGCGATCTCCGGCGGCGGTGCCGCGATCGGCCTGCTCCTCGGCGGCGGGCTGACCCAGTACCTCGACTGGCGCTGGTGCCTGCTCGTCAACGTCCCCATCGCGCTCTTCGCGATCGCGGTGACGCTGCCGATCGTCAAGGAGACCAAGGCACACGGCGACACCAGCTACGACCTGCCCGGCACGGTCCTGGTCGCGATCGGCCTCGGGTCGCTGGTGTACGGCTTCACCAAGGCCGAGCACGGTTGGCTCGAAACCCAGACGCTGCTGTTCATCGGCATCGGCCTGCTCGCCCTGGCTGCGTTCGTCCTCGTGGAGAAGCGCACCGCCAATCCGCTACTGCCGCTCAGTGTCCCGTGGCACCGCGACCGCGGTGCCGCGTTCATCGGATCGGCACTGGTCGGGGCGGCGCTGCTCGGCGGCTCCCTGTATCTCACGTTCTACCTGCAGATCGTGATGGGTCTGAGCCCGGTGATGTCAGGTGTCGGCATCTTGCCGATGGCAACCTTCGTCGTGTTGGCGTCGGGCATCGCGGCGCAGCTCACCACCCGCATCGGACCGAAACCGTTGATGGTCGTCGGCCCGATTCTCGCGGCCACAGGTCTGTTCCTGCTCACTCAGATCGGGGTACACACCTCCTACTGGACGCACGTGTTCCCGGGCCTGGCGACATTCGGCTTCGGCCTGGGTCTGCTGATGGTGCCGATGCAGAACCTCGCATTGCTGCGCGTCCCCAACCACGACGCCGGCGCCGCCAGCGCCCTGGCGAACGCGGCGCTGCAGGTCGGCGGTGCGCTCGGCACCGCGCTGTTCACCACGGTGTACGCGTCGGCCAAGGACTCGTTCCAGGCCGACAACCCGGCGCCCACGCCGCCGCCCGGCTTCCCGGCCAACGCCATCCCATCGGACCTGTCGAACGCCACGCCGCTGACGCACGAGCAGATCGCGGCCATGCCAGCGCCCGCACAGGACTTCGCCAACAAGGTCATGGACTGGGTCTTCGGCACCGAGGTATCGGGCTACGCGCACGCGTTCGGCTGGGCGGGTGCTCTCATCCTGGCTATCAGCCCGCTCGTGATGGTCCTGGTCCGCGCCAAGAAGGGCGACCTGCCCACCGAGGGCGCCGTCGGGATGCACTGACCGATCCCCAACCCGGGCAGCCGAAGGGTCCCTTCGTTGAACTGCTCCCCGGAAGGTGGGCTGAAGGCTTCACCTCCGATTTCCGGGGAGCAGTGTCATGGGTGCATGAAGGTCGTTGTCCGAGTAGCAGCGCGTTGCGGCGGTAGCGTGGTGGTGCAGAGGTTATTCGGCTCCGGAACGCGAGTCGAGGGGTGAGCGGGGCGTTTGACGTGCAGATATTGGACGTCAATGTGGTCGAATTCCGCTTCGGAATAACCTCTGGCGGGAAGCAGAACTCCTGACCTTTCCTCTGCTGGTCAGCGACTCCTGGCCGGACATCTCGTAGACACTGCTGAGCCCCGTCCGGTGTGCCGGGCGGGGCTCAGTCCTATTTGAAGCGGTAGGTCCAGATCGCTACGAGAGCCACCGCGCGGGGATCTGCTAGGTTCTGCCCGAACGACTTGTGCGGCGGGTCAGCCGGCGGGGGTAACGGCCGGGGGGTTCCAGGTGCCGTCGATGACCGACTGGCCGGGCCAGTAGGTGCGGAGAAGGACGTTGAAGGGACCGGAGGCGGGGGCGGGGAGCCAGTTGGCTTCCTTTGCCGGGCCGGGGTTTTCGCGCTGGATATGGATGTCGACCGAGCCGTCGGGGTTCTTGGTCAGTGTTTCACCGCGTACGGCGTAGCGGTTGATCGGGTTGTCGACGAAGAAGCCGCGGTCGTTGTACATGGTCAGCGACCAGAAGCCCTTCACCGGCGGGATGCCGTCGGCCGGGAAGTGCAGGACGTAGGGGCGGTCGGAGGTGAGCTGGGTGTTCTTGTCGTCGACGGCGGTGGCGGGATAGATCGCGTCCTGGGGCAGGTTCGCACCCAGGCCGGCGTAGGCGATGATCGCGCGGGTCGCGTAATCGGTGCCGTAGTCGCCGATGCCACTGCGCGTGATCTGCCAGCCGTTGACCTCCTGCTTACCCTGGACGACCTCGATCTTCGAAAGCGCCTTGGGCCAGGCCTGTTCCCAGCGGGTGCGCTCGGATTCCGGCAGCGTGTTCAGGTCGAGCTTCTTGTCCGGAGTCCAGCCGATCGAGGACAGGCGGTCGAGGAAGGCCTTGTCGTCGGGGCGGGTCTGGCTGTGAGAGAGGCTCGCGTAGTACAGGTCCCAGTACTGCTGAGGTGTCAGGTCGTGAATGTATTTGGCGACTTCTTGATCCTTGGGCCAGTCCGGGTGCAGATCGGTGTTCTGCGGCTTTGTGTAGGCGGCGCCGACCGCGCTGAGCGGGACCGCCGTCAGCTTGTCCTGGATGGCGATGACGTTGGGGACGTCGTCGGGCCCGTTGACCTGGATGCGGCCGATCATCCAGCCGGAGTCGGTGGGTAGCCGGTATTCGTGCACGCCCTCGGGCAGGCTGCCGTGGAAGTTCGGGCCGACGATGGCGAACTGATAGGCGCGGACGTCAGCACCGAGGGTGCGTGAGCCCGGGGCGGCGTCGACATTGGTCCACATGTCCAGGATCGGGAACAGGTGATAGCGCCCGCCCATATCGGGCACGCTGACGATCAGCGGTTCCTTGGACACATCGAAGAACATCTGCGTGTAGAGCGTGTCGACGTTCGGGCGCACGACCTTGGTGAACTTCGCGTCGGGCAGGAAATTCAGCGGGGCAAGCTGATTCATCGGGGCGACGCCGAGAGACGGGTCCGGCGCCGACACGTTGGTCTGCTGCCGCCGGGTCACCTCCACCGACACCAGCGGATAGGCGTAGGCGTACGCCTGTGCCGCCAAGTCATCGGCCGTCGACGCAGCCGGTGAGCTGGTCGTCGAGGACGAATCCGAAGAGTTCGAAGAACACGCCACCGCGGCGACCGCGAGTGCGGCCACCATCCCCACCGCCACTACCGCCCGGACCGGCCGGGACTTCGAACTTCTGACCACCGCATCCTCCTGGTTGGATTCACAGCCAAGCAAAACAAGCCCGAGCTCATATTCAGCGAACTCCTTGTCAGGGTAATGGCGGACACGCCTCGGGCACGGAATTAACTGGACATCAGTTCGTTTCACGCCAAACTGCCGGGACCAGGGAACCCGACGAAGGGTAGGAACCACAATCTAGCGAATCTTTAGCGATGAGACGGCGGGCGCTGCGGTGTGGGACCGTTTCGGCACGCCGGGACCTGAGGGCAGGCTTGGACGAATGCACCCCTGGGGCGATCGCGGTGGTGCGTGTTGTCCCAGCAGTGCACGTGGGTGTACCTACGATGATCAGCAGTTATCAGGTCGGGCCAACGTCCTGGTGACCGTTTGTGGAGATTGCCCGCCCCCGCCCGGTCCGGTTCTGGCAGATCCGCTGACCGGGCGGGGTTCCACGCGGTGAGAACGCCCGCGGTGGTGCACGGGGCGCAGGAGCATCATGATCCCCGAGTCCAACTGATCCGCCATCCACAGGCTGCAGACCCTCGTTGATCCGTGCGCGGGGAGGAGAGGTTATTCGGCTTCGAAACGTGAGCCGGGGTTCGAACAGGGCGTTTGACGTGCAGATATTCGACGGCGCCGTGGTCGAATTCCGTTTCAACGTATAGCCCTTCGATTCTGCGGTTCGGTCATCGCAGTCGGCCGCTGAAGACTCCGCTGAGCCCCATCCGAATCCAGGTGGGGCTCAGGCGTTTCAGCGGCGAGACGTAGGGGTGAATCCGCAGCGGGCTACTCAGAGTGCGACGGCGTCGGTGTTCGCGAGGTGTTTGCGTGCTGCGCTGGCTGCGACCTCGGGGTTGCCCTGTTCGATGGCGTCGATGATGGCGCGGTGCTCGGCGACGACCGCTTCGAGGCGGTGCGGGAGTTTGAGTGCCTCGAAACCGATGAGCCACATCGCCCCACGCAAGCTGACCATGGTTGCGTGGGTACGCTCGAGGCCGAGGATTTCGGACTGAAGCAGGTGGAACTGCTCGTCCAGCGCCAGGAATTCCGACTCTTGGCCGCTGCTGAGGCTTTCCTGCGCGTCAACAATCGCACGTAGCCGTGAGATGTCCTCGGCCGTGGCATTGAGCGCCAGACGGCTTGCCACAAAGCCTTCGAGCAGCGAACGCAGATCGAAGATCTCCTGCCGCTCCGCTGTCGACAGCTCGCGCAGACGGAACCCGCGTTGGGATTCGACGACGATGATTCCCTCGCGGCTGAGCGTGAGAAGGGCTTCACGGACAGGCGTTCGGGACATGCCGAGAGACTCGGCCAGTTCGTTCTCCGAGTACTGCTCACCGTGGGTGAGCGAGCCATCTCTGATCGCCTGCTGAATCTGCAGATAAGCGCGCTGACCCAGCGTCGGGGGCCGTTCAACCGCCGTGATGCCACTCAGCTTCGCCATGCCGCCAGATTACCAGAGCTGTATGCGAGATTCAGTGCACTACACACTTGTATACCGAATACTAGTATCGTAGTGTGTGCTGGGTCATAGCCCCCCGGTTGGCAAAGGAGCACGCGGATGTCTTTGTCCGCTTCAGACAAATTGGCGATCATCGAGCTGTCGAACCTGCAGATGCGGTCACTCGACAACCACGATGTCGATTCCTGGCTCGGGGCATGGGTTCCCGACGGAAGGTTCGTCGCGACTTACGGCACGTTCGTCGGACACGACGCCATCAGGGAGTTCATCAACGGCCACATCGCGGCCGGCAAGGAGGACGGTGCGCGTCATCTGATGACGAACTACATCGTCGACGGCGACGGCGATACGGCGACGGCGACGTGCACGGTCACCAAACTCCAGGTTGTGGAGCCGCCTTTCATCATCGCCACGGGTATCTACACCGATGCGCTGGTGCGTACCGAGGACGGCTGGAAGTTCCAGTCGCGCCAGTTGGACATCGATCCCGGCGTGTTCGCGCGGGCCGAGGCCGCGGCTGCCGCGGCTCCACAGCAGTGAGGGCGGGTCCGATGACCGAAATTGCCGCAGAAAGATGGGGAACTACGGGTCCTCGCGTGGTCATGGTGCACGGCAGCTTGAGCTCGGCCGCAGCAGCCTTCGGTGAGCAGCGGATACTGGCAGACCGCTACCAGATCACTGCGCCGTACCGGCGCGGCTACAGCCCGAGTCCGAGCACACCGCGCATCGATCCGGATCGGGATGCGGCCGAGATCGCCGAACTGCTCGGCGATGGTGCCCATCTCGTCGGAACGTCGATGGGTGGCGTCATCGCGATGCGTGCCGCGGCGCTGGCCCCCGAGAAGGTCTGGTCACTCACGGTGATCGAGCCGCCCGCGCTGCCCAACGGCGCCGGCCGGCCGGCCGCGGACCGGCTCGCGGCGGCGTTGCGCGACTACTGGGCAGCGACCGACCCCACCGATCTCGAGTCCTTCGCGACCGGCTTCCTCGAGGTCCTCAGCATCGACATGCGACTACCGTCACCGCTGCCGGCCCCATTCGCGGAGGCCATCCGCAATCTGACTACCGAAAAGCCCTGGGAGACAGGCGTTCCGCTGGAGGCACTGGCGCGAACCGCATTCCCCAAGCTAGTGGTCACCGGTGGTGGCACTCCGGGATTCGAAGATGTCGCCGACGCTTTGGCAGAGGGATTGTCGGCGAAACGCGTTCTGTTCGAGGGCAGTCCGCACGCAGTGCAGCGTATCGGGCAGAAGTTCAACGACGAGCTCGTCGCTCACCTGCAGAACGCGGAAACTTCTCAGTCGACCTGACCGACGCGACCGTGGCACGCGAGCGAGCCCCATCCGAATCCGGGTGGGGCTCAGTCGTTTCCTCCGCACATCAAGCTCGCCTTGGCGTTCCGGACAGCGCGGTCAGTGGCATGAGCATGTGGTTGGGGGCGGTTGTCGAGCTCTCTATGGGTACGGTCGGGATTGTGGAGAGTGAGAGCGTCGCGGCTGCGCACGGGGACGAGGCGGCGTTCGCGGGGTTGGCTGAGCGGTACCGCTGGGAGTTGCGGGTGCACTGCTATCGGATGTTGGGTTCGTTCGACGAGGCCGAGGACTTGGTGCAGGAGACGTTGCTGCGGGCGTGGCGCTATCGAGGGAGTTTCCAGGGCCGTTCCACGTTCCGGGCGTGGCTGTATCGGATCGCGACGAACGTGTGTCTGGACTTCCTCGACCGGCACCCACGGCAGCCGGCGGCGGATGCGTCCGGCGGACCGGCGGAGGTGGGATGGTTGCAGCCGTTTCCGGATCGGTTGCTGGAGCCGATGGCCGACCGGGAGACGGAGCCGGAGACCGTGGTGGTCGCCCGGGAGACCATCGAGCTGGCGTTCCTGGTGGCGATCCAGCACTTGCCGGCTCGGCAGCGCGCGGTGTTGATCCTGCGCGACGTGCTCGGCTGGTCAGCGGCGGAGACCGGTGAGTTGTTGGGGATGAGCGTGGCCGCGGTGAAGAGCGCGTTGCAGCGGGCACGGCCTGTGCTGCGGGCGCATCTGCCGCAACGCGGTTCCGGGCAGGCTATGGTCCCGACCACGCAAGAGCAGGAGCTGCTGCGGCGTTTCATGACCGCCCACGAGCGCGCCGATATCGCGGCGTTCGCGGAGCTGTTGAGCGCGGATGTGCGGCTGTCCATGCCGCCGTTGCCGTACTCCTTCGTCGGCCGGGCGGAGGTCGCCGCATTCGCCGAGAAGGCACTGGGGCCGGGGTCGGCGCTGCACCGGAGGCAGTGGCGGGGCGTGCCGGTCGCGGCGAATCGGCAGCCGGCCATGGCCGGCTACATCCGGCGACCGGGGGAGCCTTCCTATCAGGCGCAGGTGCTCAACGTGGTGCGTTTCGAGCACGGTCGGATCACCGAGATCACCGCGTTCGGGCCCGACGTGTTCGACGCGTTCGGTCTGCCTGCGACCCTGTCCTGATCGGCTCTCCGATTCCTTTGCCGTACTCCGCCGGTCTCACAGGGGAACGACCGCGACCGACGCGGTCGATGACCCCAAGGAGCTGTGTGTGCACACACTGACACGTGAAGAAGTGGCGGCGCTGCCGCAGGGCGATGTCCGCCTGCTGAACAGCGATCTCGCGCAGGGCCTGCTGACCTCGACCGAACTGGCGCGCATGGCGTATGTGGCTGCGGACGGCACACCGCGCGTATTCCCGATGCTGTTCCACTGGACCGGGCACGAGGTGGTCCTGTCCACATTCGTCCCCGCCCGCAAGATCGAGGCACTGCGAACCAGACCCGAAGTGGCGATCACGATCGATGCCGCCGAAACCCCACCTCGGGCGCTGCTGCTGCGCGGTCGTGCCGAGGTCACCGAGGTCGACGGGATCGTGCCGGAGTACGCGCTGACCATGCGCCGCTACGCCGGTGAGGAGCAGGGCACAGCCATCGTCGCGGCCGTCAACGGCCCCGGGATTCGGATGGCTCGGATCGCGGTGCGCCCGGCTTGGGTGGGGGTCCTGGACTTTCAGACCCGATTTCCTGGTGGCTCCACGGCAGCGGAGTTCGAGCGGCGGGGGCGGGCGTGATGACCGAGTACGTATTCATCCCCGGGGCCGGGTCCGATTCCTGGTACTTGCAGCCGCTTGCGGGACAACTACGCGCCCGAGGGCACCATGTGGCCACCCCCGACCTACCCTGTGACGACGACGCGGCCGGGCTGCCCGAATACGCCGACATCGTGGCCGCGGCCATCAGCGATCCCACCCGTACCGTGCTGGTCGCCCACTCTTTCGGCGGGTTCACCGCGCCGCTGGTCTGCCAGCGTGTCGCGGTCCAGCGGCTGGTGCTCCTGTCCGCGATGATCCCGCTGCCAGGTGAAGCCCCCGCCGACTGGTGGGCCAACCCCGGTTACGAGCACGCCCGCCGTCAGCAGGACGAACGCGACGGCCGACACCCCGACGACGAGGACGCTCTGTTCTTCCACGATGTCCCGCCCGAGTTGGCTGCCCAGGCCCGGGAACACAGCCGCCGGCAATCCACTACCCCGTTCACCGAACCCTGGCCCTTGCCCGCGTGGCCAGCGACACCGACGACCTTCCTGCTCTGCCGTCATGACCGCCTCCTACCCGCCGCGTTCATGCGCCGTATCGTCGCCGAACGCCTCGGTGTGGTTCCCGACGAGATCGACGGCGGCCACATGATCGCCCTCGCCCGTCCCCGGCAGCTCGCAGATCAACTGGAGGCATATACCCCCACGAACTCGACACCTTTGTGACCATCACGGGGTGCGATCGAGATTCTCGACGTTCCGATCAACCCGTATCTGTTGCCCGGTCGGACGCTTTGCTGTCCGGCCGGCGCAGAGTCTTCGATTATCGCGCTTCGGTCGGTTCGCGGAAGGATTCGGGTTCCCATCCGGGTGGGCCGAAAGTGTAGCCGAGCCAGTCGCGGATTCGCTTGGTGGAGCGCAGATCTCGCCAGAGTGCGCCGAATTCGTAGTACTGCAGTGTGAAGACGTTCGTGCTGTCGATGTCCTTGGTCAGACCGTAGGTGGGGCGGAAGGTTTCGGCGCGAAAGGTACCGAATATGCGGTCCCAGAGGATGAAGATGCCGCCGTAGTTCTTGTCCAGGTACTCCGCATCGCTGGCGTGGTGGACCCGGTGGTGGGACGGCGTGTTGAAGACGAACTCGAACCAAGCGGGTAGTCGGGCGATGGTTTCGGTGTGCACCCAGAACTGGTAGATCAGGTTGGCCGACCAAGCGGTGAACAGCATCCATGGCGGCACGCCGAGCGCCGGTAGCGGTGTCCAGATGAGCAGTTCGAACCAGGGGTTCCATTTCTGCCGCAGAGCGGTGGCGTAGTTGAAATAGCGGCTGTTGTGATGCACCTGATGCGCGGCCCAGATCAGCCGGATTCGATGCGACATGCGGTGGTAGACGTACCAGAGGAGATCCACCGCAACCATGACCGCGACCCACGAGAGGGGGTTGTGTGGGTTCAGGTGCCAGGGCGCGTGCACGTACAGCACGGCGTAGCCGAGGATCGCCACGAATTTCGCCGCGCCGTTGATCAGCACCGACACCGAGCCCATAACCAGGCTGTTGCGGGCGTCGGTGCGGTCGTACCCTACGCGTTCCTGCCGATCGGTGCGCAGCGACCAGGCTTCGATCGCGATCGCGAGCAGAAAGAACGGGACTGCGTAGGTCACCGGTTGATTGATCTGATCCCACAGGGTCACGGCGTCATCGCCTCCAATTAGTGATATGACCGAGCGGTCATATCGAATGGAAGTGACCGTAAGGTAAGTTCGAGTTTCATGTCAACGGCCGCGGGTCTGGGAACCAAGGGCATGCCGTCGGACGATCGTCGGCAAAGAATCCTCATGGCCGCGCTGCGCGAGTTCGCCGATCGTGGCTTCAGCGCGGCCTCGGTCGCCTCGGTCGCGACGCGGGCAGGGATCTCCAAAGCGCTGGTGTTCCAGCACTTCTCGTCGAAGGATCAGCTGTACGCCGCATGCGCGATCGAGGTCGGCGAGCCGCTGCTCACCCGTCTGGAAGCCGAAATGACCAGCGGCGCGAACCCTTCCAGCATGCCGATCCACGCACTGCGCGGCATCTTCGAAACCCTCGGCCCCGACCGCACGGCATGGCGCATCCTGCACGACCCCACTGCGCCCGACGCCGGAGCCGCCGGCCCGATCGTGCACCGCTACCGCGCGCAGATCGACCGCTTTGCCACCGACGGCGTCACTCGCTTCCTGGCGAACCTCGGTGACACCGACCACGGTGACATCGATGCGCTCATCGGGATCTGGACCTCGGCGGTGGACTCGATCATGACCTACGCCCGCGACCACCCCGCAGAGTCCGCCCATGACCTCACCGAGCGCTTCACCCGCCTCATGAACGCCGTCTTCACCGTCGGGCCGATCCGCTGACGCCTACTTGTCACCGGTGTACCGGGCCCTGCCCGGCCGGAATGCACGGCATACCGCTGTTCGGGATACTCGCGCGGTCATGATCAGAGTGGCCGATCCACCGTAGTGCGGCTGTTCGGGCAGCGGCAGGGCTGAGATAGGTCGGACGCTTCCCAGACGTGCTCGCATCTGGGATCGATGTCGTTGCAACTCGGCACTCAGCATCGGAAGTTGTTGTCTAACAAAGAATCCTGCTCAGATACCGTTTCGATCAGTCGCTACCACCGGTCGTCCACCAGCGAAGTTTGTCGGGGTTGCGGACGGCCCAGATGCGTTTGATCCGGTCGCTTGCGATGTCGAACGCCACTACCGAGGTAATGGTCTGGTCCATCTGGATTACCAGGCCGGGCTGGCCGTTGACCGTGCGCTCCAGCATCGTCAGGCCGGGTGTTCTGTCGATGAAGTCGACGAGGTACCGAGCGATCCGCTCGGCGCCCTCGATCGGGTGCAGCGCGGCCCTGGCCAGACCCCCGCTGTCGGCGATTCCCGTCACGCCGGGGTCGAGGAGCCGGATGAGGGCATTGATGTCCTTGCTCTCCCAGGCATGCTTGAAGTCTTTGACGATATCGGCCTGCTGGGCCGTTGGAGTCGCAGCAGGCTGCGCGGCGGCGATGCGGCGGCGGGCGGAGGTGGCCAGCTGGCGGCATGCCGCCGGGCTACGGCCGACGATCTCGGCCACTTCCGCGAACGGGTATCGGAAGATGTCGTGCAGGATGAACGCCACGCGTTCGGCGGGGGTCATCGATTCGAGTACGACGAGAAAGGCCATATTGATCGACTCGTCGAGGGTGATCCGGTCGGCGGGATCGGCGGCGGTACCGTCGGACCGTCCGTCGCGCCACTCGCCGCGGTCGGGCAGTGGTTCGGGGACCCACTCGCCCACATAGCGTTCCCGTCGGACGCGTGCCGAGCCGAGCAGGTCGAGGCAGATGCGGCCGGCGACCTTCGTCAACCACCCGCCGGGGGATTCGATGGCCTCCTGCTGCGCGCGGGGCATGGCGTACCAGCGGGCGTAGGTCTCCTGCACGACGTCCTCGGCATCGGCCAGGGAACCGAGGAGCCGATACGCGAGATTGATCAGCTGACGGCGTTCGCTCATGATCGCGTTCAGACTCGGATCGAGTCGGCTGTCCGTCGGCTCGGGTTCGATGGTCATGATTTCGCCGACCTTTCTTTATCGCATCCGCGCTCATCGGAACGACGAGACAGCCGCTCGGATTGTGAGGTCGTCGCGTCACCTCACGTTCCTGTGAAGGTCGATGGCAGCCGCCGCACTCGCGCACCGTATCGGCGATATCGAGGCGTAGACCGACACGATGGCGGCGACGGCCTGACATTTCGGGCGGCTGCGTCGTCGGAACGTCATGACAGATTCAGCAGAGCAAGAGTTTCCGGCCATGATCAGAATCGGCATCATCCTCGGTAGCACCCGGCCCAACCGCAATGGTCCGCAGATCGCGCAGTGGGTTCTGGACATGGCATCGCGTCGCGCCGATGCCGAGTTCGAGCTGATCGACCTGCGCGATAACCCGCTACCGCATCTGGACGAGCCGGTGTCGCCGATGCTCGGCCCTTCCGTGCATGAGCACACTCGCGCCTGGGCCGAGCGGATCGACCCGTTCGATGGGTTCGTGATAGTGAGTGATCGTGCCGCCGGGGCTATGCGTCGTGGCGCATCGCATGTGTGATCGGAACCAGACGCGCTCGAACGAGATCAGATATCCGTTGGACCAGCTTCGTCAGCGGAGGCTGTCAACGGGTCGCCCTGGCCGATTTGCCTCATCAACGCGTCCATATCGGCATGGTCCCAGACGTCGGCGAACTTGCCGTCTTCGAGGCGATAAAGAGTGAACTCCGAAATTGTCATCCGACGACCGGTTGCCTCAATTCCGCGGAACGGCCCCCGGTGGGTGCCGGTTACGGTGAAGTGCACCGCTATGTAGTCGCCGTCTACGAGGAGGTTCCGCATCTTCCAATGCCAGTCAGGAAATGCGGTGAAGAGATCTGAGAATTGCGCCGTAACGGCGGCTGGATCCATAGGGACGTCATTGACCTTGATGGTCGATGTATAAAATGACGCCATTCGCTCGAAATCGTGCTCATTACAACGCTCGAGATAAGACAGGTACAGGGATCGGCGTTCGTCGCGCTGTGTCACCATGCGTTCTCACCGCCTCACGTGGTCGACTGCTTACCTTCGCAAGCATCTTAGTATTTCAGCAGCCAGTTCATTGGCGTCACGACCAGGCGCACTACGTCGAACCCGCGCATGAATGCCCAGGCGCGAAAGAGCACCTGGACGACATGCCACTACGCTCCGGCGGGCTGGTCGATCATGTTCTGCACTCGCTCCCACAGCGCGCCGCTGCGTTGGGTTTCGACGCCGATGGCGTCGTAAGTTTCGAGGTCGAGGCCGACGCTTTCGATGATCACCCTGGACTGGTCGGCGAATTCGGCGGGGGCCTCGGGGCGGGCGGGGTCGTAGTGTTCGCTCAGGGCTCGGATGTCGCGGGTGGCCCGGGCGAACTGTTGTAGTTGGTCTTCGGAAAACGCCTCTGTCATGTGAGCAGACACTAGCGTGGTAAGCGGCCTGCGCGCAGCGGTAGTACTGCGGGGTGAGGAGGGTCGCTCGGTAGGGTGATGCGGTGGGGTGGTGACGGTGGCGACGATCGGTGC
Source organism: Nocardia sp. NPDC049707 (assembly GCF_040674855.1). Classification (NCBI taxonomy): domain Bacteria; kingdom Bacillati; phylum Actinomycetota; class Actinomycetes; order Mycobacteriales; family Nocardiaceae; genus Nocardia; species Nocardia sp. NPDC049707. The sequence goes on along the minus strand of NZ_JBFANN010000029.1, from coordinate 66,479 downwards.
ATGCTGCTACGTCGCAATATCGTCCGGGTGGTCTTGGCTGCCGCGCTGTTGTCCGGTGCGGTCGCCGGATGCTCGGACCAGTCGGTGAAATCGATTGACTGGCAACCATGTTCGGAGAACGCGGAATATGACTGTGCCAGCGTGAGTGTGCCGATCGACTGGTCGCGGCCGGAGGAAGCGTCGATCGACGTGGCCGTTGTGCGAGATCCGGCCGACGAACCGGCGCACAAGGTCGGGACGTTGATCTCACTCGCGGGCGGACCGGGCACCTCGGGCATCGACGAAATACTGCGTGGCGACAAGTTTTCGGCGGAGCTGCGGGCTCGATTCGACATCGTCGGCTTCGATCCGCGCGGTGTGCGGCGCAGTCATCCGCTACAGTGCGATGCCGGACTCGCCATGACACGGCCCGGCATGGTGCCCGATACCGGGGCGAAACTCGATGAAGTGCGTTCCTACACAAGAAAGCTCGCCGACACCTGCCGTCAGTACACCGGACCGCTGATCGATCATCTCGACAGTGCGAGCGTTGCCCGGGACATCGAAGCGATACGCGCCGCGCTGGGCGTCGACCAGATCAGCGTGTACAGCAGGTCGTATGGGACGCTGGCGGCGCAGGCGTATGCGGAGTTGTTTCCCCAGCGGCTGCGCGCCTCGGTCTTGGACAGCGTCGACGATCACAGCCTCGACGGCGCGGCCTTCATGGCGAGCGAAGCTCGTGCGGGTGAGGACACCTTCACCGAATTCGCCTCCTGGTGTGCGCGCGACGAACAGTGCGTCCTGCACGACGCGGACGTGCGCGGAACCTACACCGAGCTCTACGACAGGGCGGCGCGCGGCGAACTGCGCGATCCGATCGCACCGGACAAGCCGTTGGGGCCACTGGAGTTGAGCATGAAGGTCACGCACCGACTGTATCGACCCGAATGGTCAAGGTTGGCAACCGAACTGCGCGCTCTCCTGGACCAGCCGACCGGTTCGCCGATCCAGCCGACACCGCCGACATTGCGCGGCGAACCGACGCCCATGGCCGAGCTCATCGTGTGCTCCGATTGGAACTTCGACATCCACGATCAGCGTGACTGGCTGCGCCTGTGGCGCGAACAGAACGACAACGCGCCCACGCTGCGTGCCCACTTCGCTTGGGGTGCAGGCAGTATCTGCTCAGGATGGCCGTCGGAACCGGCCAACCCGCCGCATCCGCCGGCGAACCAATCGGGACCATCGATCCTGATCCTCAACTCCCTGCACGACCCGGCGACGCCGAACGAATGGGCCCGCCAGGTCGCCGCGCAGACCCATCGAGCAACCCTGCTGACCTATGAGGGCTGGGGCCACGGCATCTACGACCGCACCCCGTGCACCACCAACGCGACCGACCGCTACCTCATCGACGGCACGATTCCAGCACTCGTCAGCTGTCCGGCCACCTGACGACAGCAACCGCGCCGTCCCGACCCGGCCGGATCGACAGGTATTCCGCCCAACCGTCCGGGAGCACTGCGCAACCGCAGAGCGAAGTGACCTCAGCAGCGCGCCCGTGCAGTGGGTCGTGGGCGCGGCGATGGCGTGGGGTGGTGTCGATCAACACAACCCCACGCCATCGACGACATTCGGTAGGCGACAGCGCACCGACACCGATCAGTGCGCCAGCACGCACTCCGTGGCGATCTTGGTCTGGGCGGCGCGGGCCTTCTCGCCGTCGGCCTTGTCCAGTCCGAGAGTCTCCGGGTCGATCGGCTTGCCGGAGTTGTCGCCGATCATGGTTCGCAGACCGTCCTGCGAAATACCTTGTTCCACGAACACTTTCGCCGCACAGTCGGCCAGCCTTTGATCCTTCAGACCCTTGTCCTGAAGGGATTTGGCGATATCGGCCTGGGTTACCGTCGCCGCCGTTTCCTTGATGTCGCCACAGGCGGCGAGTACCGGCAGCGCGATGAGCGCAGCGGCGAGCAGGGAGATCCGCACCCGTTGTCCTCTCTGGAGCAGTCGCAAGGATCATGCCGCATGACACCCGTTGGTGGCCAGCCACATTCGACTGGCAGGTCCGTGGCGGTACGCAGCGCGGTGTTCAGCCGGTCGACCGTCTCGATGTCCATCTCGTCGATCCCTCCGACAGCCAGCCGAGATAGATGCGCCCGACATGGCCCGCGTGCAGTGCCGCTGCACTGACACCGCGAGGATTTCCTGTGGGTCCTGATCGTGCACCTCGGCGGCGATCAGCCACTGACGGGGTGATTCGTTGATGCCGTCACTGCTGATGAGCACGGCTGCGCGGCGCCGCGGCGAGCGAGCGCGGTCCTTGTGATCGCGGGCGACAGAACTGGCGAATTTCTGGAAAGTTGAATTTGTACGCGGGTGTTCGCGAGTGTGCAACGGGGGTGCTCGCGAGTAAGATCGTGCTGGTCATGAACAGTTTTTCTCGGCGCGGGCCAGCGCCGATCGGATGGTGTGAAAAGAGAATTACTCGGAGTCCGTGATGGGTTCGGAGGGCCGATAAATGTTTCGTTTTTCGACTTTTGTTGTCACTGCTGCCGCTGTGATCGGTGCGGTGGTGTCTCCAGTGAGCTCGTGGGCTGGTCCGGGTGATCCCGGTACGGCCTGTGGGGACAATATGGTTGTGAACACTCATGGAGAGTGTGTTGCCATCGGGAGTGTTTGCACATTGTCGGACGGCATGGTGATCGGGACTATTGGGCTCGATGGGCGGTGTGTTATTCCTGGTACGAACATTTGATCTCACCGAATTCCGCTAATACACCTGATTTTGGATTGGGTGCAAGTGATTTCGGGTGCACTGCTTGCGTCGGGAGTACCGAATCCACCGGGTGCGTCGACAGCACCCGGTGTGCCGTATATGCCAGGGTGCGCTCGCCACACCGGGCGTGCTGAATCACTTCCGGAATTAATTGTCTGGGAGGGTCAGCACGGTATCGAAACCTGATCGGAGGCAGTCTGTCAGCAACGGGAGATCGGGGATGGCGGCGGTGTCTGCGTTGATGCCGAGGTAGCAGGTGCCGACATGGGATATCAGGGTGGCGTTGAGGGCGGTTCCGGTGGTGGGGCCGAAGGCGTATATCCGTTCGACTTTCGCACCGGCGGCGTAGAGCGCGACCGGGGAGCCGGGTACGTCGGAGGCGATGAAGTCGACGTGTTTGAACATGGGGGTGAGCAGACCGACGGGTAGGCGGTTGAAGGCGGCGGCGATGGCGTTGGACAGTGGTATCGCGGGCTCCCGCCGCCAATCCGCGACCAGTGCGTCGAGCGTACGCATGAGGTCGGCGGTCCCGGCGATATCGAGCGGTAACGTGAACCGGGCCAGGGTGATGCGGTTGCCGCCGATCGCGTCGCGGTCGGTGCGGACGCTGATGGGCATGGTCACCCGCAAGTGCTGCACCGGTGCGCCGTGCTTGTCGTGATAGCCGCGGAATCCGATCAGCATCGCCGCCAGAAAGGCGTCGTTCATCGTGCAGCCTGCGGCGTGCGCGGCGTGGTGTAGTGCTTCCGCGGACACATCGAGCACCGATAGTTGGCGGCCGAGACTGCGTTCGGTCATTACCGGAGACAGCGTGCTGGTGATCGGCCGAGCGAACCGGACCACCGAGTTCGCCACAGCGACGCCTTCGCGAACGGTGCGAACGGGATTGGTGACGGTTCGCCAGGCGGCGGGCAAAACCGTCGATAGTCCGGTGCGCACGAGTTCGGCGCCAACGGACCAATTCCATGCCGCGATATCGCCCAGCCCACTCCGGACGTTCGGCCGGGTATCGCCGGAGGGTTCGTGTTCGCGCGGTGTGCCCGCCCGCGTGAAATCGAGGATCTCACCAGCGATCTGGATGCCGCCTATGCCGTCGGTCAGGCTGTGGTGCACCTTGAGGACCAAGGCGCACTTGTCACCGTCGAGCCCACCCATCGCGGTGATGCGCCACAGCGGTCGTGCCGGATCAAAGGCGGTCATCGCTTCGGTGCGTGCGAACTCGAGGACCGTGGACAGATCCGCCGGTGACGGTGCAATGACATGCCGCACATGCCAGGGCAAGTCGAAGTCGCCATCTGGTATCCACCGCGGCGGCGCGAGACCGAGGGGGACGGCGGCCAGTCGGTGCCGGAACCTCGGCACCATCCGAGTTCCTCGATCGATCGAATGCCAGAAGCGATTCCACTCCAGCTCGCGGTCCAAGACCAGGACCGTGATGATCGTCGAGCGGAGAGCGGGATCCTGTTCCATGCTCCACGTGAACAGATCCGTCTGGGTCATGTGGGATTCGCGCGAACCCATGTCATCCATGGGACACCATGCGGCGCGGACGCCAGCAGGGGCGAAAGTCCCCGCGGTGGGGGTCATCGGGCGCCTGATTCGGGGCGTTGAGCTTCACCGGGTGTCAGGAACTCACGTCAACGGGTTGTCGTGTGGGTTGTCGGGCTTCGCTTCGGGTATTCAGCCACGCGCCGGCGAACATCAGCGCGGCGCCGAGCGCCTGCGTCAGCGAGATGGACTCCCCGAGCACTATCCACGCGCAGCTGAGACCGAAGGCGGGCACGAGGAACATCGCCGCAGTCGCGGTGGCCGGGGCATATCGGATCCGAGCTGATCACCGATCTGCTCTCCGACCGCGCGGGCCGCCGGACCGGTCTGCCATTGTTCGCCGATCCGGTGCTCCGGGATCCGGTGCTCACGGCCGCACCGGGCCGGCTCTGCGCGAGTCTGATCGGCCCGGCCACCGAACTCGCCGCTGACGAGGCATTGGCCGCGTCGGTCGCGGCACTGGTGCAGCGCGGCGTCCGAACGCCGACGAGAACCGCGGTGATACAGGCCGGTTCGGCTGCCGATATCGCCCGACGGGTCCGCGCGGTACTGCACGATCGCCATCTCGACCCCATCTCCATGGACGATCCGGCCGAGGCCGTCGAATGCAGCAGATTCGCGCTGTACCGTGCCTTCCGCGCCAATTACGGTCTGGCGCCGAGCGATTACCAACGGCTGCTCCGACTGCGCACGGCTCGCAGATTGTTCGCCGCCGGCCGATCGATCAGCGAGGCGGCGATCGAAGCCGGATTCGCCGATCAAGCCCATCTGACCCGCTGGTTCCAGCGCTGCTATGGCATTACGCCAAGGGTGTATTCAGAAGCGGTTCAGTCGACAGGTTCGAGCGTCGCATCGGTGAATGTCACGAAATACGGTCCCTCGGTGAAACTTTCGGAGGTTTCCTCGCCGATGTAGAGGTCCAGATGGCGTGGGCCGCCGAGTCCCGGTGTGAAATCGTCGCCGATCGTCCAGGTTGCCGCACTGAATCTGTCACATGCGCTGTCGGATTCGCGCCCCGCACTCCTACAACCGGTGAGCCGCAATCGAGTTCCCGGTTCGATGTCATACGCCGCGGCACTCTCGAACGGACGCAACGCCTCGCCCCCGGTGTCACGCGGTTCGGTGTCCAGCCAGAAGCCGACATCGTAGGACCAGTTCAGATATTGCCCCGCGTTCCCGCCGCTGGTGATCCGGCCGGTGCCCTCATCGCGTACCACTTCGATGAAATCCTTTGGTAGCGAGCCGATTTCGACATCGGCATCGGCGCATTCGAGATCGCTACAGCCGCGCACGGTTTCGAGTGGTCCGAAGTGATAGGACTCGACCGCGGTGTAGTACACCGTTACCGTCCAGCCGTCCCATTCGTCGCCGTCAGTATCGAGTCCGCAGCCGACGGCGAGCGGCGACGCCACGAACAGCGATGCCGCGACCGCTCCGAACCCGAGCCTCACCGCTCCGATATTGCCCGACGTCGCGGGTGCCGCGCCACTCGGCGACCTACCGGGCGGCGGGCGGGCGCGGCCACGGATTCTGCTCGAGATGCTCTATCGACATATTGAACCGGGAGATGAGCCCGCCCAACTGCGTGATATCGGCGACCGCCCAGTCGGCCACGATCGCGCCGGTGCCCTCGTGACACTGCTCCCTATCGGCGGCCACCAATTCCAGGCCCTTGGCGCTGGCCCGGATCTTGCGAGCAATGCCGCCGTCTGGATCGGGAACACGCTCGACCAGCCCCTGCTTCAGCATCGCGGCGACCTGTCGGTTGATGGTCGAGATATCGAGCTGGAAGGCCTCCGAAAGCTCGCGCAGGCTGAGCGGGGCATCGATCTCCAGTCTGGTCAGGATCAGATACGCCGACCGGTCGAGCTGGAGTCCCGGCCGCCGCAGCAGTGTGGCCGGAAGGTGCCGGAAGAGCAGGGTCAACTCGAAGGCGAGGCGGGCGAGCGCATCGGCATCTTCGGGACCTGATTCGGACATGGCCCATACTATGTCGGCTGAATCACTGCGATTGCAAATTGTGCACGATACATACGATATGTACCGTACATATTCATGACTGTTGCACCCGACGTGTCTTCGACCGTCACCGAGAACGACGCCCGGCGCCGTCCCGGATCCGGCCTCCTCATCGCGACCCTCGGCATGGTCGGTGTCGTCGTATCACTGATGCAGACGCTGGTCATTCCGATCATTCCCACGCTGCCGACGCTGCTGGACACCTCGGCGGCCAATGCGTCCTGGGTCATCACCGCGACTCTGCTGGCCGGTGCCGTGGCAACCCCGATCAGTGGCCGACTCGGCGATATGTTCGGCAAGCGTCGGGTGCTGTTCGCCAATCTGGTGTTGTTGGTCGCCGGTTCGGTGGTGTGCGCGGTGTTCTCCTCGCTGGGTCCCGAAATCATCGGACGCTCGCTGCAGGGTGCGGCGGTCGGCGCGATTCCGCTCGGCATCAGCATCATGCGTGACGAATTGCCCGTCGAGAAGGTGGGTTCCGCGATGGCGATCATGAGTGCCACGCTCGGTGTCGGCGGTGCACTCGGCCTGCCGCTGTCGGCGGCCATCGCGCAGAATGCGGACTGGCACATGCTGTTCTGGACCGCGGCCGGGCTCGGTGTCGTCTGTGCCGCACTGGTTTTCGTCTTCGTACCGGAGTCGCCCGTGCGCACGCCCGCGCGTTTCGATTTCGGTGGCGCGGTCGGACTGTCGATTGCGTTGCTGGCCTTGCTGATTCCGATCACCAAGGGTGCGGACTGGGGTTGGGGCAGCCCGAGCATCCTCGGCCTGTTCGGGTTCTCCGTGGTGGCCTTCCTCATCTGGGGCTACTTCGAACTGAAGCAGCGCTCACCGCTGGTCGATCTGCGGGTCTCGGCGCGGCCACGCGTGCTGTTCACCAACCTCGCGTCCATCGCGGTCGGGTTCGCGCTCTATGGCATGTCGTTGACCTTTCCGCAGCTGATGATGGCGCCGGAGCAGACCGGATACGGCTTCGGACTGTCCATGGTCAATGCCGGATTGGCGCTGGCTCCAACGGGATTCGTGATGATCCTGCTATCCCCGGTCTCGGCGTGGCTGTCGGCGGCGCGCGGCCCGAAGGTCACGCTGGCGCTCGGCTCGGCGGTGATCGCGATCGGTTATCTGTGCGCCGTGGTGCTGATGAACAGCGTCTGGGAGCTCATGGTCGCGGCGATGATCGTCGCGGGTGGTGTGGGTCTGGCCTATGCCGCGATGCCCGCATTGATCATGGGCGCGGTGCCGATCACCGAGACCGCCGCGGCCAACGGCCTCAATTCGCTGATGCGCTCGGTCGGTACCTCGACCTCGGCGGCGGTGATGAGCGTGGTGCTCGCCCATATGACGATGCAGTTCGGCCCGCATGTGCTGCCCTCGCGTGACGGCTTCCACACCACCTTCCTGATCGCGACGGCCGCGGCCGTGGTCGCCATTGTGCTCTCGCTGATCATTCCGATGCGCAAGGCAGCCGATGCCGCCGATCAGGCCGGGCACGCCTGATCTTCGGGTCACCAGCCCGAACGGCCACGGGACCGATCCTCAACGGCGAGGGTCGGTCTCGTTTGCCTGCCCTGCGGTGAATTCGGCGAAGCGCGCCGCGATCCGATCCGGGAATTCGCCGTTGACGGCGTGCGAGGCCAGCGGCCACACCTCCACCTGAGCGCCGGGAATGGTGCGCGCGGTCGCGGCGGCGCGCTCGGCATCGTGAATGATGCTGCGCCCGGCCAGGATTGCCAGCACCGGCACCTTGATGCTGGTGAGTTCCGCTTCGGTCGGCCGCGTGGGCGTCGGCTGGGCTCCGGTGAAATCCTGCATGCCCGAAGCGATCAGCCGACCCTCCGGCACCGAGTCATCGGCACGGGCGCCGCCGGAAATCCAGCTCAACAGCCAGTAGCGGACCTTCATCGGCATGCCGGGAATGACACTGCCGAGCGATACCGGGATCGCCTTCCAGCTCAGCGGCGCAAAGGTATTCGCCGGATCGAGCGCCGTCACCGAGGCCAGGCATTCGGGTCGATGAATGGCCACCTGGGTGGCGAGCCAGCCGCCGATGCTCACACCGAGCAGATGCACCCGCTCCAGACCGAGCCCGGTCAACGCCTCGGCGACCCACGTCGCCTGGTCCGCGGCATCGACAAGCGGTTTGCGCTGGGTGCTCGCGCCGGGCTCGCCGATACTATCGATCGACCACACGGTGTGTTGGGCCATCAGCCCCGGCAGATTGGCCCGCCACATCGGTGTCGACGCCTGCCTACCGGACAGCAGCACCACTGGTGTCCCGGGCTTGTCGCCGAAGCGATAGCCGCGCACCGGCCCGAACGAAGTCGACACCGCGACCCGCTCGGCCGGTTCCGGCAACTGCGCCATACCGTCGCGGTATGCCGCAGCGAAGCGGTCGAAACCGGCTCGATTCGCGAAATAGCCGACCTTTTCGCCGGGCTTACCGATATTGGGCTCGAGGAACAACTCGTCGGCCGTCATAAATCCGATCCTAGCCGGGTCGGTTCAGTCGATGGGCATCATCGTGTACATCCACCACGGCCGCCGCGGGAACTCGAACATGAAGACGTTCAATGCCATTCGGCGTGGTTCGCGGCGTGCCGGATCACGCACGTGGATCCAGGGCCGGGCGATATCGGCCGGTGCCACATCGGTGAGCCACAGTTGCTCCCACTCCGGCGCCGATCGGCAGACGGAGATGATCTTGTGCAGCCGCTCCTGCGGCACCAGGCCCGGCGCCATCATGCGCAGCGCGTAGACCATCAGATGCGCTTCCCGGTGCCACTCGGGCACGGACTGCCTGGCCTGCGGACTCAGCATTGTCCACTCGAGGATATTGCCGCCGGGCTCCAGCCCGGGAAATAGCCGCAGGTAGGCGGAGTTCGCGGCGACCAGATCGAAGGTGGGCACGATCTGGAACCAGGCGGGCTGGGCGATGCTGCGCAAGGTGCGCAGATCGGTGGGCAGCGGCACGCTGGGGACGGGGCCGAAGGCGTCCGGAAACTGGCCCGCCTGGGTGAGGCTCACGATGTGGTCGCGAAAGTATTCGGGTACACCCAGCGCGTCGAACAAGCGGCCCAGCGTTGCCGAAGTCGGTGCGACCACACCCTATTCGAAGTCCTCGATCACGGTCTGTGGGAATCCGGTGGCCACGGCCATCGCGGCCCGGGTCAGTCCGGTTACCGCACGACGCTCGCGCAGATAGCGGGCGATCGAAGGGCGGGTATCCACCATGGTGTTGCCTCCTGATGCCCTCGGGATCAAGAGTTGATCCACCCCCGTCCACATATTCGGTTCAGCGAATTTCGACCCAAAAGCCTTGCCACGACGTTCGATAACGCTACGGTGCCAGTTCCACAGACTCGGTATAACGCCGCGCGAGGGTGCGTAGATGTGCCACCAGTTCCGGCGGGCCGTCGACCCGGAAGTCCATCATCAGCATACTCAGGTAGATGGCAATGGTTTCCAGGGCATCCGCACCGGTCAGCAGGATGCAGGTGTCAGCGTCGATGGCCTGCACCACGCCGACGGCCGGGTTGATGCGGGCGATCACCGTCTCAGCGGGAGCCAGTACCGTCACCCGGGCATGTACCTTCCAGCCCGTGCGGGCGATATGGCGCATGACGAAGGCCACCAGATCGTCATCGGGCAACGACCGTGCCGCGAAGCGGCGCGAGCCGGCGACGGCGCGCTGTACCCGGGCCACGGGAAGCGCACGCCAGGAATGGGTTTCGAGGTCGTACGCGACCAGATACCAGCGGCGCTGCCAGTTGATCAGCCGGTAGGGCTCGATTTCGTTGTCCGCGTGGGGATCCAGACCGATCCGCACGGTCGCGCCATCGCGGATGGCGCTCGCGAGGGTGGTCAGTTTCGCCGCCGAGACCGGGGCATCCGGTTCCCGCGAGCCGGTGGTCGCCGGTCCGATGGCGGTCGCATTGCGCAGCGCGGTCACCTTGCGTTGCAAACGTTTCGGCAGGATCTGTTCGAGTTTCGCCAGTGCCCGGGCGGCGCTCTCGGCGATGTCGGCGATACCGGTGGAGCCGTCCTCGGCCAGGCCGATCGCCACGGCCGCCGCGACGGCCTCGTCGTCGTCGAGCAGCAGCGGCGGCATGGTGCTGCCGCGACCGAGCCGGTAGCCGCCGATCGCACCCCGCTCGGCGTGCACCGGGTAGCCGAGTTCGCGCAGTCGCTGGATGTCATTGCGCAGCGTCCGGTCCGTGATATCGAGCCGTTCGGCCAGCTCACGGCCGGTATGTGCGCGGTCCTGCAGCAGTGAGAGCAGGCGCAGAACTCGCGTTGTGGTGGCCGCCACCGTCGCCTCCGAAATCCTTTTTGGCTGAAGCCGATGTATTAGGAACGAAACTAGCCTAATGGCCTCATAGGCTTGGTGATATCAGCAAGAAGGACCAAGAAAGGCCAGCCATGAACATCACCACTGCCGCCGACGCCACCGCGACCCTGCGCCCCGTCTGGCGTGATGTCCTCGCCACCTCCTACCGCGCACTGACCGAAGTGGTCGAGGGTATCGGCGACGACCAGTGGCAGCTGCCGACCTCGTGCTCGGAATGGGATGTCACGCAGGTGATTCAGCACGCCGTGGGCGATCAGCTCGCCTACGCCGAGGCGCTCGGCATCGGCACCGGTCCCGCCTATAACCCCTTCGCGCCGTCGGGCGCCATCGATGGCACGGCCGCCGAGTTGGTGCGCGATGCGGTCGAGCAGACCGCGATCGCCTGGGCCACGGTCACCGACGAATCCGAGACTGTGCCCACTCCGCTGCCGCACGGCGCGCTGCCGACCCCGGTCGCCGCGGTCATGTGCGCACTGGACGCGGCCGTGCATGCTTGGGATATCGCGATCGCGACCGGACAGCCGTCGCCGTTGAACGACGAACTCGCCGGTCACCTGCTCACCGCCGCGCGGACCGCGAATCCGGCGCCCGGTGGCGGTCCGGAGGCGGAAATCGTCGCGCCGCTGCGTCAGTGGGGTGTGTACGCCGCGATCGTCGACGGCGAGCCGGGTGACACAGTGGTCGCCGAGTTGCTGCGCTACCTGGGGCGCGACCCGCGGGCCTGATGCGAACGAGTCTGAGCCTGCACGCGAAAAGTGCACGCTCAGACCCATTTCCGTCAGCGTGCGGTGACGAAACCTTCCGCCACCATCCAATCCCGCGCCACCTCGGCGGGTTCGCGGCCCTCCACATCGACCTGGCGATTCAATTCGGTGATCGTCTCGTTGGTCAGCTTCTTCGATATCGGTGCCATGATGTCGGCGATCTGTGGATGCGCTTCGGCCAGGGACTTCCGCATCACCAGTGCCGCATTGTATTTCGGGAAGAAGCCCAGATCGTCCCGCAACAAGACGAGCCCCAGCGCCGGAATCCGGCCGTCGGTGGCGGCGACCGAACCGAACCGGCACTGCTTGGCATCGGCGGTGGCCTGATAGACGACCGCGTCCTGGACGATCTGCTTGTGCACCGTGCCGACATCGATCCCGTATTTGCGCGCCATTCCGGGATAACCGTCTTGACGCACATTGAATTCGGTGCCGACGCACGTCGCGGCGGCGGCCGGATCGGTGGCGATCAGCCGGGCATAGTCGGACAGTGTGACAACACCGGTCTCCTTCGCGGTGCCCGCGCTCATCACCAGCGCGTAGGTGTTGTTCATGGGGGCCATATCCGTCCATACGATGCCGTGTGCGGCCAAGTCCGCATCGCGGACCGCCTCGAACTGCCCGACCTCATCCGGAACGGGTGTCTCGTTGCCGAGATAGTTGATCCACCCGGTGCCGGTGTATTCGTAGGAGATATCGATCTGACCGTGCAGTTGGGCATCGCGAACACTGTTGGAGCCCTGGATATTCGTCAGATCCCGGACCTGCGCCCCCGCGGCGGACAGGGCGAATTCGATGAGATATCCGAGAATGTTCTGCTCGGTGAAGTCTTTGGAGCCCACGGTAATCGACACGCCGTCGAGTTCCGACACCGGACGAATGCTGCCGGGCCCCACTCGCAGGGGCACCGCGCTACCGGACTGTAATCCGCAGGCACTCACGATGAATACTGCGGCCAGGCCCAGCACCCACGCCCTCACTTCAACCCCCTCGGCCCCAAGTATTGTTCGGCCAACGCGCCGAGCCAGTCGACGAGCAGTGCCATCGCGACCGCAAGGACTGCCCCGACCACCAGCGTGACGTTATCGCGCAGCTTGTACCCGGTATCGATCAGAATGCCGAGACCACCCGCGCTCACCAGGAACGACAGCGTCGCGGTACCGACGGCGAGCACCAGCGAGGTGCGCAGGCCGGCGAGGATGTAAGGGATGGCCAGTGGAAATTCGATGCGGCGCAATACCGTCAGCGCCGACATGCCCTGGCCGCGTCCGGCATCGATGACCGCGGCATCCACCTGCTGGTAGCCCAGGATCGTGTTGCGCAGCACGGGAAGCAGCGAATAGAACGCGATCGGCGCGACGCCGATCCAGAACCCGGTGGTGCGGGTGGCGAGATAGCACAACACGATCAGACCGATCGCGGGCGCGGCGGCGCCGATATTGGCGATGCCGACGAAAAGCGGAGCCAGACGGCGATATCCGGGCCGGGTGAGCAGGGTGCCCAGCGGTACCGCCACCGCGATGACGATCACCACGACCGTCGCGGTGATCAGCACATGCTGCCAGGTGACGGTCGCGATATTGGATACGCTGATACTGGCCTGCTGGGTGACGGTGAGATCGCGCCGAAATGCCCACACCAGCACACCCGCGGTGAGTACGAGTACGAGTGCGGGCTGGACGAGCAGCCGAATGCGTTCGGCCCGACGCAGTGTCGTCGGCGATCCCGTGGCCGGTGCGGTGGTCGCCGTGGTCATGTCGTCGCATCCGTCTCCGCGCCTACATGGGTGGCGCGCAGGGCCGACAGATGGCCGACAAGCGTGTCGATCGTGATCAATCCGGCGTATTCACCACGTCGACCGGTGACGACCGCGGTCGCGGTCTGCTCGGCGAGCAAGGCCTCCAACGCATCCTGCAGTGTCGACTGCAGCGACAACTGCTCACCGACCGGAGATCCGACCTCGCGCAATGAATCTTCCTGTGCCAGTTGCTCACTCGACACCCAGCGTAGCGGCCGCTGCTGCGCGTCGAGAATCAGCGCCCACGGCCAAGCCCGTCCGGCCAGCGCGGTGCGAACGCTGTCGACCGAATCTGTCTCCAGGGCAGTCGGACAGCTGCCGAGTTCGACATCACGGACCCGGGTGAGGGTGAGCTGTTTCAGCGAGGCGTCCGCGCCGACGAAACCGGCCACCGTCGCATCCGCGGGATCGGCCAGGATCGCCGCAGGGGTGTCGTACTGCAGAATACGAGATTGATTGCCCAGCACCGCGATTCGATCGCCGAGCTTCACCGCTTCATTGAAGTCGTGCGTGACGAACACGATGGTCTTACCCAGTTCGGATTGCAGGCGCAGCAGCTCGTCCTGGAGCAGGCCGCGGGTGATCGGATCTACCGCGCCGAACGGCTCGTCCATCAACAGCACCGGCGGATCGGCTGCCAGCGCCCGAGCCACGCCGACACGCTGCTGCTGGCCACCCGAGAGCTGCCTGGGATAGCGGTGGCGGTAGGTATCGGGATCGAGGCCGACCAGCTCGAGCATTTCGTCGGTTCGCGCGGCGACCCGCTTGCGGTCCCAGCCGATCAGACCGGGCACGGTCGCAACGTTCTTCGCGACCGTCAGATGCGGGAACAACCCGGCCTGCTGGATGGAATAGCCGATGCCCCTGCGCAATTGGTCCGGATTCACGCCGGAGACATCGCGTCCGCCGATCGTGATGGCGCCCGAGGTCGGTTCGATGAGGCGGTTGATCATCCGCATGGTGGTGGTCTTACCGCAGCCGGACGGCCCGACCAGAACGACGATTTCGCCCGCCGGGATGGTCAGCGAAACCCGGTCGACGGCCGGATCACGTTGGCCGGGATAGTGTTTGGTGACTTCGTCGAGCACGATCTCGACACCGGATACCGCCGATGCCCTACTGTCGCCGCGGATTTCGGTATCAGTCACGTATTCCCCTCGAGGTGGTGAGACGCCCGACGATGACGAAGATCCCATCGAGGATCAGCGCGAGTACGACAATCAGGATCGTGCCGGCCAGCGCCTGGGGCACCGCATTCGGACTACCGAGCCGGGCCAGGCCGGAGAAGATCAGATTGCCGAGCCCGGGCCCCTTGGCATAGGCGGCGATGGCCAGAATGCCCATGATCATCTGGGTGCTGACCCGCATCCCGGTCAGGATCGATGGCCAGGCCAGCGGCAGTTCGATGCGTGCGAGCACCCGGAGCCGATTCATGCCGACCCCGCGCGCGGCGTCGACGATCGCCGGGTCCACCGAGGCGAGCCCGATGATGGTGTTGCGCAGAATCGGCAGCAGGGCATAGAGCACCAGCGCGGTGATGGTCGGGCCGATGCCGAGTCCGAGGACTGGAATCAGCAGCCCGAGCAGCGCGAACGACGGGACGGTGAGGATGGCGCTTGCCAGCGCCGTCGCCACCGAGGAGCCGAACGGGCTCCGGTAGACCAGTACGCCGATCAACACGGCAACGATCGTCGCGAGCAACAACGACTGCACGACCGCAGAGACATGCAAGTACGAATCGGTGACCAGTTGTGCGCGCCGATGCACCATGAACGTCCACAGTGTGTCCAGGGCCGTACCTCCCGCCCGGTGTTATCGGAGACTATCGCGTCGGCCGCTCGACCGGGATGCGATTCGCGCGCTACAGCGAGCGGCAATTGTCAACCGCCGCCATGCTTTCGAGAGACTGCCCCACAGCCGTCCAGTTGAAACCCCAACTACATCCGCGGGAACCTCGGGCCGGGCCCGATCGTCCTAATGATCAAGAGTCGAGGCTTGGAGGGGGAGTATGTCGGAGCGCAAGGTGGTCGAGCGGCGGCGGCATCGGTGGATGCTGCTCGGCCTCGTGGTTGTCGCGCTGCTCGTGGCCGGTGTGGTCGGGGTGCGCTGGTGGCAGGATCGTGCGCAACCCGCAATCGCCGGAGACCGCTTGACCGCATTTCCCGCGATCGACAGGTCCGGGCTCGACCACACACAGGGACGGATTGTCGCGGTCCTCGAACGGGAATTCGAGGCACCGGGCGCCGGTCCGAAGTACGCCGAGGGTGCGGACGAACCGTGGTGCGCCGATTTCGTCAGCTGGGTGCTGCAGGAGGCGGGTGCGCCACTGGCCAATCCGAATTCCGGATCGTGGCGAATTCCGGGCGTGTACACGCTGCAGGAGTACTACCAGGGCGCTGGTCGCTTCGCACCGGTCGGTTCGGGATATCAGCCGCGCACCGGTGACGTCCTGCTCTACACCGAGAGAAGTCCCTTCGGTCAGCACACGAATATCGTGCTCACGGCCGCGAACGGGACCGTGACGACCATGGGCGGCAACGAATTCGGCGAGGTCGCGATCCATCGTTTCGCACTGGCGGAGATACCCGGGGTGGTCGGATACGGCCGTTTGTGAATAGTGTCGGGCCTCAGCCGATCTCCCTAGTGGCTATGCGTTGTCGGCGGCTCCACCGCTAGCACTTACCATTGACTGGGCGGCGCCCGGCAGCGCCGTCTTTCGGTCCCTGTCCTGCTACCCCCTCATCAGCAGGACAGGGACCTCTGGGTGGGGGATGTCGGCCCGACCTCGCCGAAATCTGCGTCGCGTACCGTGTCGGTTGTCCGTTGAGAGGTGAGGGTTTCGGAAACTCTGATGCTGCCAATCGTGGAAAAGACCGCTGATCCCGTGTGGATCGACTTTGCCGAGTTCGGGGAACGGTTCGTCACCCACGCGGTGACCGCGGAACGGATCGAGGCGGCGGTCTGCGCGATGACCGATCACCGCATCACCATCGGCCCGTTCTCGCTCGGACCAGTGGGTTTGGCCGGATTCATGGCCGAGGGCAAGGTGGGCAAGCCGGTCATTCTGCGCAACGGCCCGCATATCACCTTCGAGGTCACCGTGCCGCTGACGATGTCGGTGAAGGTATTGCTCGGCGGGCGGAAGTTGCGGCTGGAGGCGGTCGCCGAAATCGATCTCACGCTGCACGCGCGCACCGCGGACCCGCTGCTCATCGTCATCGATGTCCCGCCGATCGGCTCGCGGGATGTCAGCTTCGTGCTACGTGCCAAGGCCATCGAATCGGCCTGGGAATGGTTGCTCGATCCGATCGCCGGGGTGGTGCAACGCGAGGTCGCCAATCGGGTGAATGCGATACTCGCCGAACCGCAGGCGCGGCGCGCCCGGGTCTTCGACGTCGAGGCCATCATCAACGGCGTCCGTTCCGAGCACATCGACCAGGCCGAATTCGACTGGATCGGCTATGACGAATTCGGACATCAGTTCTTCTCCCGCATCGTGACCCGCGATCGGGTCTTCGAATTCGTCGAGCGGATGGCGGGCCGTCCCATCGAGGTCGGGCCGCTGCGCGCCGGCCCGCGTGACTCTGCGACGGTCACGGTGCAGGGCAATGTTCAAGTGCCGCAGTTGGCGGAGCGGCCGGACGTGCCGCTGTCCTTCGATCTGACCCTGCCGGTGAGCCTGGATATCACCGTCGACGTGCTCAAGGCCAACCACTATCGCGCTGAGGTCGAGATACCGCTGGCGCTGACCGCGCGTGCGGCCGACCCGCTGCTGATCGTCATCGATGTGCCGCCACCCGCGGCCGATGACCTGCGGCTCGAGTTCAAGGCGCGCGGAATGCGGGCGGCCACGCTCGCTGTGCTGGGCGGTATCAGGAAACAGGTCGTCGTGCGGGTGGCCGAGGTACTGCGCGACGTGCTCAGCGATAGTTCGGGCCGCACGATCGATGTCGCGGCGCGGATCGACGGCATCGCCTAGAACCCACGCTTTACCTGTGTGGCAAGTGTGAATTTCTGATTCCAGTGGGTCTGGCGGTTCCAATGTGAATGTGGTGAAATGAGTGCACGTTCGAGGCTCCCGGCGCGCGAATGAACCTTGGGGAAGGTGCGCCGGGCACGCTGCTACCTGTCCATGTCGGGTTTGCGCGAAGGAGTCCTGCGATGCGTTCCATTTCTGTGTCCCGCCGCCAGCTGTTCGCCTACACCGCCGCGGTCGCCGCCCTCGGAATCGCCGCGCCCCGCGCTGCGGCGGCGGGTGTGCTCGGCACCCTCGTCGACTACGCGGGTGGCGTGCCCTCTGCCGGCGCGATCCGGGATGACGGTCACCTCGGCGTCATTCGCTACGTCTCCGATCGCCGTCCGGGCGCCGAATGGATGGAAGGTAAGCCGCTGCGCGCCGACGAGGTCGATCGACTGCATGCCGCCGGGCTGACAATCGTGTCGAACTACCAGTTCGGCAAGGGCCCGACCGCCGACTGGCGCGGTGGCCTGGAGGCGGGCAAGAAGCATGCCGATCGCGGCTTCGAACTGCACCTCGCCGCGGGCGGTCCGGAGAACCGGCCGATCTACGCCTCCATCGACGACAATCCGTCCGCGAACGATTTCGCGACCATGATCGCGCCGTACCTCCTCGGCTGGGAGTCGGTGCTCGGTAAACAGAACGTCGGCATCTACGCCAATGCGCCGACCATCGAACTGGCGCAGGCTGCGGGCCTGGGTTCCTGGTACTGGCAGCACAATTGGGGTACGCCCAAAGGTTTCGTACATCCCGCCGCACATCTGCACCAGATCGAGATCGACCAGCGCGACATCGACGGCATCGGCGTCGACGTCAACAACATCCTCGCCGCCGAGTATGGCCAGTGGTGACGATCATCGAGGTCATGTAGTTGCGGCGAATGCCGGAACTGACCAACTGATTTCGGAAGAACGTGGGCAATTCGCCGAGTACACCCAAAATCCGACCAAGTATTCGATGCGGGACCTGAACGCAACTTCAGTGGCACCCACTGGTACAGCCTGAATATTCGGGGAGGCGGTCAAGTCTGGCAGTGGCAGGTGGGGGCGCGGCGGAGCTCGGGTTCGTCGTCGGGGACGACGCGGAGGGTGGGGCGGTTGTCGGGGGCCTCGTGGTCGCCGCGCCAGGAGAACATGGACCAGCGGGAGATACCGGAGAACGCGGAGCCGAGGCTGCCGAAGGAAAAGGAAGAGATCACCGAGCCGAAGGAGCCGACGGCGCCGATGGACAGCACCGAACCCACACTGCCGATCGACAGGATCGAGTAGGCCGAGCCAATGGACAGGATCGAGCCTTCCGAGCGTAAGGACAGGATCGATCGATGCGAACGCCTGCTCCGGATCGAACGGGACCGACGCGAACTATCGACAGTCGCCATGTGTTCGGTCTACCACAGTTCATGGGGGCCTACGCAGTTACCGAACGATTCGACGCCGTGCGTCGAAACGTTTCGCAACAGCAGATTTCGTCAGCACATGGGCAACTCGTCGGGTACGGGCCGACTGCATGCGCTCTTGCCATCAGCCGACAACGTTTACCTTCAGGCGCCTGAGTCCGGCGCCTGAAGGGGGAGCCTAAGCGACGGTGAAGAAGCCCAGCGTCGGCAGGAACGAGCAGGTCCGCGGGTCGGCGTCATCGGCCTTGGTGGTCAACGAACCGGAGATGACCGCGACGACCCGGCCCGAGCCGGTGTTGGCGATCGCCGAGAGCGTGGCCGGACCGTCCGGGTTGATCTTCGCCTCGTCGGTCAGCGGCTGGATGCCGGACTGCCGGGTGTCGACGTTCAGCCACTGGACCGTCATCGGCGGATTCTGCTCCGGCGTCGGCCCCTTGGTGCCGAGCGCGGTGAACACGAACCCGGCCTGACCGGCCTGTGGTCCCGGCGGCGGCAGTGTGGCCGGGCCGGGAACGGCGAGTGCGGTGCCGACCGAATCGGCGCCGGGGCCGATGCAGCCCTTGCCGATGCTCGGGTAGAGGAACTGCGCGATGGCCGGGCCATTCTGCGGGACCTCCGGGCCACCGCCACCACTGCCGTCCAGGAACGTGATGATCCGTTCCAGCGTGGACTTGATCTGCGGTGGCAGGTTCAGCGCGTTGAGCAGCGCGCGGACCTGATCGAGGATGGCGTTCTTCGGGGCATCCGCGATGGGCTTGGCATCGGCCGGCCCGGCGATGGCGCCGACGATGGCCGGGGCCAGCGACGCGATCGCATCGGTCGGGACACCCTCCGGAATCATCGGAATGGCGTTCCTCGGTGCAACGGGCGCTGGAGCCGGTGCCGCGACTGCCGTCGACGGCACGGCGAGCGAAGCGCTCGCCGCGATGGCGAGCGCGGACATCATGATCCGCGATCCTCGGGTGCGAAGCACTGGTCTAGCCGTCCTTAACCTCGGGTACATCACGGGAGCGATGCAAAAAGCCATCGTTTTCGGGGCCACTCTAGGGACAGGAGTGCTGGTTGTACAGCCGCCGTGCCCTTATTGCTGTCGTGGACGATCAGTGTTATCAGACCGTAGCGCTGTCTTGTGTTACCAGAGTGAAAGGTGATGCAAATGTTATCAGTGATGTTCGGAACCCGCCGTGACCACGCAAGCTATCGGCTCCTGGCTCGACCGCGCACGGTGTGTCGATAAGGAATGAGTGGAGCCTTGCGTGGCTGCGCGAGGTACCTCCGCTGGGCTCGACCGCCCATGCCGGGGTCGGTCCGGGGGATTGATGGGATCTCTCGCGGTGGCGGTTAGGCTAGTTGCAGCCTTCCCGGAATCGACTCGAAAGCCTGCGAATTGAACCGAAGCCTCCGATTGGCTGTGCCGGTGCTCGGTCTGTCTGTGTTGGCCAGGCTGCTGTGGATGCTGCTGACGAAAAACGGGATGAACCTCGTCGATCTGCACGTCTATGTCGGCGGTTCGGCGGACCTGCTGACCGACCGCCTCTACGACTTCACCTACGCCGAGAAGACCCCGGACTTCCCGCTGCCGTTCACCTATCCGCCGTTCGCGGCGCTGGTCTTCTTCCCGCTGCACTACTTCCCGTTCACCCTGGTCGCGGTGCTCTGGCTGCTGGCTATTGTCGTCGCGCTGTACGTGGTGGTGTGGATCGCCTTCGAATTGATCCTCGGTGCGGAGCGGATGCGCGAGTCGAGGTGGCGCACCGCTGTGGTCTGGTGGACCGCGATCGGCGTGTGGATGGAGCCGGTGCGGACCACCATCGACTACGGCCAGGTCAATGTGTTCCTGGTGCTCGGGGCCATGCTCGCGGTGCGCAGCTCGCGCTGGTGGCTGTCCGGCGGCCTGATCGGTGTGATCGCGGGAATCAAACTGACACCGGCGATTTCGGGGCTGTATTTCGTGGCCCGGCGGCGGTGGGGGACCGCGGCGTGGTCGGCGGTGGTTTTCGGTGCGACGGTCGGGGTCAGCTTTCTGATCAACCATAAGGACGCCGAGCGGTACTTCGGCACGCTGCTCGGTGACGCGGATCGGATCGGTCCGGTGGGCTCGGTCTGGAATCAGTCGCTGCGTGGTGCGCTGAGTCGTCTACTCGGCCACGACGTCCAGTCCGGGCCGTGGTGGCTGGCGGCCGCTGTAGTGGTGGCCGTCCTGGCCTTCTTCGCTTGGCGCGCACTGGGTCCCGACGATCGGCTGGGCACCCTGATCATCGTGCAACTGTTCGGGCTGATGGTTTCGCCCATCTCGTGGTCGCATCATTTCGTATGGCTGCTGCCCACGGTGCTGTGGCTGGTGTACGGGCCGCTGCGGCAGGCGCCGGGGGCCCGGATACTCGCCGGGTATTGGCTCGTCACCACGCTGGTCGGCGTGCCGTGGGTGCTCTCGTTCGCCCAGCCGTCGATCTGGACCATTTCGCGACCGGGGGTGCTGTCCTGGCTCGGCGCCGTCGATGTGGTCGGCGTGCTGGCGTTCTTCGCCTGGGTGATCTGGTCCGGGCGCACGGTCAATCGGATTGCGCCGCAAGCCGATCTATCTCGCGAGCCAGCGACACGTCCAGTGCGGTAAGTCCGCCGGAGTCGTGGGTCGAGAGGGTGAAGCTCACCCGACGCCAGCGGATATCGATATCCGGATGATGGTTCGCGTTCTCGGCGACTTCGGCGACCCGACGTACGAGTTCGATGCCTGCGGGAAAGGTCTCGGCCTCGATCGTGCGGGTGATGGTGTCGCCGGACCGGGTCCAGTCCGACAGTTCGGTCAAAGCCTCGGTGAGTTCTGCCTCGGTGAGTTTCGGAGCGCTCATGCCGGCGCCTCGCTAGCGCTCAGCTCCAGCATGACCGCTCGGGCGGCTGTGTTGTTTGTTCGCTCACTGCGTTCGCTCATGCCGGCGCCTCGCTAGCGCTCAGCTCCAGCATGACCGCTCGGGCGGCTGTGTTGTTTGTTCGCTCACTGCGTTCGCTCATACCGGAGTTGTACCCCGAGTGCCGCCAACCCATCACTGAATCCGAGGGCGCGGCGAATTCGTCGATCAGGCGGCGCGGGCCTTCTGGAGGCCCTTCTTCAGTTCCTTGCCGCAGCAACCGGCGGCTTCCAGGCGTTTCATCCGCATGATGACAACCGGGCACTTCAAGCAGCGCGTCTTTTTGCGACAGCACTTCTTCTTCGGTTTCAGGCTGGAGACCTTCTTCGCCTTGACCTTGCCCATGGCTAGTTAGCATACCCTTAGCCGGGCGCGTGGTCTGCAGGCCATCGGGATACCGGTATTGTGTACCTGGCCGCAATGCCCGGTGAGTATCGATCTCCACCTGTTCCCAGGGTGCCTGGCGGGAGCGTCAGGACCCAGCGGAGCAAGCCTGCGTAACCACGTAGGGGCTCGAGCACGCCGACTTCGGATGCAGCCGGCATCTATACCAACAGCAGGAGGATTGAGGCGTGTCGTCTGCACGCGATTTTCGCAACGTCGCCATCGTGGCCCACGTCGACCACGGTAAGACGACGCTGGTCGACGCCATGCTGCGCCAGTCCGGCGCGTTCGCCGAACGCGCCGAGCCCGTCGATCGCGTGATGGACTCGGGTGACCTGGAGCGCGAGAAGGGCATCACCATTCTCGCCAAGAACACCGCGGTGCACCGGCACCACCCGGACGGTTCGGTCACCGTGATCAATGTCATCGACACCCCCGGCCACGCCGATTTCGGTGGTGAGGTCGAGCGCGGGCTGTCCATGGTCGACGGTGTCGTGCTGCTGGTCGACGCGTCCGAGGGACCGCTGCCGCAGACCCGGTTCGTGCTGCGCAAGGCGCTGGCCGCGAAGCTGCCGGTCATCCTGGTGGTGAACAAGACCGACCGCCCCGACGCCCGCATCGAAGAGGTCGTCGAGGAGAGCCACGATCTGCTGCTCGACCTCGCCTCCGATCTGGACGACGAGGCCGCCGAGGCCGCCGAGCTCGCGCTGGATCTGCCGGTCCTCTACGCCTCCGGCCGTGAAGGCAAGGCATCCAAGGAACGTCCCGAGAACGGCAGCGCGCCGGACGCGGAGAATCTGGACGCGCTGTTCGAGGTGCTGCTGGAGAACATCCCGGCGCCCAAGAGCGATCCGACGGCACCGCTGCAGGCGCACGTCACCAACCTCGACGCCTCGGCGTTCCTCGGTCGGCTCGCGCTGGTCCGCGTCTACAGCGGTGAGCTGCGCAAGGGCCAGAACGTCGCGTGGATGCACGCCGACGGCGTCAAGCAGGTCAAGATCACCGAGCTGCTGCAGACCATCGGCGTCGAGCGGCAGCCCGGTGAGGTCGCGGTGGCCGGAGATATCGTCGCGATCGCGGGTATCGCGGACATCATGATCGGCGACACCCTCGCCGATATCGACAATCCCGTCGCGCTGCCGCGCATCACGGTCGACGAGCCCGCTATCTCGGTCACCATCGGCACCAATACCTCGCCGCTGGTCGGCCGGGTGCAGGGCCACAAGCTGACCGCTCGCATGGTGAAGTCGCGGCTGGACTCCGAGCTGGTCGGCAATGTCTCGCTGCGGGTGCTCGACATCGGCCGCCCGGATGCCTGGGAGGTGCAGGGCCGCGGTGAGCTGGCGCTGGCCATCCTGGTCGAAACGATGCGCCGCGAGGGCTTCGAGTTGACCGTCGGTAAACCGCAGGTGGTCACCAAGCAGGTCGACGGCAAGGTGCACGAACCTTACGAAGAGCTGACCATCGACTGCCCCGACGAGTACCTCGGCGCGATCACCCAGCTGCTGGCCGCCCGCAAGGGCAAGATGGTCCAGATGAACAACCATGCCGCGGGGTGGGTGCGGATGGAGTTCATCGTCCCCTCGCGCGGTCTGATCGGCTTCCGTACCGACTTCCTCACCGAAACTCGCGGCACCGGCATCGCCAATGCGGTCTCGCACGGCTACGCCCCGTGGGCCGGTGAGATCCGGGCCCGCCACACCGGTTCGCTGGTCTCCGACCGCGCGGGCTCGGTGACCCCGTTCGCCATGATCCAGCTGGCCGATCGCGGCCAGTTCTTCGTGGAGCCGGGTGCGGATACCTACGAGGGGCAGGTCGTCGGCATCAACCCGCGCGCCGAGGATCTCGATATCAATGTCACCCGCGAGAAGAAGCTGACCAATATGCGCAGCTCGACCGCCGATGTGATGGAGACGCTCGCCAAGCCGCTGCAGCTCGACCTGGAGGCGGCGATGGAGTTCTGTGCCGCCGACGAGTGCGTCGAGGTCACGCCGGAGATCGTGCGGGTGCGCAAGGTCATCCTCGGCGCCACCGAACGCGGGCGCGAACTGTCGCGACGGAAGGCGCGGGACCGGGCTGCGCTGTAATCGGGATGGGCCTGCCCGGCAACCTCATGCGAGTGCGGCGAGTCAACCGAGGACACAGCGCCAGCGGCATGCTATTTGGTCGAGCGAGCGCGAGGCCAAGTAGAGTGCGGCACGTGAGCACGGGGGCTATACGACGCGCGATGCTGATCATCATGGCGGCCTCCACTGTGGTGCTCGCCAGCTGCACCGCGAACCCGCCGCCCCCGATCGAGAGCACCGACAGCCCGAAGACGACACCGGCCAAACCCGGTAAGAACACCGTCGTGGTGGCCATCGATGACATCGGCATCGGGTTCAATCCGCATCTGCGTTCCGATCAGTCACCGGCCACCGCCGCGGTGAGTTCGATGGTGTTGCCGAGCCCGTTTCGGCCGGTGCCGAATCCAGCGGTGCCCGGCGTCACCGAATGGGTGCCGGATACCGCGCTGATGGTCTCGGCCGAGGTGACCGCGCAGGAACCGTTCACCATCACCTATACGCTGCGCAACCAGGCGAACTGGTCCGATGGTGCGCCGATCGCGGCAGAGGACTTCCGGTTCCTGTGGCAGCAGATGATCACCCAGCCGGGTGTCGTCGATCCGGCGGGATATCGGCACATTGCCGATATCAACTCCTCGGGCGGCGGTAAGACAGTCACTGTCACGATGACCGGGCCATACCCGGCCTGGCGTGAGCTGTTCACGAATCTGCTGCCCTCGCATCTGATCAAGGATCAGCCCGGCGGTTTCGCCACCGGCCTGGTCGAGGGCGTTCCGGTGTCGGGTGGCAATTTCCGCATCAAATCGACCGACCGTGGGCGCGACGAGATCCTGCTCGAACGCAACGATCGGTATTGGGGCACTCCGGCCGCGCCGGATCAGATTCTGTTGCGCCGCGGCGGAACTCCCGCGCAGCTGGCCGATTCGCTGCGCACCGGCGACGCGCAGATGGCACTGGTGCACGGCGGTGTCGCGACCCAGGCGCAGTTGGCGGCGATCCCGTCGGTGCGCACCGCGATCATGCCGCAGTCGCGTGAGCTGCAATTCGTCATCAATGGCCGCAGTGGCGATCTCAGCGATCCGCGGGTGCGGCGCGGGGTGACCGCGCTGCTCGATCCGACGCTGCTGGCCACCGTCGCCGGGCAGACCGGCGGCTGGGTCGAGCCGGTGCGCGCGCAGATCCTGACATCGTCGGATCCCAGATACACGCCGACCGCGCCACCGCGGCCGTCCGCGGAGGAGGCGTTCGCGCTGCTGGGTGAGGCGGGTTATGGTCGGGCCCCAGAGACGCCGCCGGTGCAGTCGCCGACCTCACCCGCGCCGCGCCCCCGCTCGATCGCGAAAAACGGTAAGGCACTGGCGATTCGGATCGGCGCGGTGACCGGTGACGCCACCGCGCTCGCGGTCGCCAATACCGCCGCGGACCAATTGCGCAGTGCCGGAATCGATGCCAGCGTGCGCAGTTTCGCGGCGGACGCCCTCTACGGCAAGGAACTCATCGAGAGCGGCGTGGACGCCATTGTCGGCTGGGAGGTCGCCGGTTCGGATCCGGCCACCGTGCTCGCATCACGCTACGGCTGCCCGCCGGTGGATACCGCTGCGAGCAATGGGGATTCGCAAGCCGCCATCGAGGCGGCCAAGACGGCGCCGAGTAATCTGTCCGGCATCTGCGATCCCGGACTGCAGCCCTCGATCGACGAGGCGTTGCGCGGTGCGGAGGTCGGTCGGGTGCTGGCCGATGCCGAGCCGCGGCTGTGGTCATTGGCGACGGTGCTGCCGATCGTGCAGGACAATGTGGTCGCCGCATCCGGACCGCGCGTCGACGGTGCGTCGTTGAGCGGTGCCATTCAGGTCGGCATCTTCGGTGATGCGGCAATGTGGCGCAGGATCCCATGACGATCGGTGGACTGCTGCTGGTGCACGCGCACCCGGACGACGAGTCCATCACCACGGGCGGCACCATCGCGCACTACCGCCGCCGCGGCGTACCGGTGACGGTGGTGACCTGCACCCTCGGTGAAGAGGGCGAGGTGATCGGCGACGAATGGGCGTTGCTGACCGCCGAGCACGCCGATCAATTGGGTGGCTACCGGATCGCGGAGCTGACCAAGGCACTGGCCGCGCTGAAGGCCGGACCGCCGCGCTTCCTCGGCGGTGCGGGCTGCTGGCGCGACTCCGGTATGGCGGGCACCACGGCCGCGCAGCATCCACGGGCCTTCGTGCATTCCGGTGCCGCCGCGGTGGAAGCGCTGACCGCGATCGTGCTGGAATTGCGGCCCGAGGTGGTGATCGGCTACGACCCACACGGCGGCTACGGGCATCCGGACCATATTCGTGCGCACTGGGTCACCTCGGCGGCGGTGACCGCGGCAGCCGAGCAGGGCTGGGACACCCCGAAGTTCTATTGGACGGTCGTCGACGGCGATATGTTGCGCCAGCACACCGAGGCGTTGGCCCGGCGGACCGTGGCAGGGTTGCCCGGCGCATTGCCGCGCGGCTGGCGGTTGCCGGCCGCGGGCGAACTCGCGAGCGTGCCGAGTCATACGGTGACGACCACCATCGACGTATCCGATTCGCTGGCGGCCAAGCGGGCGGCGCTGCGGGCGCATACCACGCAGGTGACGGTCGCGCCGTCGGGGCGTGAGTTCGCGCTATCCAATAATGTTGCGCAGCCGGTACTTCCGGAGGAGCACTTCGTCTTGGTCCGTGGTACGCGCGGTCCGGTGGGGCCGGATGGGCGGGAACACGATTTGTTCGCGGGCAGGTAGGTTCCCGGCGTTGCCTGAGGGTTGCTGTCGGGTCAATTTTCGACGGCGGGTACCGTCTCTGTGATTTCGGACATCCATGTGGAGGGTATAGCGGTTCATGACAGCGGTCGGCGACAAGCCTCACCTCAGTATCGAGGATCACGGCTACCACAAGAGTCTCAAACCGCGTCAGCTCCAAATGATCGCCATCGGCGGCGCGATCGGAACCGGTCTGTTCCTGGGGGCGGGTGGTCGGCTCGCGAGTGCTGGACCAGCGCTGTTCCTGGTCTACGCGGTCTGTGGTGTATTCGTGTTCTTCATTCTGCGTGCGCTCGGTGAGCTGGTGCTGCACCGGCCGTCGTCCGGTTCATTCGTTTCCTATGCCCGCGAATTCTTCGGTGAAAAGGCCGCATTCATCGCCGGATGGATGTACTTCCTCAACTGGTCGATGACCGGAATCGCCGATACCACCGCGATTGCCCAATATTTTCACTACTGGGCCGGATTCACGCATATTCCGCAATGGGTGCTTGCGTTCATCGCGCTGGTGCTCGTGCTCGCGGTCAATCTGGTCTCGGTCAAGTGGTTCGGGGAGATGGAATTCTGGGCCGCTCTGGTCAAGGTGGCCGCGTTGAGCGCGTTCCTGATCATCGGCACGGTATTTCTGATCGGCCGATTCACCGTCAATGGTGCGGCGACCGGTCCGAGCGTCGTCACCGATCACGGCGGCGGGTTCCCGACCGGGATCCTGCCGTTGGTCGTGGTCACCTCTGGTGTCGTATTCGCTTATGCCGCTGTGGAATTGGTCGGCACCGCGGCGGGCGAAACGGAGAATCCAGCGAAGATCATGCCGCGCGCGATCAACTCGGTCATCCTGCGGATCGCGGTCTTCTACGTCGGCTCGCTCGTGCTGCTCGGACTGTTGTTGCCCTACACGAGCTACAAGTCCGGCGAGAGCCCGTTCGTCACCTTCTTCACCATGCTCGGGGTTCCCGCTATCGGCAGCGTCATGAACGTCGTCGTGCTGACGGCAGCGTTCTCCAGTCTGAATGCGGGTCTGTACTCCACCGGGCGCATTCTGCGGTCGATGTCGATGAACGGCAGCGCACCTGAGTTCACCGGGGTGATCGGCCGCAACGGGGTGCCCTATGGCGGCATCATGCTGACCAGCTTGGTCGCGCTCTGCGGTATCGCGCTCAATGGCATCGTGCCCGAGCGGGCCTTCGAGATCGTGCTGAATATGGCCTCGCTCGGCATTATCGCGTCCTGGGCCACCATCGTGCTGTGCCAGCTGCAGCTGTGGCGCTGGTGGAAACAGGGCAAACTCCAGCGGCCGCAGTTCCGCATGTGGGGTGCGCCGTGGACCGGCCTGATCACGCTGGTATTCCTGTTCTTCGTTGTGGTGCTCACCGGCGTCGACTATCCGGTCGGGACCTGGACCGTCGCCTCCCTCATGGTGCTCATCCCGGCGCTGATCATCGGCTGGTTCGCCGCCCGCAAGCGGGTGCTCGCGATCGCCGCGATGCGCAAGGGCTACACCGGTGAGTTCCCCGTAGTCGCGAACATCCCCATCGACGGTGGGTGAATTCGGAATAGACTCCGATCATGTACAACTGGGATCTGCAGAACGCCATCGCTGCCTTCGTGGACAGCCTGCGCCCCGGCGCTCAGCAGCAGCACGACCTCTACATGTCGGTGCTGTACGCGTTCGTCGATATGCAGAGCCACCTGCTCACCCTCCTCGGTTTCGCGCCGGTCGCGTGAGTGAGCGTCAGCGAGTGAACCATCAACACAGCGCGCCGTCGCGCATGGTGGAGCCGAGTGTCAGTGAGGCGCAGCCGTGAGTGAGCGTCAGCGAGTGAACCATCAACACAGCGCGCCGTCGCGCACGGCGGAGCCGAGCGTCAGCGAGGCGCAGCCGTGAGCGTCATCTTCGACAAGGCATCGAAGCGCACTTACGGTGCCCACGAAACTCTGCCTCTGGGCCCGGTAATCATCAGCGTCCTGGTCCTGGATGCCTTGATCACCCTCGTCCTGGAAGTCCTCTACCTCCCCACCTACATCAACACCGTCGCCTTCCCCCTGTCCGCGGTGCTGGCGGGCGTAGTGAACATCCTCCTGGTCATGGGAGTCCGCTCGATAACCCAGCGCGTCAGCGTGATGATCCTCCCCTTGGTCGCCTGGACCTTCGGATTCCTGTTCTGCTCCGTCAGCGGCCCAGGGGGCGACATCTTGCTGGTCAACGACTGGCGCACCCTGCTCCTGCTGTTCTGCGGTTTGGTCCCACCCCTGCTCTACATCTACTTCCGAACAAACGCCGGCCTGTTCAGCACGCACTGATTCTCGGTGACGCCGAGCGACGGGGTGGCGATGGCGGCGCGAAGACCGCACACACCGCACCTCGCCGGGCTCCGCCACGTTCACCGCGACTATCCAGGCAGGGTCGTTATTGCCGAAAGCCTCGTTGCGGACAACGTATTCGCCGTCTCGGGTGACTCGGATCCGGTCGGTGGAGGTGACCCCACGGACGCCGGTGCCTCAGTCGATGCGAATAGCCAGGCTGGCGATGACGGCGTCGGTGCGGGCGCGGAGGGTGGCGGCCAGGACGGGGCCGCGCGGGTTGTGGAGGAACCGGTGATACCAGCGAGCGGCTTCTACCTGGGCCAGGAGAACGGTGACTTGGCGGCCGGTGCGGGTTCGGGTGCGGACGTAGCCAACGAGGGTGCTGATGAGACTGCGATGTGGGCTCGGGAGGACGGTGAGGGGAATGCCGGGATCCCATTGCTTCCACTGCTTGCTGAGTCGACGGGTGGCGGCGGCGTCGATTTCGGCTGCGACGGCAACGACTTCACCGTCGAAGGCTTGGGCGGTGCGCAGGGCACGGGCGGTTACCGCGCTGACCGCGACCACCGGAACGACGATGAGCATCGGTTCCTGATCCGGAGATTGCGATGGGAGGGCTGGGATTCGGTCGAGGCTGAGTTGATCGGCGACGCTGCGGTAATAGTCTTCGGTGCGGGCGAACAGAGTTATCAACGCGGGCACGATGATCAGCAGTAGCCACGCCCCTTCTCTGAACTTCTCGATCAGCAGCACCACGGCGGCCACAGCGGTGAGCAGCGCGCCGAAGCCGTTGAGCATGGCGCGCGGAATCCAACCCGGGCCACGCTGTGTACGCCAGTGCCGCACCAGCCCCGTCTGGCTGATGGTGAATCCGATGAAGACGCCGACCGCGAAAACCGGTAGCAGGCGTTGGGTTTCGGCACGCACGATCAGCAGCACGGTGGCGGCCAGAATGGCAAGGGCCGCAACGCCATAGCGGAATACCGGGCGCTCGGAGCGCAACGCGAACAAGTGCGCGACCCGGTGGTCTTTCGCCAGTAGTGACAGCAACACCGGCAGTCCGCCGAAACTGGTATTCGCGGCCAGGCACAGCGCCAGCGTGACGGCCAGACTCGTCACGTAGAACGGCCACCCGGTCCCGAATGCCCCCGCTGACAATTGCGCGAGCAGCGTGACACCGCCGCGCGGCACCGCGTGAAAACGGTCGATGAGCAGCGCCGAACCGAGCAGCATCGTGCACAGCAGCACGCCGAGCGCGACCTCGGTGTGCTGGGCCCGTCGCACCGCGGGCGTGCGGAACGATGGCACTGCATTGGCGATCGCCTCGACCCCGGTCAGCGACGAACACCCGGCCGAAAATGCCTTGAGCAGCAACAGAATTCCGACCGTATCGACCGGCACGATCGGCCCGAGATCGGTGCCGATCACCGCGACCGGCGCCGGGCGGAACAGTCCGATCACGATCATCGCGAGGATCGAGACGATGAACAGCAGTGCCGGCCCCATCAGCACTTTCGCCGATTCGGCCACCCCGATCAGATTGATCACGGTGAGCACCGCGAGTCCGGTCAATGTCATGAGCAGCAGATGATCAGCGAGTACCGGAAACGCGCTGGCCAGACTGGCCGCACCGGCCGCGAGACTCACCGCGACGGTCAGCACGTAGTCCACCACCAAACTCGCTGCTGCGAGCAAACTGGCACCGCGACCGAGATCCTTCTTCGCCACCGCATAGGATCCGCCGCCGTCCGGATGTACGGCGATAACCTGCCGATACGACAGCACCAGTACCAGCAACAGTGCCGAGATCGCCAGCGTTACCGGCAGCGTCCACGACACCGCCGCCGCACCCGCCGCGACCAGAACCAGCACGATCGCCTCGGGCCCATACGCCACGCTGGTCAGCGCATCCAGCGATAACGCCGCCAAACCGCCGATCGCGGTCAGTCGATATCTGTCGCCTCGCTGCATTCGCCGCACGCGGCGATCGGCGATGGGTACCTCCCGCGTCGGCGATGTCGGGGTCTCGACCACGCTCACCATTGAACTCGGCGGACTGCTGGCAATCGCTCAGCGACACCACGCGAGTCGGGTCGAGCCGCGGGTTCGGCTCGGTCGCGCTTTATTCTCGGAGCCGACGGTCTCAGACAGCTAGGTGCGGAGCGAAGATGGAACGGCGCATGATCGGGGAACTTGTGCGGGTGCCCGCCGGGGCAATCCACGTCCGGCAGGACGGGCCCGTCGATGGCAAGCCCATCGTATTGCTGCACGGGTTCGAGGGCTCGGTGCACTGGTGGGACGGGCTGGTCCCGCTGCTGGCCGACACCTACCGGGTGATCCGGGTCGATCTGCTCGGATTCGGTTGCACCACAGGAGAACCCGGTTTCGATCAGCGCTCGCAGAGCGAAATGCTGACCGCGGTACTCCAGCAGCTCGATGTCACCGATGCCACCGCGGTCGGACATTCGTGGGGTGCGGACAGCGCGCTCGGACTCGCCGAGCTGTCAGGTCGGGTCAGCGAGGTCGTCGTGGTCGACCAGGCCCCGGACTGCGATGAGCTCCGAATTCTTCAGGCAATGCGCCCGGTGCTGCGGCTGCTCGCCTTGGCGCCGATCGGGCAGAGCGTGCATGCGCTGCTGAATAACAGCTGGGTTTTGCGTCGCGCGCTGGCCACCGGATTCGCATCCGGATTCGATCCGGATGCCACCGGCACGGGCTGGTCCCAGCTGCGCTCGGATCACCGTGCCATGTCCTGGCGCGCCTATCGCGCCGTCCTGGTCGAACGTCCGCGGGCGCTGGCGGCACGGCCGCTGGATGTGCAGATCCACGCTCTCGGCCTGCCCGCCTTGGTGATTCACGGGAGATACGACAGCCTCTACGGTTGGCGTAACACCATCGACCGATACGCCGCCGCGGGCGCGCGGATCGAAGTGATCGAGACCGCAGGGCACGCACCCAATGTCGAAACCCCGGACCAGGTGGCCGCCGTACTCCGCGACTTCCTCGCCGATCCGAGCCGATCCCGTTCGGCCGCAAGTTGACTCGGTGCACCATGCGCTGCCGCATAGGCAGTGACCACCTCGGGCAACCTGCCGCTGGATGTGCGTGCAGCTTTCAGCGGGTGCCGAGGCGGCCGGGGGTTGCCGATTCGATGAGGCACCAGGCCTGTTCGAGCGGAATGTCGACGACGAGGTAGCGCTTTTTGCCGGCTGCGGTGGCGGCCACGACGGTGGCGATGCCGGATCGGCGCTGCCAAAAGGATTGGCGGACCGTCCAGCCGATGATGCCAGGGGCTTCGAGGCAGTCGCGGTCCCGGTGCAGCGAGCCCGAGCGGGTGATGAGCCAGGCCGGACTACTGTCGGTGGCGGGCAGGACGGTGTGGCCGAGGCCGCGGTAACGGTCGGCGGCCAGCGCCACGGCGATCGAGGCCGCGAGTGCGGGCAGCAGCCACCACCATGGTGAAAAGTCCACTCCGGCACGGGAACTGATCAGCATTGCCACTGCGAGGAGCAGGATCGGGCTCAGTGCGCGGGTGTATCGACGGCGGCGCGCGGCCGGGCCGTGCGCGATCAGCGGTGCGGTGCTGACCGTCGCATCGTCGGGCGGCCTGGTGCCCCGGGGGGCGAGCAATTGCGCGAGGGTGCGTTCGATCGCCGAACGCGGTGCCTGGGGCAGGATTTTCTGGCGTGGGCTCTGGCCGGTCATGATGGCTTCGAGCTCGGCGGCACCGGCCAGGCGCAACAGCAGCGGCTCGTTGACGGTCGCGCCGCGGAACCGAGCCAGATCCAGGGTGATCTGCCGGGTCGTGAACAGTCCGTGGCGCAGGTGCAATGTGCGGTCGTTGTCGAGTACACGCAGCCCGAAATAGGTTGTCAGATAACGCGCACAGGCCGCGAGACTGACAATCACCACGATCGCGACGACCAGCAGTGCGACGGTGACGGCGATGAGGACCGCGCTGCTGTCCTCGATACGGAGCACCGCGTCCGAACTGAACATGATTTGGCCGAACCCGTACTGAAATGCCACACCGACGATGGGTGCGATGATCGCGAAACCGGTCAGCGACAGTGGCGCGTAACGCACCCAGCTCGCTCGCCAATGACCGATCTCCCGAGCACTCCCGGATACCGGCAGGTTTTTGCGGAGCGGATCCTCGATTGGAATCTGCTGTCCAACAGCGGATTCCGATGCGGTGTGCGCGAGCAACACGGTCCGCAGCTCGGGCACCACATGCGCATCCAACGCATCGAGCTTGAATTTCTCACCCGAATCCGCGTGTTGCCCAGTCCCTATCGCCAACACCGCCAGCCCGAGCACCCGATGCAATAGATCGGCCTCGATATCGACCGATCGGATCCGTGACCGCGGTACCGACAGCTTCTTGCGTTGAATCAACCCGGTCCGCAACTCGACATGTGTCGGCCCGACCCGATAGGTAGTGGTGAACCAGCGCGTCAGCGCGAAGCCGACGATCGCCGCCAACGCGATGAGCCCCCACAGATGATTACCGGTATTGGTGCCGAGAAGCACCGATCCGATCAGCACCGGAATGAACTTCACGACCTCGTTGATGGGATGTACCAACAACATTCGCTTATCCAGCCGCAACCACGGCTGCGCTGTCTCCGGCACGAGATCGGTCTCCGGTAGGTGCGAATTCACGTCGCATCCCCGCGGTGCAATGCCGCGATTTCGGTCAGCCGCGTGACGGTCTGTTCGGCGACCGGGAGATCGAGCGCGGAGATCCGCACCGCACCGGCCGAGGACGCCGTCGTCACGGTCACCGTCGCCAGCCCGAGAATTCGCTCCAGCGGCCCGCGCTCGGTATCGACGGTCTGCACCCGGGAGATGGGCGCCACCCGGCTCTCCACCGTCAACCACCCGATCCGGGTATACACCGCCTCATCGGTCACCTCCCACCGATGCACCGCATACCGCCACAGCGGCATCACCCCGATGCTCGCGGCCGCGAGCACGAGCCCCACCGCGAACACCACCAACTGCGCACCGCGATGCCCGGAGTCGGCGACAACCCAGACGGTCAGTGCCACGACGGGAATCACCCACCCCAGCGCGGCCTGAATCGTCCACAAGAGCTTGGCCTTGGTGCTCGGACGCCAGGCGGGGTCGGCCATGATCGTGTGCGGCGGCGACATGCTAGCCATGGTTGCACGTCCTCGCTCCGCCCCCAATCCACCTACCTGCATGGGAGTAATTCGCCCGGACAACCTGGAATGCTGCGCGAAGTTATCATCGCTCATAAGTACTGGAAAGACAGCCCAGGATGTTTGGCATCCTCGCCGGTATACAGACCACGGACTCCAAGTGGGGCCGAATCGTACCGGTGGGTTCCTGCTTCGACACGCTGCGCCGGCATCGCTGTCGGACTTACCTGCGCTCCACAGGCGCTTAGCCTCTCCGCCTGCCCAGCGGCGAGGATATTGATCGCGGCATTGTGATCGCGGTCGTGTACTGCGCCACAGCGGCATGTCCACGATCGGATTTGCAATGGTTTGCTTCCGCCTGCTGCTCCACACCGCGAGCAGACCTGGGACGATGGGTACCATCGGCTGATCTTGGCGAAACTCCGCCCATATCGGGCGGCCTTCTCTTCGATCATCCGGATGAACATCCCCCACCCGGCGTCGTGTACCGACTTCGCCAGGCGAGTACGTGCCAGGCCCGTGACACAAAGATCCTCGACGTAGACCGCTTGGTTCTCGCGGACGATCGCAGTGGAATATTTGTGTGCGAAGTCGCGGCGTGTGTCGGCGACTTTGCCATAGGCCCTGGCAAGCTGCACCCGGGCCTTGGCGTAGTTCTTGCTGCCCTTCCTCCTGCGTGACAGTGCCCGGTGTGCCCTCTTCAGCTTGCGTTCGGCTCGGCGCAGCACTCGTGGATTGTCTATGATCTTTCCATTCGACAGAACCGCGAATCTCGTCAAACCAAGGTCGATACCGACCTCGGAATCCGACGTGGGCAATGGACAAGTGGTCACTTCGACTACGAATGACGCGAAGTACCTGTCGGCGGCATCTTTGATGATCGTGACCGACGATGGCTGC
This sequence comes from Nocardia sp. NPDC049707, assembly GCF_040674855.1. Taxonomy (NCBI): domain Bacteria; kingdom Bacillati; phylum Actinomycetota; class Actinomycetes; order Mycobacteriales; family Nocardiaceae; genus Nocardia; species Nocardia sp. NPDC049707. Next base: position 31,320 of record NZ_JBFANN010000029.1, on the reverse strand, counting down.
GACGGCAATCGCCGAGACCAGGCGACTGCAATGTCTCCGATCTTGGGAAGCCGTAGCTTGTCTGCAGCGGTAACAGTAAAGCGCGCGTTGCGGGTGAATCGGATTGATTGCCGATGGTCGCGGCGAGACCGAAACCGTGGTGCTGCGATCTTAGAGCCCTTGCGCTTTCCCGACATCGATGCGAAGAAGTTGTGGTAGGCGGTGTTCAGGTCGGCCAGGGCCTGCTGCAACACAACACTGGATGTCTTGGCCAACCATGCGCGCTCCGGTGTCTGCTTAGCTTGGGTGAGTGCCCTCGATAATTCCGCGTTCGAGATACACCGTCCTTCCGCGTATGCCTGCCGTCGCGCAGCCAATGCGTCGTTGAACACTACTCGCGCGCAGCCGAACGCCTGTGCCAACGACTGCTTTTGGCTGCGAGTGGGGTAGAGGCGAAAGTTGTACCGCAGCTGCATGTCGTCGATCCTTACACCAGGGTCCGACACATTGGACAGCTGACATCTTCGTGGTTATTCGCAGTCGTGGCCAGTGGTGCATCGACGCGGACTCGAGGACTGGAGTCAACTGTATCGCTGACGCGGAATACTGTGGCGTGGTGCACGGTTGTCTTCGCTCGAAGCATCGAAGGGAGACATGTCCGGATGTGTAGCGCATGATCGAGGGCGTGACCGAGCTAGCGACCCCGAGCGTCCCGCCAACACCGCCTACGCCATCGGCAATGCGCCGTGCGCTGCGGCGGGCCCGCGACGGCGTGACACTGAATGTGGACGAGGCGGCCGTGCTGTTGCACGCACGCGGCGAGGACCTCGTCGACCTGTGTCGCAGCGCCGCCCGGGTGCGCGATGCCGGACTGGAATCGGCGGGTCGGCCGAAGACCATCAGCTATTCGCGCAATGTCTTCATCCCGCTGACCAAGCTCTGCCGGGACAAATGCCACTACTGCACCTTCGTCACGGTGCCGGGCAAGCTGCGTGCCGAGGGTAAAGGCATGTTCCTGGAGCCCGACGAGGTGCTGGATATCGCGCGCCGCGGTGCCGAGCTCGGCTGCAAAGAGGCGCTGTTCACTCTCGGCGACCGGCCCGAGGACCGCTGGCCGGAGGCCGCGCAGTGGCTCGACGAACGCGGCTACGACTCCACCCTGGATTACTTGCGCGCCGTTTCGATCATGGTGCTCGAGGAGACCGGTCTGCTGCCGCATCTGAATCCGGGCGTGATGAGCTGGGCGGAGATCTCGCGGCTCAAGCCGGTGGCGCAGTCCATGGGCATGATGCTCGAGACCACCGCCACCCGCCTGTTCTCCGAAAAGGGCAACTGCCATTACGGAAGTCCGGATAAGGATCCGGCGGTGCGGCTGCGCGCGATTACCGATGCCGGTCGGCTTTCGGTGCCCTACACCACCGGCATTCTGGTCGGCATCGGCGAAACGCTGACCGAGCGCGCCGAGTCGATCATGGCGATTCGCAAGCAGCACAAGGCATTCGGGCATATCCAGGAAGTGATCATCCAGAACTTCCGTGCCAAGGACGACACCGCCATGCGCGACGTTCCGGACGCGGGTATGACCGAGTTCCTGGCCACCATCGCGGTCACCCGGCTGCTGCTCGGTCCCGACGTTCCGGTGCAGGCGCCGCCGAATCTGGTATCGCACGCGGAATGTCAGGCCCTGATCGATGCGGGCATCGATGACTGGGGCGGCGTCTCGCCGGTCACCCCCGACCACGTGAATCCGGAACGGCCCTGGCCGAACCTAGATACGCTGCGCGAAATCACCGAGGCCGCAGGCTACCAACTCGTCGAACGCACCTCGGCGCACCCGAAATACGTGCGCGCGGGCAACCCTTGGGTCGATCCGCGCATCGGCGTACACGTCGCCGCGCTCACCGATCCGAAAACCGGTCTGGCGAATCCGGACGCGGTTCCGGTTGGGCTGCCCTGGCAGGAACCGGACGAGTCGTGGGAATCCGCGGGCCGCATCGACCTCAATACCTCGATCGATACCGAGGGCCGCAATACCGAGAGCCGCAGCGATTCCGCACTCGGCGGTGGCAGCCCGGGTAACCACGGAGGAACCCCTGAACGCCGCCGATCCGACACCGATGTCGTCGGGGCCTTCGGTGACTGGGACACCATTCGCGAACAGGCCAGGGACCTCGCCGTCACGGCACCCGAGCGGCTCGACTCCGATGTGCTCGCCGCGCTGCGTGCCGCCGAGAACGATCCGGCCGGGCTCACCGATGCCGAATACCTCGCGCTGGCAACGGCCGACGGACCAGCATTGGATGCGGTGGCCGCACTCGCCGACCAACTGCGCCGCGATGTCAATGGCGACGATGTCACCTACGTGGTGAACCGGAATATCAACTTCACCAATATCTGCTACACCGGCTGCCGCTTTTGCGCATTCGCCCAGCGCAAGGGCGATGCCGACGCCTTCACCCTGAGCATGGACGAGGTCGCCGACCGCGCCTGGGAGGCGCACGTCGACGGCGCGACCGAAATCTGCATGCAGGGCGGCATCGATCCCGACCTCCCGGTCACCGGCTATGCCGATCTGGTGCGTGCGATCAAACAGCGGGTGCCATCGATGCATGTGCACGCGTTCAGCCCGATGGAGATCGTGAACGGCGCCTCGCGCGGTGGGCAGAGTATCCGCGACTGGCTGGTCGCGCTGAAGGAAGCCGGGCTGGACACAATTCCCGGGACGGCCGCGGAGATCCTCGACGACGAGGTGCGCTGGGTGCTCACCAAGGGCAAGCTGCCGACCTCCGCATGGGTCGAGGTGATCACCACCGCACATCAGGTAGGCGTGCGTTCGAGTTCCACGATGATGTACGGCCACGTCGACAATCCCCAGCACTGGGTCGGACATCTGCGGGTGCTGCGCGGAATCCAGGACGAGACAGGCGGTTTCACCGAATTCGTCCTGCTGCCGTTCGTGCACCAGAGCGCACCGCTGTACCTGGCCGGTGCGGCGCGGCCGGGCCCGACCATTCGGGACAACCGCGCGGTGCACGCCCTCGCGCGGATCATGTTGCACGGCCGCATCGATAACATCCAGACCAGCTGGGTGAAACTCGGCACAGTGGGCACCCGGATAATGCTCAACGGCGGTGCCAACGACCTGGGCGGGACCTTGATGGAGGAGACCATCTCCCGCATGGCCGGATCGCAACACGGCTCCGCCAAGACCGTCGCGGAACTCGCCGAGATCGCCGAGGGTATCGGCCGGCCCGTGCGCGAGCGCACCACCACTTATGGGGTACCACCACGGAAGATCTCCACGTCGCTGCCACTGACGGTGGGCTAGCGGCACCGGGTCGATACCGGATTCCCGGACGTCGCGCTCCGACGATTCGCAAACGCGCGGATGCCGGGGTGTTTCGAATCCAGCGAGTGGCACGCGGGACGAAGTTAGTTAGGGCAGGCTGGCCTGGAGTAACCTGGGCTATCGGGATAATGTGACGCTGGGCGGACTATCCCTGTGAGGACAGACTAGGAGAGCGGCAGTGCCGTACATCATCGCTGAACCGTGCGTTGACGTGAAGGACAAGGCATGCATCGAAGAATGCCCCGTGGACTGTATCTACGAGGGTGGTCGCATGCTGTACATCCATCCCGACGAGTGCGTGGACTGTGGTGCATGTGAGCCGGTGTGCCCGGTGGAGGCGATCTTCTATGAAGACGACACCCCGGACCAGTGGAGCGGATACGTGAATGCCAATGTCGACTTCTTCGACGAGCTGGGTTCGCCCGGCGGTGCGACGAAGGTCGGCAAGGTGGATTACGACCCGCCGCTCATCAAGCAGCTGCCGCCGATGGCGACCGAATGAGTATTGGGTACTGAGTGAGTTCTGTGTCACCGCGTCGCCGCGGCGGGAGTGACGGCCCCGGAGGAGGCAGCCTGCGTAACCACGGAGGGGCCCACTCCCGCAGCCGTCGGACACCGCTCAGCGGTCTGCTGCCGGATTTCCCCTGGGACACCATCGCGACAGTGAAGGCGAAGGCCGCCGCGCATCCGGACGGGATCGTCGACCTGTCGGTCGGCACCCCGGTCGATCCGGTGGACCCGCTGATCCGCGCGGCACTGAGTTCGGTCGCCGAGGTGCCCGGCTATCCGACCACGCACGGTACGCCCGAACTGCGGGCCGCGGCGGTCGACGCACTGAAGCGGCGGTACGGGATCACCGGACTCGACCCGGCCGCGGTGCTGCCGGTGATCGGCACCAAGGAACTGATCGCCGGACTGCCGCGGCTGCTCGGCCTCGGCGCGGACGACCTGGTCGTCATTCCAGAGGTCGCCTACCCGACCTATGAGGTGGGTGCGCTGCTGGCCGGTGCCAAGGTGGTGCGGGCGGATGGCCTGACTCGGTTGGGTCCGCAATCGCCTGCCCTTATCTATGTGAACTCGCCGTCGAACCCGACGGGGAAGGTGCTCGGTGTCGAGCATCTGCGCAAGGTGGTGCAGTTCGCGCGTGAGCGCGGCACGATCGTGGCTTCCGACGAGTGCTACCTCGGCCTGGCTTGGGAAGGTCGGGCTGTCTCGATCCTCGACCCCGAGGTTTGCGATGGCGACCACACCGGTCTGCTCGCGATGCATTCGCTCTCGAAGACCTCCAACCTGGCCAGCTACCGGGCCGGATTCGTGGCAGGCGATGCGGAACTCGTCACCGAATTGCTAGAGGTGCGTAAGCACTCCGGCATGATGGTGCCGTTCCCGATCCAGGCGGCCATGACCGCCGCACTCGGTGACGACGCCCATGAAGCGCGGCAACGGGAGCGCTACCGTGCGCGTCGTGATGTGCTGCGAAAGGCGTTGCAGGACGCCGGTTTCCGGATCGATCACTCCGAGGCGGGCCTCTACCTGTGGTCCACCAGGGGCGAGCCGTGCCGCACCACCCTGGACTGGCTGGCCGAACGCGGCATTCTCGCGGCACCCGGTGACTTCTATGGACCGGGCGCGGGGGAGTACGTGCGCATCGCACTGACCGCCTCCGACGAACGCATCGAGGCCGCGGCGCAGCGCCTGACGGCGAACTCAGAGTCCTGAGTTTCTCTTTCGGTTTGCGGCGGTCGCGAAGCGCGGGTGTGCCCGGATCACGATGTAGCTCACACCGCTGGGGTCATGGACTTCGGTAGATGTCGAGTGTTCCCACTCGGCGGATGAGTACGGCGCGAATCTCGATCACGGCGGAATCGGTGTATTGCCAGGTGATTCGACCATCAGGTGCCATTTCGTCGATGCGATGCCATAAATCGTTCGTTGCCGGTGGACACCCTTTGTCCGGCCTGGTGGCCATGAATTCTCCGGGTGGCATCAGTCGATGCCCGCTCGGCGGCAATGTCAGGACGATCAGGCTTCGACGACACCGAGTAGCGTGCCCAACCCGATGAACAGGAGTCCGACCACCAATGCGGCGATGCCCGCAGCAACACCCGAGTGCCTGCCACCGGCTATCTGAGCCCGCTCCGGGTCCGCAGGATCGACCAGGATCTCGACCGGGAACGGAAAGCTGCGCAGGGTTCCGCCCGAACTCCCGGTCGGGTTCTTGGCAGTCCGTGGCACCCCGTGCTCGTCGACCCATCGCAGAATCCAATATTGGATCGATGAACTCGACGAACTCGATTCCCAGACATAATCTATGACCTCACTCCGGTGGCGCTTCCAATGCCGCCGACGGTCACGCACCTGCCGTAGCTGCCAGATGCCGTTGACGAACAGAAAAATCCCCAAGACCGTAAACCCGATGGCCATCCAGGTGTCGGTCTCCATGACCAGAACATTAGACCGCCTGTGGTCGGCCCGGCACACACGCTCCGTCACGTCCCGTTGATCATGCGGCGGCGGGGCAAGGGTCGGGGTTCTCGCCGCATCCGGTGACTTCTATGGACCGGGCGGGGGAGTACCTACCAGTGCGGTGGCCAGGTTGTCGAGTCGGCCGAAGGCTCGGGCCAGGCCCACGTGGTCGCTGTAGTCGCGGGATTCGACGATGAGGCCATCACGGACCCGCACCACGAAGATGCACGGGATTGAGAAAGGGCGGCCGTTCGCCGAACCGGTGTAGCTGAATTCGTAGATGACCACCTCGGGATCAGCGGTTTCGTGGACCTGCCCCACCGGCTCGAACCGGTCGGCTCCGCTTACCCGGGCCGGTCCCTCGGCGAAGTGGCGACGTAGCTCGGCGCGGGTGTGCAACGGTGTGTCGCCGAGCGGTGCGAAGGGGTGTCGCACATCGGTCTGTTCGGCGTAGAGGCTGGCGAGATGATCCAGTTGCGCCTGTTTCTCCTGCTCGGTGAGGTTGCGGGAGACCAAGCGGTTGACCCCGGCGGCAACGGCGCGGACAACATCGGCTGGCGTCGACGGCTCTGGCATGGCGTTCCTTTGAAATAATCGGAGTCTGGACTTCGGTAACTGTACCGAAGTCCAGACTCCGGATTAAAGTGCCGAACCGGAGACTGAAGGGAGGTCCGAATGCGCCAGGACGCGCGGGAGAACCGGGAACGGATCCTGACCGCGGCCGAGGACGTCTTCGGTGCGCACGGGGGCTCCGGATCGACCGAGGAGGTGGCCCGGCGGGCCGGCGTCGGCATCGCCACGGTCTTTCGTCACTTCCCCACCAAGGAGGAGTTGATCGAGGCGGCGCTGCTGCGACATTTCGATCAGCTCACCGAACGCGCCCACGCGCTCGTCGTTGACGCAGACCCGGCCGTGGCATGGCGCACCCTGGTGCGGGTGATGATCGAAACCGGCGCCACGAAATTGACACTGGTCTCGACGTTGGCCGACCGCAAGGGGGTCCCGGACGGCGCAGCCACCGCGTCGAAACGGCTGAAGGTCGTGGTCGGCGAGGTCCTGCGGCAGGCGCAGGAGGTCGGCGCGGTGCGTCCTTCGGTTACGGTCGAGGAGGTCTATCTGCTGATCCGCGGGCTGGCTCAAGCGTCAGCGACGATACCGGTGCGGCCTGACATCCTGAACCGCGCCATCGACGTCGTGCTCACCGGGCTATCTCGGTGACCTGCAGCGCCACGACGTAGGTCGTCGATGATCCGGTCACAATGCCCCACGGTGCCACGGCCTGACCAGGAAGAATCCGCGCACACCGGCAACCGCATCGTCGTCACCGGTGGCGCTGGATTCCTCGGCTCGCACCACTCGGTGACTTGGCCGAGCGCGGGGAGTGCATGCACATTGCGCTGAATGCCTCCGACGAACGCATCGAGGCCGCCGCCCAGCGCCTGACGGCGAATTCAAAGTCCTGAGTCTTTCTTTCGGCTTGCGACGGTCGCGAAGCGCGGATGTGCCCGGATCACGATGTACCGCCTGTCGGCGGTGATCCGGGCGTGGACGTGGGTTGACGAACGATCGAATACGGCCACGGTGAGGAGTAGGCCGATCGGAAGCCAACCCGGGATCACGACAAACGCCAGCGGAAGTAGCAGGTTCTCCAGATCCCGTTGTCGCGCAACGACCAGGGCCACAATGGTGAGCATCGCGCACAGCACAAGGAAGTAGCCGATCCAGCGGAATACCAGGGCGCGGCGGTGGCAGCTTGCACAAATCGGCCATTCGCCGTGTACGAAGACAGCTTCGCTATTGATCGGACGTCCCCGGAGTGCCTTCCGAATGCCGAGCTCCGGAATTTTCGGCAAGTCTCGGAGCTTTGGCCTGGCGTACCCATTGTTCATGGTGTAGCCGAATTTCAATACGCTGCGAGCCCCGAATTGGTCGCCACTGGCGTAGAAACCGGGCGAGCCTTTTCGGGATTCGACAGCAGGGCGGCCGTGATCGGCGCATACGTCCGGCAGGCCAGCGCGCAACATCATTCCTACCGACCTCCCGCGCTGCGGCAGAAGTCCGGCCCCTGGGCGGTGTCCGATCGGGAACCTGACCTCCTGCCAGGGAGTTCGTTGTCGCGTGAGCACGGTCTTCTAGTCGCGAATACCGACGCTGCCGCCCGCGAGCCAGGCCACCTCGACGCAGTCGGTATGGCCGCCGCTGTGGCTGCTCTTGAACCAGTTCGCCTGGGACAGGTTAGCTTTCACGCTTCATGCTCCCGTGAATTCGCCCTCCCGCATGCCTGCGGCGAAGGCGTCCCACTCGGCCGGGGTGAAGACCAGTGCTGGACCGGTTGGGTTCTTCGAGTCGCGGATACCGACGTCGCCGCCCGCGAGCCATGCCACCTCAACGCATGCGCCTTGGCTGCCACTGTGACTGCTCTTGAACCAGGGTGCTTGGGATAGGTCAGTGCTGGTCACGCTCAAACTCCTTCGTCACCCGGCGAATCAGCTCCCGGGTCCGTCCTTCATCCAGCGATACGCTTCGAATGGCCGCCGCAAGCTCACTATAGAGCCGTACCTCCTCAGGCTTCTCGAGGTAGACATCCGGGGTCGGCCCGCCTTCCAGGTAGACGATTGGCGGCTCGATGGGGTCATTCCGAGTGCCTGCATCGAAATACAGAATGGCGAACAAGCGATACGGCATTCCCCAAGTCAGCCCCGCTTCGAAGGGATGTATTCGCAGCGTGACGTTATTCAACTTCGAGATCTCGGCAAGGTGTCGGAGCTGCGCTGCCATGATCCTGCGGTTGCCGACCACCCTGTGTAGGGCTGACTCGTGAAGTAGGACTTCCAGCGCCACCGGGTTTGTCTTGCGGGTAACGATGGCTTGTCGCTTCAGTCGATGCTCCACTCGACGGTCGATGTCGTCGCGGCTACTGAATCCAGGGTATGCGCTGATGATGGCGCGGGCGTAATCGGCTGTTTGCAGCAGACCCGGAATGTGCTCGTGGTAGGTGATCTGTTGCCGCGCAGCAGCTTCGAGTCCGACATACATGTTGTACGCATCGGAGTACAAGCCGCCGTACGCGTGGTACCAGCCCTGTGTCCTGGCCAGAGCCGCCAAATCGACGGCGGAATCGGTCTCGCTGGGATCGACGCCGTAAAGCTCGCAGAGCGCGCGGACATCCTGCTTGCGCACTTTCTGGGTCTGGCCCGCCTCGATCCGTTGTAAGGCCGATGCAGATAGGTCGACCAACTTTGCGGCGGCGGCGATGGTGAAGCCGTTCGCGTCGCGCTGGTCGTGTAGGAACCGGCCGAGCTGGCGTCGCGGTAACGTCGAGCTGGGCGTGGCATCAGAGTCGGCATCAGTGCCAGTCATTATCTTCCCCCTTGTCGCGGAAACGGATTGGAACAGTCAAGCAATCGGGTCTGTTGTACCGCACTATCGGGTTGGGCCGTGGGTTTTTGGGTGAATTCTCATCGGGTACCCAATTGTGCTGCATCCGCGACAGATTGGTGGTGTGCTGAGTCAGGCGTTCGGGTGTCACCGCAGGTCGGAACACGTGAGAACATCCCGATTCTGCCGGCACCGCAACAACATCGACGACACGCTCCTCGGCTCGGTGAACTCCTCACGAGCCGATCCGCTACCCCGCTGATTCGTTGTCTCCGCCTGCCCGGACGCCTGACAGATCTCGTATACCGACCAGGTTCCGGGGAGGGACCCACATGACCCACACGCAAGCCATCGAGCCGTCGCCGTGCACCGGTAAGCCCAAGGCGATCGGGTTCGTTCGCGCGGATGTCTCCGGACTGCACGCGCCTCGCCATGCCAGCGAAATACGCAGGCACGCAGGCATATTGGGGTATCGATACGTTTACACCGTCCGTCCACCAGGGGACGAGCCCGACCCGATCGGGTACGTCCTCACCGTGGCAGCAGGCCTCGAGATCGAGGTCATTGTGGTTTTCGAGCTGGCGCATGTGAACGATCAACCCGCACTGATCTGCGATCACGGGTACGACCTGGAAACTGTTTGCCCGCAAAGCACTTGGGCACGCACCGCGCTGCCCGTGCTCGGTACCGAAACGAGGGCGGCGTGTTGAGCGAGGATACGATCGCCACTGCACCGGCCATCTGCGGCAGCGCTGAAATCGAGCTGGCACACCAGCAGATGCGGCGACATCGAGCGTGCCGGATCGAGACATGTGCCTGGAAATGGGTCGCGTACCACACCCTCGTGGCCAATGGCAGGATCGCGCCGCAGAGAGTGAGTCCGCGCGAGCGCGCGCATCGGCGCGGCATCGAATTTCCCATCGCGCCGTCGCTTACCGACGGATCGCTGTCTGCCTGCGGCACAACGGAATTCACGCTGTTACAGCGGGTGCTCGACGGCCTTCTGCAAGATATGCGCGCCCCTCTGGGGGACGGCTGCGAGGGGGAGCGACGGTGAGTCCGTGGCATGTGGTGTCCAGCGTGGTGGCGGTACTCGGCGGGGGTGTGGTCGTGGTGATCGCACTCGGATGCGTATGGCCGGTCGACCGGCCGTACCGCCCCGCCGCACCTCGGCGCGTCAACGCGCAGTGCCCCTTACGTCCCGTCGAGTGGCCGAAGGCGTGGACATGCGACCTGCCGTCCCCGCCGCTGACGCTCGCCGACGCCCATCGCGCGATGCAACTACACCGCGAACACAACTGTGCCCGAAAGCGGGCCGCGTTCGCGACACTGGTCGCGGCAGGGCACGCCACACCTGATTCGGCACGTCGGGGCCGTTGGTGGGAGGTGCCCTTGTGAATGATCGCCCATCCATGAAGGACGAATCCCCGCATACCGGTAACCACATCGTCGTTACCGGCGGTGCTGGATTCCTCGGCTCGCACCTGTGCCGTGCACTGCTCGCGCGCGGAGACCGGGTCACCGCGATCGATAACCTCAGCACCGGCCGTCGGGCGGCCGTCGAAAACCTCATGGCACACCCGCATTTCACCCTCCGCACCGCGGATGTGACCACACCCGGCGCATTCGACGACCTCGCCACGATCACCCATATCGCGCATCTCGCCTGCCCTGGGAGTCCGAAAGCCACCGTCCGGCGGCCGACGGATACCCTTCGAACGGCCTCGACTGGAACCCTGGCCGCTCTCGACCTCGCCGCGAGTCGCGACGCGCGCATTGTCGTCGCATCCGGCCCCGAGATTGACGGCGACCTGCGAAACACCGGCCAAGCAGGCGATTTTCACATACACAGGTTGTGTACCCTTCTCGCCGAGATCATCGCCCGCCATTACGGTGGCGTGGACGTGGGCATCGTGCGGCCCTTCGAGGTTTACGGTCCACACCAGTGGCCGGGCGACGGCCGCGTCGCGGCCACGATCTGCGCCGCGGCTCTACGTGATCAGACACTGCAAGTAATCGACGGTGATATGCGATCATTCGTCTACATCGCCGACACCGTCGACGCATTGGTCGCGATGCTCGACAGCACCATGACCGGCCCGGTCGACATCGGCGGCCCCACCGCGGTGACGACCGCCGAATTCGCCCGCACCGCTGTCGCCCTCGCCGGTAGCGGCTGGGTGGAGATCGCCCCCGCCGATATCATCGCGCCGACAACCGCGCACAGCCCGGACCTCGACCGTACCCATGCGCTGTTGGGCTGGCGACCGAGCACACCCCTGGGCAACGGTCTGCGCTACACCCTCGACTGGATGCGCACCATCCTGTCGCCGTATCCACCGTGAGGGCCGGGGCAGTCGATAGCGTCACATCGATAATCCATGGGATTCGGGATGTTTCAGAATGCGCCGCGCGCGCGAGGAGTTCCGTTCAGCCGAGCAGCTTTTTCTGCACCTTCCCCATTGCGTTGCGCGGCAGCGTAGCCACCACGCGGACCTCGCGTGGGCGTTTGTGCGCCGAAAGCTGTTCGGCCACATGGCTGATGAGCGACTGATCGATGGAGTCCGTTGCGGCGCCGCGCAGTACGACGTACGCGACGATCCGCTGCCCGAGATCGGCATCGGGAACGCCTACCACCGCGACCTCGGCCACCTCCGGATGTCCGAGCAGCACGGTCTCGACTTCGCCAGCACCGATGCGATAACCACCGGACTTGATGAGGTCGACCGATTCTCGGCCGACGATGCGGTGCCAACCATCGACATCGATCGCCGCGACATCGCCGGTCTTGAACCAGCCATCCTCGGTCCAGCATTCGGCGGTCGCCTCGGCCCGGTTGTAGTAACCGTCGAACAGCATCGGCCCGCGCACCTGCAGGCCACCGATGTTGTCCCCGTCGTGCGGGACATCCGTACCGGCCTCGTCCCGCAGCCGGGTCTCGACACCCGCGACGGGCGTGCCGACCCAGCCGGGACGGCGTTCCCCATCGAACCGCGTGGACAGCGTGATCATTGTTTCGCTCATCCCGTACCGCTCGATCGGCGCATGCCCGGTGAGTTCGCGCAGCCGCTCGAATACCGGCACCGGCAGCGGCGCACTGCCCGAGACGAGCAGCCGCGCCTCGGCCAATTTCCGTGCCGCATCGGGATCTTCGACAATGCGCGACCATACGGTCGGCACCCCGAAATACAGCGTGCCACGCGCGTCCGCATAGGCCTGCGGTGTCGGCTTGCCGGTGTGGATCAGCGGGCTGCCGACCCGCAGCGGCCCGAGCAATCCGAGAATCAGCCCGTGCACGTGGAACAGCGGAAGACCGTGCACCAGAATGTCGTTCGGCGTCCAGGCCCACGCGTCGGCGAGCGCATCGAGCCCGGCCGCGATGGCACCGCGATTCAGCACGACCCCCTTGGGCAGACCGGTGGTCCCCGAGGTGTACAGCACGAATGCCGGTGTGGCAGGGTCGGGTTCGGGATAGGTATGCCACGAGCGCGCGTGCATGCGCACCGGAACGACCGGCAGATCCGACCCCTCCGGCGCCGCCCCCAGCCACGCCTGGGCACCGGAGTCGGTGAGGATATGCGCCAGCTCGGCGGTCCCCGAATCCGGTGGCACCGGCACCACCGTCACCCCGGCGATCAGACAGCCGACCACCGCGAGCACCGTGGTTACGGTCGGTCGCGCCAGTACCGCCACCCGATCGGCGCGCGCGATGCGCTCGGCCACCGCCGTCGCCGCACCGAGCACATCACTGCGCGACAATGTCGCCCCGTCGATGGTGACGGCATCCGGTATATCCGCTCCCCCGGCAACAGCGAGCGGATTGAGCGAACGAAGCAGCAGCGGCGGACCGAATGACATTCGCTCACGCTACTTCGGCACCACATCGAACCACCACGTTCCCCCGGCGAGCCGCCTCGACCACAACGTGACGGTTGACACGCTCATGAGACGGTGAGAACGTTTAAGTAATTCCTTCTCGAGCTGAGAGCGGGGGCGATGATGACCGGCCCGTTTCGCATACCCGCGCACATACCTGGCGAGGACGCCTTCGATATCGAGCGGCACCTCGACGGTGTCGCCGCATTTCTCGGCGGTACGGCGAATGTCATCATGCAGCTCAGCACGGTGCCGGTCGGCTACGGCGTGCTGGAGAGCACCGTGGACAGCGGCAAGGTCATGCTGCATCCGATCAGGCGGCTGCGCACCACCCTCACCTATCTCTCGGTCGCCATGCTCGGCACCGATGCCGAACGCGACGCCTATCGCGACGCCGTGAACCTGTCGCACCGCTCGGTCAAGTCGACCGCGGCGAGTCCGGTGAAGTACAACGCCTTCGATCCCGCACTCCAGCTCTGGGTGGCCGCCTGCCTCTATTGGGGCGCGCGCGATCTCTACGAGCGCATGCACGGCCCGATGAACGACGCTGACGCGGAAGCCTTCTACCGCTATGGATCTCGACTCGGCACCACGCTGCAAATGCGTCCGGAATCGTGGCCCGCCGACCGCGTCGCCTTCGGCGAATTCTGGACCGAGCAGCTCGCGAAGACCACCATCGATCCCCCGATCCGCGACTACTTCAACGAGCTGATCGATCTGAAAATGCTGCCGCCGCCCGCCCGCTTACCGTTCGCCCGGTTCCACCGCTTCGTGGTCACCGGGCTGCTGCCCGAGCGGCTGCGCGACCAGATGGGCATGACCTGGACCGCGGACGACGATCGGAAACTCGCGGGAATCCTGCGCGCCCTCGGCTCGATCACCGCTCGAATGCCGAAGCAGGCCAGGATGTTTCCGATCAACGCCTACCTGTGGGATATGCGCATCCGCAGGCGGCTCGGCCTGCGCCTGGTGTGATTCATGGGGACGACGGGTGGGTGAATTACAGCCGGAACGAGACCGCCACATGGTCGCGCGCGAACTTGCGGATCGCGGCGTCGTCGTCGAGCGGAAGGACCGTTTGCGGAGTCAGCGCCAAGGACAGCGCCGTCCGGGCGATCATCTCGGCGACCGGTTCCGGATCGTATTCGGGCAATTTGCCCTCCGCCTGCAGTCGGGTTATGAATTCGGCCAGATAGTCGCGGCCGAGTTCGAGCACCGGCGCACCCCTGACCGTGAGATACGGCAGCACAATCTCCGGCTCGGTCTTCAGTAACCGGTCGAGCAGCTTATTGCCGCGCAGTCCGTTCAGGAAGGCGACGAACAACTCCACGATCTGCTCCTCGGCCCCGGCATCGCGATCGACCTGCCGCTGCTGTGCCGCATCCACCTCTTCGACGAATTGGCGCGCCTGCCGCATCCCGACGGCTTGGATGAGATCGGATTTGCTCGCGAAACGCCGATAGAGCGTGGCCAGCGAAAGCCCGCACCGTCGCGCGACCTCTACCATGCTGGTCCGCTTGATACCGAAGTCCAGGAACACCAGCAATGCCGCGTCCAGCACCTGCGTCTGATTGCGGTCCTCCGGACCGGTGCTACGAACCATCGCCAGCAGTCTGGTCAACGCCGCCACAACTTCCACCCCTATTTCCGCTCCATGACACGATGACACCGCTAGCATCGCATGCCATCAGCTTGCGCCACCCATTAACGCCTCCGACGGACCGCCGAAGCCGGTGCGGATGTTCTTTGTTCGACGGGCGCCGCCGCAGCCGATTGGGTAAACCGCTCGTGTGCGGGGATCGTTTGACAGCCTATCGAGATGATGAGAAGGTAAATGTAAATTCTTCTCATCACCTTTCGATTGTCGGTGATCACCCCCGAAAGCCGAGGCCAACGATGACCTTGCCGCTACCCGCGCAGCCGCCCGATCCGCTGCCTACTTGCCGCTACGGCACTGTCGACGACTTCACGATGGACGAGTTCCTAACCGGTGTCGCGGCCTTCCTCGGCGGAACGGCGAATGTCATCGTGCAGCTGAGCCTGCGGCCGGTCGCCTACGGTGTCATGGAGAGCACGGTCGAATCCGGCCGGATCGATGTGCACCCATGGAAGCGGACGCGCACCACGCTGACCTATCTCGCGGTGGCGCTGCTCGGCACCGAGGAAGACCGCGCGAATTATCGCGAGGCCGTCAACGGTTCACATCGCGCGGTGCATTCCAAGCCCGGCGCTCCGATCAAATACAACGCCTTCGACCCGAAACTGCAACTGTGGGTGGCCGCCTGTTTGTACTGGGGCTTGGTCGATCTGGAGGAGCGGCTGCACGGACCGATGGATGAGGACATCGCGGATGTGCTCTACCAGTACGCCGCTCGGCTCGGCACCACCCTGCAGATGCGACCGGACATGTGGCCCCGGGACCGAAAGGCCTTCCAGGAGTACTGGAATGCCAATCTCGCGACCAAATCCGTGGATGACCGCACGCGCGCGTACTTCAATGATCTCATCGATCTGAAAATGGTCGCCTGGCCGGTCCGCACAGTATTCGCCCCGCTGCAGCGGTTCTTGGTGACCGGTCTGCTGCCGCCGCACCTACGCGCCGAGATGCACATGGATTGGAGCGAGCGGCACGAGCGCGTCGCGAATGAACTACTGCGCGCGATCGGTGCCGTGCACCGCCTACTGCCGAAGTTCGCCAGGCTCTTTCCGATGAACCTCTGCCTGTGGGATATGCGCAGGCGGCATCGTCGCGGCCAGCCGCTTGTCTAGGATTTGCTGACCAACGCGCGCAGAAAGAATGTGAGGTTGGCCGGACGTTCGGCGAGGCGGCGGGTCAGATAGCCGTACCACTGGCTGCCATAAGGCACGTATACGCGCATGGCATTGCCCGCGGCGGCCAGCCGCAACTGCTCGGGATCGCGGATGCCGTAGAGCATCTGATGCTCGAAACGGTCTGGGCCACGGCCGGTTTCGGTGGCAAGCCGTTCAGCGGCGAGGATGAGCACCGGATCGTGGGTGGCCACCATCGGGTAGCCGTCGCCGCCCATCAGAATCTCCAGGCAGCGCAGGTAGGAATCGTTCACTTCGGCGGAACGCTGATACGCGACGGTATGCGGTTCCCGATAAGCGCCCTTGCACAGACGAATTCGGGATCCGGGGCCGGACAGTTCCCGGCAGTCCGCCTCGGTGCGATGCAGATGGGCCTGCAATACCGCACCGAGCCAAGGGAATTCGGCGCGCAGCTCACGAACCGCGGCAAGCGTGGCCTCGGTGGTGGTGTGGTCTTCCGCGTCCACAGTGACCCACACCCCGGCCTGAGCCGCCTTGGTGCACACAATGCGCAGGTTCTCGGTGGCGATGGCCGGGCCGTCCGCGGGCAGTGCTTGCCCCAGCGCGGACATTTTCACCGACACCTCGGTGCGTGCCGCGATATCTCGGAAGCCGTTCAATGCCGCCAGATCGTTGATCAGTGCAAGGTATTCGGCCGCCGTGGCATCGGCCTGTGCCCGGTCGGTGGTGTTCTCCCCGAGAAAGTCGACGCTGATCAGCCGACGGCCGGCCAGCAGCTCGCGCGCCACCGCAATCAACTCGTCACGGCCCTCGCCGGCCACGAAGCGCCGGACGATCTCCGCGGTCACCGGCATTCCGGTCAGGATGCGCTGCATCCGCGGGGAAGCGGAGGCCGCGAGGATGACCGGCCGCAGTGG
The DNA here is from genome assembly GCF_040674855.1 of Nocardia sp. NPDC049707. NCBI lineage: Bacteria > Bacillati > Actinomycetota > Actinomycetes > Mycobacteriales > Nocardiaceae > Nocardia > Nocardia sp. NPDC049707. The sequence goes on along the minus strand of NZ_JBFANN010000029.1, from coordinate 14,565 downwards.
ATTCATTCCGACCCCATGTGCGGATACCGGTAATCACCCGGCGGCACGAAGGTCTCCTTGATCGTGCGTGGCGCGACCCAGCGCAGCAGGTTCAGCGGCGAACCTGCTTTATCGTCGGTGCCCGACGCACGCGCACCGCCGAAGGGCTGCTGACCGACGACCGCGCCGGTCGGCTTGTCATTGATGTAGAAGTTGCCCGCGGCGAATCGCAATGCGGCCGAGGCCTGGTCGATGGCCTTGCGGTCCTGAGCGAAGACCGCGCCGGTCAGTGCATAGGGTGCCGCCGACTCCACCTCGGCCAATACCGCGGCGTAGGAGCCGGGTTCGGCATCGTCATAGACGTGCACGGCGAGGATAGGACCGAAATATTCGGTGACGAAGGCGTCGTCGTGCGGATCGTCGACCACCAGCACCGTCGGCCGGACGAACCAGCCCTCGCTGTCGTCGTATGCGCCGCCCGCCGGAATGGCGATACCCGCTGACTTGGCGCGTTCGATGGCGGCCACATTCTTGTCGTAGGCGCGCCGATCGATCAGTGCCCCACCGAAATTCGTCAGATCGGCGACATCGCCGTAGCTGAGTTCACGGGTCAATTGGAGGAAATCGTCACCGATCGTGCGCCACATCGAGCGTGCGATATAGGCGCGGGAAGCCGCCGAACATTTCTGGCCCTGATATTCGTAGGCACCGCGAATCAGCGCGGTACGCAGTGCATCCGGATCGGCGGACGGGTGCGCGACAATGAAGTCCTTACCGCCGGTCTCTCCGACCAGGCGTGGATAGCTGTGGTAGCGCCCGATATTCGCGCCGACCTGGGACCACAGGAACTGAAATGTCTTGGTGGAGCCGGTGAAATGGATACCCCCGAGTCGCGGATCGGCGAGCGCGACCTCCGACAATTCGACACCGTTGCCGGTCACCATATTGATGACGCCAGGTGGCAAACCGGCCGCCTCCAGCAGCCGCATGGTGTAGAAGGCCGCGAGCGTCTGCGTCGGCGAGGGCTTCCACACCACGGTATTGCCCATCAACGCGGGGGCGGTCGGCAGATTGCCCGCGATGGCGGTGAAGTTGAACGGTGTGACCGCATAGACGAACCCCTCCAACGGGCGGTAGTCCATCTGATTCCACACCCCGGCGCTCGACTGCGGCTGCTGCTGCAGAATTTGGCGCGCGAAGGCCACATTGAAGCGCCAGAAGTCGACCAATTCGCACGGCGCATCGATTTCGGCCTGCTGCACCGTCTTGGATTGACCGAGCATGGTGGCGGCGGCGACCGTCTCCCGCCACGGCCCGGCCAACAGATCCGCCGCGCGCAGGAAGATGGCCGCCCGGTCGTCGAAGGTCGTGGTGCGCCAGCCGGGTGCCGCCGCGATCGCGGCCTCGATAGCGCCGTGGGCTTCCGAATGCGTGGTGTCGGTGTAAGTGCCGAGCACATGCCGACGTCGGTGCGGGGCGACGATATCGTGCCGCGTCCCGATGCCCGGCCGGTGTTTGCCACCGATGACCAGCGGAATATCGATGGATTCGGCGGCGATCTCGGTGAGTTTGGTGATCAGCAGTTCCCGCTCGCGGCTGCCCGGCGCATAGGAATGCACCGGCTCGTTGCTCGGGATAGGGACTACCGTGACAGCGTCCATATACCAGGCTAACGCCGTTCCCGGGTCCGTCGGGTGCGACTGCGGGACGTGTCGCCGAGAACGAGAACTGCAGCGCCACCGGCTTGACCTCTACTTGAGTTCAGATTCTACGGTCGCCGGTATGAGCGCAGTGCTGACACCCGAACAGATCGACTACCTGGCCACCCAACGCCTGGGCCGACTGGCGACCGTACGCCCCGACGGCTCGCCCCAGAACAGCCCGGTCGGCTTCCGCTACAACGCCGAACTCGGCACCATCGACATCGCGGGCTGGAATATGGGTAGGTCCTGGAAATTCCGCAATATCGCCACCAACAACCGCATCGCCTTCGTCGTCGACGATGTCGCCTCCGTCCAACCCTGGCGCGTACGCTGCCTCGAAATCCGCGGCACCGCGGAACAGTTGACCGACGTAGAGCCCTACATCACCAGCGTCTCCCGAGAGATGATCCGCATCCACCCCACCCGCATAATCGCCTTCGGCCTGGAAGCAGGCACCACCCACGCCACCGCGTAGTCAGTGCGTGTGACCCCCCTGGCCGCTCGGGGTATGCAGAGTCCGCACTGCAACGCCGACGTCGAGGGCAGCGAAGCGGGCGCCATCACGGAACTTCAGCGGCAATTCCAGCGTGTCGTTGTAGAATCGGATCGATTCATCCGGGTCATCGCTCGATAAAATGATCATGTTCCCTTCGTGGTCGCTTATGGAATCTCCTGTGCCTGACGCTTTTGCGGATCAGGATCACACCTGCCGAACCAGCCGTGATTGTTCGCGGCCGAAATCCGCGAACGGCACGACGAACCAGTCGGCTCGACCCGAGAAGCGATGATGTAACCGACGGGACCTATGTCACTGATTCGACTGTCTTTCGGTCCCGATGTCGGATATCCGAATGCCCTTGCAAAGGGACGTATCCTGCATTCTCGCAGTATAATTCAGCGGAATTGCGGTGTGCATCACTCCGCCTCGTTGCGGTCCCGCATTCTCGTTGCTCTACGGTTGCCCGGTGCTTTCATATGCAGAAAAGGTTGCGGATCAACTGGTCTCGCCGGTCGACGCGGGCGACTTGGTCCTGGGGTCGACGGAACTGTTCTTCTCCACCACTGACCGGCGCGGTGTGATCGGTCTGGGAAATTCCGTCTTCGCCCGCGTATCGGGCTATGCGCTCGACGAGTTGGTCGGACAGCCGCACAATGTCGTCCGCCACCCCGATATGCCTGCTGGAATGTTCCGGCTGATGTGGGAACGGCTTGCCGATGGCCGACCGGTCGGGGCGTTCGTCAGGAACCGGGCCAAGGACGGAACGGCGTATTGGGTGTTCGCGACGATGAGCCCGGTGCCTGATGGCTATGTCTCGGTGCGGCTCGCTCCGTGCAGTCCGTATTTCGGTCTCGCCGAACAGGTTTACGCGCAAGCGCGAACCGCGGAGCAGGCATCGCGCCGTTCCGGGAACGACCGCCGTGGCATCGCCGCGAGCGGTATGGCCGGTCTCGAGGAAGCGCTGCGTCGCCACGGATTTCGCTCGTACGACGAGTTCATGCACGAAGCTCTGCCCGCGGAGATCGCGGCCCGCGGCAATCTGGTATCGGCGACGTCACTGCGGCCGGACGTGTCCGGGCCCATCGGTTCCGTGCTCGCGGGCACCGCTCTGGTGGATGCGAGGCTCGCTCAGATGGTTGGGCGATTGGGCGAATACCGGGAGCTGTGCGGCCGGCTCATGGCCGCCGCAACGCGGGTCGCCGACATCACCCGCCGCATCGATCGATCCGTTGTCGCGGCCAGGGATGCCTCTGCGCGGGTCGCCGACGAGCATCCGGTGCTGCTCAATATCGCCCGGGTGATGGGTGAACCAATGAGCGAAGCGGTCACCGCATTGCACACCCTGGGGCCCGAACTGGACCGGTTGTGTACGGCGGTGACAGAGCTGCGGTTCCGAATCTCGTTGGCCGCCTTGTACAACAGCATGGTCGCGGCCTTCGCCGCCGAAGTGGTCGACGGCGCGGCCCCGGCCCGCACGCTGAAGGCGGTACCCCTACTGTGCGACGCGACCGCCATCGGGCTGTGCGATATGGCCGACCAGATGCGCGAGGTGAATGCGCAACTGTCGACAGTCGCGCAGCAGACCGAACGGGCGAGTGCGGCGCTGGACCGCTTCCGACGCTTCCTCGGTCAATGGCGTCTGCGCGTCCTGCGGCACAAGGCCGGACCGGCGATCGGTGCGAAGCTCGATCCCATCGACGCGGAGATCGCGGTCAGCTGGGAATGGATGGACCTCCTGCACGGCCTCGGGCGGGAGTTCCATTCCGGAGCGGTGATTTTCGATTTCGTGACAGTCGAGGCACAGCTTGCGGCGATCAAGTTGGCCGCCGCCGAGTGCGATACCGACTGAAGGCTGTGCGCTGACCATCGTCCCGGTGCCGAGTCGCCCGCCTGGGGTGCGACGGTCCGGCACCGGGGGTCGGGCAGCAGCCGCATCTGGGCGGTTTCCGGTGAGGGCGATGGTGTAGGTAGGCCAACTTGCCCACAGCCCGACCGCCACCCGCCAACGTCACAGTTGCCGCGACTGAGTCCGGCGACTGAAGATTCGGGGAGCCTAGTCGTTCGCGTGCAGGTCGGCGTTGAGTTCGATGCCGGTGCCCTTGCGGGGCACGACCTCGACGGCGCCCGTGGTCGAGTTGCGGCGGAACAGCAGGTTGTTCTGGCCGCTGAGGTCGGCGGCCTTGACCACAGTGCCGTCCGGGGTGGTGACCTTGGTACCCGCGGTGAGGTAGAGACCAGCTTCCAGGACGCAGTCGTCGCCGAACGGGATACCGAGGCCGGAGTTGGCGCCGAGCAGGGAGCGCTCGCCGATGGAGATGATGGTGGTTCCGCCGCCGGACAGGGTGCCCATGGTGGAGGCGCCGCCGCCGATATCGGAGCCGTCGCCGACCACGACGCCCGCGGAGATGCGGCCCTCGACCATGGAGGCGCCGAGGGTACCCGCGTTGAAGTTCACGAAGCCCTCGTGCATGACAGTGGTGCCGGAGGCCAGATGCGCACCGAGGCGGACCCGGTCGGCATCACCGATGCGCACACCCGACGGCACGACGTAGTCGACCATCCGTGGGAACTTGTCGATGCTGTACACCGTGACCGGGCCGCGCGCCCGCAGCTTGGCGCGCGTCGCCTCGAAATCCTCCACCGCGGCCGGACCGTGGTTGGTCCACACCACATTGCTGAGCAGCCCGAACTGCCCGTCCAGGCTCACCTCATGGGGTTTTACCAGCCGATGCGAGAGCAGATGCAGCCGCAGGTACACGTCGTGCGCATCCACCGGGGCGGCCGACAGGTCTGCGATCGTGGTCCGCACCGCGATCACATCCACCCCGCGTGCCTCGTCGAATCCGAGCAGCGCCGCGTAGTCCGCGGGCGCCGCATCCAGGCGCTTGGTCCCGGTGTCACCGAACGCGCCCAGCTCCGGATTCGGGTACCAGGTATCCAATACGGTCCCGTCCGCGGTCACATTGGCGATACCGACGGCTGCTGCTCCCTGAATGCTCACGTCATCAGAGGTTACCCACCGCGCCACGACTGTGCTGAGCCACGTCGACCGGTCCGCACCCGAGCGGCCGATGTCGCCATCCCAGGCTTGCCCGGCGAGCCCGTACTCGACGCTCACCCGGCGCGGCCTCCGGTCTGGTTCGACGTCGCGACGGTGACCGCCGCTGCGATGGCTACGGGTCAACATCGCGGTCGTAGGCTGGGGCGCGTGACCATCGACTTGCGCGCCGACCCCATCGCACTGACCGCGGCTCTCGTCGACATCCCCAGCGTCTCGCGGGACGAGACGGCCATTGCCGACATCGTCGAGCGGGCGCTGCGCGAGCAGACCACGGGATTCGAGGTGCTGCGGCATGGGAATGTGGTGCTCGCGCGTACCGACCTTGGGCGGCCGACTCGGGTCATCCTCGCCGGTCACTTGGATACCGTGCCCATTGCCGACAATGTGCCGAGCACCTTCGTGGACGAGGCGGGGGAGCGTCAGCTCTACGGCTGCGGCACCGTCGATATGAAATCCGGTGACGCGGTCTTCCTGCATCTGGCCGCGACCGTCGCCGAACCGGTGCACGATGTGACGCTGATCTTCTACGACTGCGAGGAGATCGCCGCGAAGTACAACGGCCTCAACCACATCGAGCGAGACCTCCCGGATTGGCTCGTCGGTGATCTGGCCATCCTCGGCGAACCGTCCGGCGGGGTCATCGAGGCGGGTTGCCAGGGCACCCTCCGCGCCCGGCTCACGACCAAGGGTGTGCGCGCCCACTCGGCGCGTTCCTGGAAGGGCGACAACGCGATTCACCGCATGGCCCCGGTGCTCCAGCGCCTCGCCGACTACAAGGCCCGCGAGGTCGATATCGACGGCTGCGTCTATCGCGAGGGCCTGTCCGCGGTCCATATCGGTGGTGGCGTGGCGGGCAATGTGATTCCGGACGAGGCCGAGGTCGACGTGAACTTCCGCTTCGCCCCAGACCGCACCGTCGCGCAGGCCACCGAGCATATGCGCGCGGTATTCGACGGACTCGAACTCGATTTCGAGCTCACCGACGCTGCCGCTGGCGCACTGCCCGGCCTGTCCGCCCCCGCCGCCAAGGATTTGATCAGCGTGGTGGGCGCCGACAGCGTGCGCGCCAAGTACGGCTGGACCGATGTCGCGCGCTTCGCCGCCCGCGGCATCCCGGCGGTGAACTTCGGTCCCGGCGACCCCAATCTCGCCCATAAGCGCGATGAACACGTCCCGGTCGCCCAGATCACCTCGGTCGCGGCGACCCTGCGCACCTACCTGACCCAGTGAGTCCCCAACTCCGCCGTACCGTCCCGCTGATTTCGTCAGTACATGGGTAACTCGATGTGCTGACATCGAGCTGGCTTGCGATCGGTGTCGTTGTCAAGAGCGGACAGTGTTGGGTGCACAGGTCACGGTTGTCGTGACTGAGTCTGGCGCCTAAAGGTTCGGAGAGGCGGGGGAGCCGCCTATAGATTCGCGGAGGCGGACCAGCCCGGTAGCGTGGGCGCCATGTCCACCGAAGCCGCCGATAACGAGATCGCAAGCCCGCCGAAGTCGACACCCAAATTCCGCGGACCGATCATGTTCCGCCGCGATCGCAAACCGGGTGGCACCGCCGACCAGAACCTATTGGACCGGCACGGACCCAGCGATTGGGTGCATACCGATCCGTGGCGGGTACTGCGCATCCAGGCCGAATTCGTCGAGGGCTTCGGTGCGCTCGCCGAACTGCCGCGCGCGGTCACCGTCTTCGGTTCGGCCCGCACGCCGACAGGGCATCCGGAATACCACGCTGCCAAGGCCATCGGCGGCGCGCTGGCACAGGCCGGATTCGCGGTGATCACCGGCGGCGGCCCCGGCGTGATGGAGGCCGCCAACCGGGGCGCGTCGGAGGCTGGTGGGTACTCGATCGGACTCGGCATCGAGTTGCCGTTCGAGCAGAGCCTCAACGAATGGGTCGACCTCGGCATCAATTTCCGCTATTTCTTCGCGCGCAAGACCATGTTCGTGAAGTACTCGCAGGCATTCATCTGCCTGCCGGGCGGATTCGGCACCCTGGACGAACTGTTCGAGGCGCTCACCCTGGTGCAGACCCACAAGATCACCCGCTTCCCGATCATCCTGTTCGGCAGCAAGTACTGGGCCGGGCTCGTCGACTGGCTGCGCGATTCGCTCGGCGGCTCCGGCAAGATCTCCCCGGGCGACCTCGGCCTGCTACATGTGACCGATAGCGTCGAGGAGGTCGTGCAGATCATCCTGGCCACCGCGGACGGTGCCACCTATACCGACGCCCTTGGGACGGAGGATCAGTGGTGAGTGAGCGCAGCGAGCGATCAATGAATACAGCCGAGCGCGGATATGCGGTCTGCGTCTACTGCTCGGCCAGCACCGCCGATCCGGCGATGCTCGCCCTCGCCGCTCGGGTCGGCACCGAGATCGCAAGGCGTGGTTGGCAATTGGTCTCCGGCGGCGGTCATGTCTCGATGATGGGCGCGGTCGCCACCGGTGCCCGCGCGGGTGGGGCGCACACCGTCGGAGTGATCCCGAAACGCTTGGTGCACCAGGAAGTAGCCGATGTCGATGCCGACGAGTTGATCGTCACCGACACCATGCGCCAGCGTAAACAGCTCATGGAGGACCGCGCCGACGCCTTCCTCGCCCTGCCTGGCGGCATCGGCACGCTGGAGGAATTCTTCGAAACCTGGACCGGTGGTTATCTGGGCCAACACGATAAACCGGTGGTCGTACTCGACCACCACGGTTTCTATCGAGGTCTTTTCGACTGGTTGGATGAACTGTACGACCGGAAGTTCGTGTCTCAGTCGGCCATGGCCCGGATCACCGTGGTCGACGATCTGCCCGCGGCCTTCGCGGCGTTGAAACCGGTGCGGGCAGCCGAGGCGGTGCAGGAACCGGGTACCACTTTCGACGAGGAGGTCTGACACTGTGGGCACCGCGACCCGACCGAAGGTCAGCCTGTTCGACATTGTGAAGCGGTTGCCGCCCATGGCATTCGACGCACCGTCCATGGTGCGCGGTGCGCTCGGCATGCTGGTGCGGCCGGATCACAAATCGTCGGTCGGGCTGTACTTCCAGCGCAATGCGCACCGGCATCCGAACCGGCCGTTCCTGAAGTACGAGGGCGCAACCTTCAGCTACGGCGCGGCCAACGCGCAGGTGAACCGGTACGCGCGGGTGCTGGCCGACCGTGGCGTGCGCCGCGGTGACGTGGTCGGCGTGCTGATGACCAACCGTCCGGAAGCCCTGTTCGTGGTGCTGGCCACCGTGAAACTCGGTGCGACGGTCGGCCTGCTGAACCACCACCAGCGCGACCAGGTGCTCGCCCACAGCTTCGGATTGCTCGACAGCGTGCTCAATGTGGTCGGCGAGGAATGCCGGGCGGCATTGGACTCACTCGCCGAACCCCTTGCCAATGTGCTCTTTTCACAGGATCTGCACACAATGGCCGAGGATGCCGATCCGGCCGATCCGCCGAGCTGCGCGCAGATCACCGCGAAGGAACGCGCCTTCCTGATCTTCACCTCCGGCACCACCGGCCTGCCCAAGGCCAGTGTCATGACGCATCTGCGCTGGACCAAGAGCATGTCCGGACTCGGCGGACTCGGAATTCGCCTGCACGGCAACGACACTCTGTATTGCTGCCTGCCGCTCTATCACAACAACGCACTGACCGTCGCGCTGTCCTCGGTGCTCGCCGCAGGCGGCACCTTCGCGCTCGGTAGGCAGTTCTCCGCCTCCCGGTTCTGGGACGAGATCATCCGGGAGCAGGCAACCGCGTTCATCTATATCGGTGAACTCTGCCGTTACCTGCTCAATCAGCCGGAGAAGCCGACCGATCGGCAGCACCGGGTCCGGCTCATCGTCGGTAATGGCCTGCGGCCCGAGCTGTGGGACGAGCTCGAGCGCCGTTTCGGCATCGGCAGGATTGTCGAGTTCTACGGTGCCAGCGAGGTGAATATCGCCTTCGTCAACGCCTTCGGGGTGGATCGCACCGCGGGCTTCGGGCCGCTGCCCTATGCCATCGTCGAATACGACGATGCGACCGGAAAGGCCAAGCGCGACAAGGACGGTCGGCTGCGCCGGGTGCCGGGCGGCGGGGTTGGCCTGCTGCTGGCCAAGATCACCGACCGCTCGCCCGCCGATGGCTATACCGATAAGGCCGCCTCCGAGGCGAAGCTGGTTCGCAACGGTTTCGCGGACGGCGACGTGTGGTTCGACACCGGTGACCTGGTGCGCGATCAGGGCTGGCACCACATCGCCTTCGTCGATCGGCTCGGCGATACCTTCCGCTGGAAGGGTGAGAATGTCGCCACCACCGAGGTCGAGGCAGCACTCGCCGAATCCGACGCGATCTCGCAGGCGGTCGTCTTCGGTGTGGATATCCCCGGCACGGATGGCAAAGCGGGCATGGCGGCGGTGACGCTGCACCCGGACGCCGAATTCGACGGCCGCGCACTCGCCGAACTGGCCTACTCCCGATTGCCCGGCTATGCGGTCCCGCTGTTCATCCGGGTCGTCGCCGAACTCGAGCAGACCTCCACCTTCAAGAGCCGCAAGGTCGAACTCCGCAAGCAGGGTTACGCGCTCGACGCCGACAGCAGGCTGTATGTGCTCGCCGGCCGCACCGACGGCTATATCCCGGCCTACGACGAATACGCCGCCGACGTCGCCGCGGCTCGCGCGCCCAAGAGCTGACCACGAGATCACTGGTTCCGTGAGCACATCGGGTCCGCCCGCCCAGTCCTCGATCAGGACCTGAACGCGAACCGAGTGGCACTTATTTGTATGGCCCAAGTACCCGGGGAGGCGGGGAAGCTACAGTCGGTTGCATGTTCAGCCCCACCGCAGCGCCGCTGCCAACCTTGTGCGGCAAGCCGGTGGCGACGGATCGGGCGCTGGTCATGGCTATCGTCAACCGCACCCCCGACTCCTTCTACGACCAGGGCGCCACCTTCTCCGACGCGGCCGCCATGGATGCGGTAGCGCGCGCCGTCGACGACGGCACCGATCTGGTCGATATCGGTGGGGTGAAGGCCGGTCCGGGCACCGTGGTCGATGCGGCGGAAGAGGCTCGTCGCGTGGTCCCGTTCGTCGCGGCGATCCGGGAGAAGTATCCGGAGCTGTTGATCAGCATCGATACCTGGCGCGCCGAGGTGGCCGAGGCCGCCGTCACTGCGGGGGCGGATCTGATCAATGACACCTGGGCGGGCGCCGATCCGGATCTGGTGCACGTGGCCGCCGATCGCGGCGTCGGCATCGTGTGCAGCCACACCGGCGGGGCGCTCCCGCGCACCCGTCCGCATCGGGTGCGCTATGCCGACGTGGTGGCAGAAGTAACGCAAACCGTGCGGCGCGCCGCCGAGGAGGCGGCCGCGGCCGGGGTTCGTCGGGATTCGATTCTGATAGATCCGACCCATGATTTCGGCAAGAACACTTATCACGGGCTCGAGTTGTTGCGGGGAATCGACGTTCTTGTAAATACCGGATGGCCAGTCTTGATGGCGCTGAGCAACAAGGATTTCATCGGGGAGACTTTAGGTGTCGGTCTATCCGAACGGTTGGAGGGCACATTGGCGGCAACAGCATGGTCGGCGGCCGCCGGGGCCCGAGTCTTCCGAGTGCACGAGGTTGCCGAAACGCGGCGCGTTGTGGACATGATCGCCGCGATACAGGGCATCCGGCCCCCCGCACGAACCCTGCGAGGTCTGGTATGAATTTCCACCACCACGAGAGCCCCGTCTGGGGGACGACGAATACCTGGGACACCCCGGACTGGACGGTCGACGAACTGATCGCCGCCAAGCGCGGACGCACTGTCTCGGTGGTGCTGCCCGCACTGAACGAAGAAAACACCGTCGCCGCTGTGGTGGCCAGTATTCGACCGCTCGTTGGCACCCTGGTCGACGAGCTGATCGTGCTCGATTCCGGATCGACGGACACCACCATCGAATGCGCGCTGGCCGCGGGCGCCGAGGTGATCAGCCGGGAACAGGCTGTCCCCGAACTCGATCCGTTGCCGGGCAAGGGCGAGGTGCTGTGGCGGTCGCTGGCGGTGACCAGCGGCGATGTTATCGCCTTCGTCGACTCCGATCTCATCGACCCGGATCCGGCCTTCGTGCCGAAGCTGCTCGGCCCGCTGCTGCTCGTCGACGATATGCATCTGGTGAAGGCCTACTACCGCAGGCCGCTGCGCCAGGCCGGTGCCGTGGACGCGCACGGTGGCGGTCGCGTCACCGAACTCGTAGCCCGTCCATTGCTCGCCGCATTGCGTCCGGAACTGTCCCAGGTGCTGCAGCCGCTCGGCGGCGAATACGCCGGCACCCGCGAACTGCTCACCTCGGTGCCGTTCGCCCCCGGCTACGGCGTGGAGATCGGCTTGCTCCTCGACACCTACGACCGCCTCGGCCTGTCCGCGATCGGTCAGGTGAATCTGGGTGTGCGCACCCACCGCAACCGCCCGCTGGCCGATCTCGGCGTCATGAGCCGTCAGATCCTCGGCACCGTCCTCAACCGCAGCGGCATCCAAGATTCCGGCGCCGCCCTGACCCAGTTCCACCTGATCGGCGATGCCTTCACCGCGCACAGCACGGAGGTCTCCCTCGCCGACCGCCCGCCGATGAATACGCTGCGCCCAGCCTGCGCCGCAGCCTGAAATAACCGTAGCCGCAATACATTTCGAACGGCGGAGCGCTCGCGTGAGCGAGCCAGAGACGTCGTGCTCGGCATCCGGTGGCAGGCACGGTCACCCAGATATGGCCAATGCGATTCCCTCCCGCACATCGTTGGGTTGCCAGGCTAGTGTGCCGACACAATCGGCAGCACCCATGCCGCGGGCGGTTGTGTTCAGGCGACGATTGCGAGCAGGTTGGTGGCGGCGTGGTTGAGGGCGTGATCGCCGTGCAGGTGGGCTCGCTGGCGTGCTTGCTCGGTCGTGATGCCGCGGCTGGCCAGCCGCCACAGGGTGTCCTGGTCCATGCGTACCGACGCGACGGTGTTCCCTGCCGGTGCGGTGGTGAGGTCCCAGCCGGTGCCGTCGCTGATGATCGACCACTGTCCGCCGGCCGGGCCGGTGATCTCGAAGGTCATCGCGGTGCCCGGTGGACGTACCTGGTTGCGCAACGCGACGGGCAGTGCGTGCAGGAAGGTGACGAGTACCGGTTGCATCAATGCTGGGCTGTCGGCGCCGGGGTGTGCGAGGGCATCGCGGATCTGTTGTTGGTGGACCCAGAACTCGGTGTACTCGCGGGCGATGTCCAGCCATGCCGGGGTGGTGGTGTCGCCGGCCCACGACACGTCCAGGTAGGCGGGGCCGGTTGGGTTGGTGGTCGCCCACACGGCGTCGAGTTGCGGACCCAGGAGGGTCAGCAGGTCGGTCATGGTCTGCGGGCTGCATTGCCGCATTGCCTGCACGAATTCGTCGTTGATGCGGGTCAGGTAGGTGGGCAGTGACTCCCCGGCGGCGAAGCCGGTGCCGGGATGGCCGTCGCGATTTCCCGAGAGCCGGCGCATGTAGTCGTTGAGGATGTGGGCGGTCACGTCCCGCACCGCCCAGCCTGGGCAGACGGTGGGGGTGGCCCACTGTGCCGAGTCGAGTGAACCGAGCAGTTCCAGCAGGGCGTGGCGTTCCCGCGGGAACAGCGGGCGAACATCGAGGGGCAGCATGATCGTCAGTCAACCGGTGGCAGGCATGCTCATGCCAGTGTATTTCCGGCGTGTGCGCTCACGCGTCCCCCCCGCACGCCGCTTATCCAGCGGTTTCGCGTCGGTCCGAGCTGATGTAGGCGAAGCCGGGTGTTCGATCATCGAGCGCCTGATGCGACTGGACGTTGTTGTACGGGGATGCGGAAGCGATACACCTGCATGTCCAGGGCGTCACCGTCGGCGTCGGTACAAGTGCCCGTACTTCAAAGTATCGAAAAACCTGTTGTCACAAGGTTTCCGGAAATCGGACAACTCAGCGTCTGAGGCGGGAGATGGCTCTGGGCTCGGCATCATGCCGGTACACCGGTGTGAGCAGATCGGCATCGACCGGCTCGCCGGTGGAACGGTCGTAGCGGATGGTGACCAGCACCGAAAACAAATGTGCGGCAGCGCGTTCGTGCAGCGTGGCCAATCTGGTTGCGAGCAAACGGATTGCGCCGAGGGAACCGGGCGGATGCAGGCCGTCGATGATCAGGGCGGTGCCGCGTCCATCGGGACGCGGGAGGCGGGCGATATAGGCGATATCGTGCGGTTCCGGTCCGCCGGGCCGGTATACCCGCCGGGCCGCCCGATCCTCGATGCCGCGCCGAGCGTCGCCGGCCCGTGCCACCGCGCGCCGCAGTCGCGGATCCGCCGCGATGAGTTGACGGATGCTCGGGGACAGTTCGGGCCCGCCGAGCACGATCAGTCCGTCGCGGTTCAGGTCCACGGGTCGGCCCGGCAGGAAGTGCTCGACCGTTGCCGTGAAGCCGAGTTCGTGCAGTAGCACCACGAGTCGTTGCGCCGCACTCGGATCCGGTGCGCCGAGCACTCGGCGACCGCGAACCTCCGGAGCGATTACCGTGAGCGATCCGTGCCCGAAGAACAGACCTTCCGGTGCGGGACCCTGGGTGCTCACCTGATGGATTCGCGCACGGGAAAGTCCCGCCGCCGCACCGATTCTGGCGAAGGTCCAGCCTTCGGCATGAAGTTCCCGGATCACCGCCCTGCGGATACGGGTCAGTTCGTTGATGGTCTGTTGGGCCGCCGCCACCCCATCGGTGGCCGCCTTGAGTCGCTCGACTTTATCTTCGATCGCGAAAACGCGCGCCACGTCATCGGCCGACATGTGCGAAGTCTAGACATCTCGACACCGTGTTGCGTCTAGTCTTCTTGACGCACAAGCACTTTTCCTGCTCTAGCGACTACACGGAGCGAGTCTCACGAGCGAGGAGCTACGGCCCGTCTCGCGTCCGAGTCGTCGAAGCGTATGCGTCGCAGGCACGGAACTCGACTGCCCGGTGCGTGTGCATCAGGTGCTGAACGATCTGCCTTCACCGTCCACGACGGAGCGAGTCTTACGAGCGACCCGTTCGCGGCCCGTCTCGCGTCCGAGTCGTCGAAGCGCATGCGCCGTAGGCACGGAACTCGACTGCCCGGTGCGTGTGCATCAGGTGCTGAACGATCTGCCTTCACCGTCCACGACGGAGCGAGTCTTACGAGCGACCCGTTCG
>NZ_JBFANN010000029.1:0-70 GCF_040674855.1 Nocardia sp. NPDC049707 | reverse complement strand
GTACGCGGCCCGTCTCGCGTCCGAGTCGTCGAAGCGCATGCGACGAAGTCGCGAGTCTCGACGGCTCGGA
>NZ_JBFANN010000028.1:0-102656 GCF_040674855.1 Nocardia sp. NPDC049707 | reverse complement strand
GGCCTTGCGGACGGCTTCGGCGAAACCGCAACTGGTGACCCGCGGCCACGGCAGCCTGCCGAGCCGGGATCTGCCCCGCACCGGCGGTGAGCACCTGGCCCATGGTTCGCCACCCTCGGACGCGAGACGGACCGCGAACGGGTCGCTCGTAAGACTCGCTCCGTTGTGGTCGGCGATGTGCGGATGGTTCAGCACCGAGTGCACGCGCGCCCGATGGTCGAGTCCCGCGCGTGTGGCGCATGCGCTTTGACGGCTCGGACGTGCGACGGGCCGGGGACGGGTCGCTCGTAAGACTCGCTCCGTGGTGGCCGGTTAGGGCGGGTTCGTTCGGCACCTGGTGCGCAAGTGTCGAGATTCGCGACCGTGCTTCGACGACTCGGCTGAGTCGATGGCCGCGCCTTCGCACGGACGCGAGACGGGCCGCGAACGGGTCGCTCGTAAGACTCGCTCCGTGGTGGCAACGAGGGCGGGGACGAGCCCACAGCCCATTGCACTCCATTCAGTGGTGATGGGCGCGGTCGAGGATGGCGGACAGATCGGACCGTAGGCGCTGGGCGTCGCGATCGATGACATTCACTGATCCTGCGTGAGCGTCGCCTCGCGTGATGGCGACCGCGAAACCCACCACAATCGCCATGCTTACCAGAAAAATAATCATGGCAGTAATTTTTCGCTCGGTAATTTACCGCCGAAAGTGGCTGTTCTGACATTGTCCGTAAAGATTCAGCCAGATACGCTGACTGCATGCTGTCCAAGGTCGCGGTGGTGCTCTCCGAGCGCCTGTCCATGTTCGAATTCGGCGTGGTCTGTGAGGTTTTCGGGCTAGACCGGACCGCGGACGGACTGCCCGGGTTCGACTTCAAGGTATGCGGGGCCGAGCCGGGGAAGCCGCTGCCGTCCGCGACTCCCGGTATCACCGTCACGCCGGAGTACGGGCTGGAGGAGTTGGCGAAGGCCGATCTGGTGGCGATTCCGGCCTTTCCCATATCCGCCGTCGAGCAGGGTCTTGATCCGCGGGTCGTCGACGCGATCCGGGCGGCGGCGGATGGTGGGGCGATCGTGCTCACCGTGTGTTCCGGTGCGTTCCTGGCCGGGGCGGCCGGATTGCTCAACGGTCGCACATGTACGACGCATTGGCGCCATGTCGATCGATTGGCGGAGCTGTTTCCGCAGGCCACGGTCGATCCCAACGTTTTGTTCGTCGATGAGGGCAATCTGATCACCTCAGCGGGGACGGCCGCGGGGATCGATGCCTGCCTGCATCTGGTGCGCCGGGAGATCGGCAGTTCCGTCGCGAATGCGATCGCGCGGCGGATGGTGGTGCCGCCGCAGCGCGACGGTGGGCAACGCCAATTCATCGAGCGTCCGGTGCCCGAATGCACCTCCGACAGTCTCAGCTCCACATTGCAGTGGATGAACGAAAACCTCGACCTGCCGCACACCATCGACGATCTGGCCGCCCGCTCGATGATGTCCACCCGCACCTTCGCCCGCCGCTTCGCCGCCGAAACCGGAACCACACCGGTGAAATGGCTGACCAATCAGCGGGTGCTGTACGCGAAACATCTGCTGGAGGACACCGACGAGGGCCTGGAACAGCTCGCCGCCCAAGCGGGCTTCGGGTCCGGTGCGCTGCTGCGGCATCACTTCCAGAAGGTCGTCGGTATCGCACCGAGCGAGTATCGCCGCCGGTTCGGGGGCGCTGAGGCGACCGAGCAGCGGGCCTGAGTCCGGCGGATTGATACGGTGCTGCCGTGTCGGACCGCTCATTCACCAGCAGCCGCGCGCACCGCATTCTCGTGCTCGGCGGCGCGCGATCGGGTAAGTCGGCGTTCGCGGAGGTGTTGGCGGCCGAGGTCGGCCCGGTGCGTTATATCGCCACCGCAGTACCCGATCCGGCCGATCTGGACTTCGCGGAGCGCATCGCCCGCCACCGGGATCGCAGGCCCGCGGACTGGGAGGTATTCGAAAGCGCCGATCCGGCAATGGCTCTCACCGCCGCTCCCCCGGCCGGAACCACACTGATCGACGATATCGGCACCTGGCTCACCGCCACTATCGACGCCCGAGACGCCTGGGAAGCACCGCGCGGCACCACCGCCCCCGATGCCGACGCCTTGGTCGCCGCCGTCGCCGACTATCCCGGCCGTTTGGTGATCGTCACCCCAGAGGTAGGCATGGGCGTCATCCCCGCCACCCACTCCGGCCGCCTCTTCCGCGATGAGATCGGCACTCTCAACCAACGCCTCGCGCAAGCTTGCGACGAAGCCTTTCTGATAGTCGCCGGTCTTCCCCTCCGCCTGAAGTAGCCGCGCGCTGATCCGGGGTGGGTGGTGCGGATGGGCGAGGGTGGCGGCAAGATTGGGCCGGATATGGACTGCGCGGTGTAGGAATGAATTGCCCCGACCCGGAAAGGCTCGATAGTGACAGACGGATTCGGACCGGTTGTGCCACCCGATGCGGGGGTTCGGGCGGCGGCAGAGCAGCGGCAGGCGCGGCTGACCAAACCCGGTGGGGCACTCGGGCGGCTCGAGACGCTCGGAAATTGGGTGTCGGCATGTCAAGGTGTGTGCCCGCCGAAGCAGTTCGAGCGGGCGCGGGTGGTGGTGTTCGCCGGGGACCACGGCATTGCGCGCCACGGTGTTTCGGCATATCCGAGTGAGGTGACCGCGCAGATGGTCGCCAATTTCCGCGGCGGCGGCGCGGCGGTGAATACGCTGGCCGCAGTGGCGGGCGCGACCGTACGGGTCGTCGATATATCCGTCGATGCCGATACCGATCCGCAGGTCGCCAAGTACAAGGTGCGGCGCTCGAGCGGGGCGATCGATCGCGAAGACGCGCTCAGCGCGGAGGAGATCCAGGCCGCGCTCGCCGCGGGCAAGGCGATCGCCGACGAGGAGATCGATACGGGCGCCGACCTGCTCATCGCGGGCGATATGGGCATCGGCAATACAACCCCCGCCACCGTCCTCATCGCGACCCTTACCGATACCGAACCGATCGCCGCTGTCGGCCGGGGTACCGGCGTGGACGATGCCGGCTGGATTCGCAAGGTCGCCGCGATCCGCGACGCCATGCGCCGCGCCCGACCGGTCGCCAAGGACCCGGTCGAACTGCTGCGGGTAGCTGCCGGTGCCGACTTCGCCGCCATGGCGGGCTTCCTCGCCCAAGCCGCGATCCGCCGGACTCCGGTCATCCTCGACGGCGCGATCGTCACCGCGGCCGCCTTGGTCGCCGATGACCTGGCCGCCGGTGCCAGTGCTTGGTGGCTCGCGGGCCACCGCTCCAGCGAACCCGGGCACGCCCTCGCCCTGCGCCACCTCCGCCTCGACCCCCTTCTCGACTTGGACATGCGTCTCGGCGAAGGCTCCGGCGCCCTGACGGCCCTCCCGATCCTCCGTGCCGCCGTAGCCACCCTCGCCGAAATGGCCACCTTCGCGGAAGCCGGTGTGAGTACAGCCGATTCGGCCGCCGAAGCCGAAGCCGAAGCCGGGACCGACATCGCCGACGAGGCGACCGTGCAACCGGACCTACGGAAATAGACAGTGGGCGCACACGCCGTCAGGGACGGTCGAGCCGTGCGCTCCCGGCCAGCGGACCGTGCTCTCGGTTCGAAGCGCCTCGACAATCGCCGTCAGCAGCCGACAATTCCGACCAGCGCGTCGTTGCCGACCAGTAGCAACACACGCAGCCGGCGACCAGCGAGCCTGGCACTCCGAGCTGACGGAGCCCTCAGCATGAACGGTGCGCGGCTCGCGATGCCCACAGCGGCTTCGTCCCCCGGCTCCGCCGCTGGCCACGGTCGAGCGATTACTCCCCACTCCGGACGGCGAGGATGAACGGTGTGCGGCTCGCGGTGTCCTGGCTGACGGTTTTGCCGGTGCGGGGACCGAACAGCGTCGACCAGGATGCGGCGGGACGGGCGATCGGGTTGGCACCGTTGGTGGGTGTGGGTCTCGGCGTTGGCGGGGTCGCAGCGTTGTGGGTGCTGGTGTGGTGTGGGGCGAGTGTGGCGGTTGCGGGCCTGGTGACGATTGCCGGGTTGGCGCTGGTCACTCGGGGGATGCATCTGGATGGGTTGGCCGACACGATGGACGGGTTGGGATCCTATGGTTCGCCAGAGCGGGCCAGAGAGATCATGAAGAGTGGCGGCGCGGGACCGTTCGGGGTGGCGGCGATTGTGTTCGCCGTTGGGACCCAAGCGTTTTCGTTAGCCGCGCTGGCACAGGCCGAACGTTGGTTCGCGGTGCTGCTCGCGGTAGCCGTCGGCCGAGTGGTGGTGGTCCTCGCGTGTCGGCGCGGCATCTCCGCCGCGCCCGACACCGGCTTCGGCGCCCTGGTCGCCGGGACCCAGCACCCGATCACCATCGCACTCTGGTGCGCACTCGCCATTATCGCGGGCGCACTCGCCGTGCCGGAGCAACGCTGGCTCGGTCCACTCGTTGTCCTTGTCGCCCTGGGTATTTCCGCCCTACTGGTCCGACATTGCATCCGCCGCTTCGGCGGAATCTCCGGCGACGTCCTCGGCGCGACGCTCGAGATATCCGTCGCCATCACCGCCGCCGGACTATCCCTGGGCGCCTGACGCGGCCAGCCGTACCACAGCATCGCCAGTTCTTCGCACCCGAGATAGCTGGCACGGTGCGCGCATTGTCTGGGTCAGGCAATACAGTGAACGGTATGTCTTCCGAGCGTCTGTATTTTCGTCAACTGCTGTCCGGTCGAGATTTTGCTGTGGGGGATCCGATCGGGACTCAGATGCGAAATTTCGCGTATCTGATCGGCGATCGGGAGACCGGCGAGTGTGTGGTGGTGGATCCGGCGTATGCGGCGGGTGATCTGGTGGATATCGCCGAGGCCGATGGGCTGCGGCTGACCGGGGTGCTCGCCACCCACCACCACCCGGACCATGTCGGCGGCACGATGCTGGGATTCACCCTGCACGGGGTGCGGGAACTGCTCGAAAAGACGAGCGTCCCGGTGCACGTCAACGCCGAGG
The DNA here is from genome assembly GCF_040674855.1 of Nocardia sp. NPDC049707. Classification (NCBI taxonomy): domain Bacteria; kingdom Bacillati; phylum Actinomycetota; class Actinomycetes; order Mycobacteriales; family Nocardiaceae; genus Nocardia; species Nocardia sp. NPDC049707. Next base: position 97,657 of record NZ_JBFANN010000028.1, on the reverse strand, counting down.
AGCTGTCCTGGGTCGCCAATGTCACCGGCATCGCGCCGAGCGAACTCACCGGACATGAACACTGCGACAAGGTCAGCGTCGGCGCCTTCGATATCGAACTGCTGCACACCCCTGGCCACACCCCGGGCAGCCAGTGCTTCCTGTTCGACAATCGGCTGATCGCCGGCGACACCCTCTTCATCGATGGCTGCGGCCGCACCGACTTTCCCGGCGGCGACTCCGACGCCATGTTCCGCAGCCTGCGCTACCTGGCCGATCTATCCGGCGACCCGGTCGTCTACCCCGGCCACTGGTATTCACAGGAGCCGTTCGCCGCGCTGTCCACGGTCAAGGACGCCAACTACGTCATGCGCCCGCAAACCCTGGAGCAATGGCGCACCTTCATGCCCAGCTGACCCCACGAGCGGCGCCCGGCCGCGGCATTTCGCCGCAGTCACATGCCGCGCATCCACCCGTGGATATCGGCGAAGGTGCCGCGCTGGATTCCGGTCAGGGTGTCGCGCAGCGCCATGGTGACCTCGCCGGGTTCGCCACCGCCGACGGCGAACTCACCATCGGCGGAGCGAACCCAGCCGACGGGCGTGATCACGGCGGCGGTGCCGCAGGCGAAAACCTCGGTGATCTCGCCGGATTCGGCGCCCTTGCGCCACTCCTCGACCGAAATCTTGCGCTCCTCAACCACATAGCCCGAATCGGCGGCGAGGGTGAGCAGCGAATCACGAGTGACACCGGGCAACAGCGATCCGGACAGTTCCGGGGTGACCAGCCGCGCCTCGGAACCGGAGCCGAAGACGAAGAACAGGTTGTTGGTACCCATCTCCTCGACGTAGCGGCGCTCACAGGCATCGAGCCAGACGACCTGATCGCAGCCCTTCTCGGAGGCCTGTGCCTGGGCGAGCAGCGAGGCCGCGTAGTTACCGGCAACCTTCGCCTCACCGGTGCCGCCCGGTGCCGCCCGCACGTATTCGGTCGACAGCCAGACCCGCACCGGCTTCACACCGCGCGGGAAGTAGGCACCCGCAGGCGATCCCAGCAGCAGGTATTTGTAGGCGGAGGCGGGCTTCACGCCGAGCCCGGCCTCGGTGGCGATCATGAACGGCCGCAGGTACAGCGACTCCTCACCACCGGCTGCCGGCACCCAGCTGCTGTCGACCTCGAGCAGTTGACGCACGGATTCGATGAATAGCTCCTCGGGCAGTTCCGCCATCGCCATCCGGCGCGCGGACTTGCGGAAGCGCGCCGCATTCGCGTCGATGCGGAAGCAGGAGATGCTGCCGTCGCTCTGCCGGTACGCCTTCAGTCCCTCGAAGATGGCCTGGCCGTAGTGGAACACCATCGTCGCCGGATCCATCGCCAACGGCCCATAGGGCTCGACCCGGGCATTGCTCCAGCCTGCACCTTCGGTGTAGTCGATGGAGACCATGTGGTCGGTGAAGAACCGCCCGAATCCTGGTGCCGCCAGAATTTCCTGTACCCGCTGCGCCGGGGTGGGCGCGGGGTGCGGAACACGAGTGAACTGTGCGGCGACGGTCATGAGGCTGATCCTATCCGGCGCCGGTTCGCCGCGGTGCGCGTGTCGGCGCGCCGCGGGCATACACGCGCCGCCGACCGAGATTCCGCCGTGCAGGCGGGTCTGCGACTACTTGGTCTTGGTGTCGACGAACGGCGGGCGCACGACCTCGCACCGCAACCGTCGCCCACGGACATCGACCTCGACCTCGGCGCCGGGTTCGATCTCCGCGTCGGTATCGAGCAGGGCCAGGGCGATGCCGATCTGCAGCGTCGGCGAGAAGGTGCCGGAAGTGGTTTCGCCGACGGGCGCACCGTCACGCAGCACGGTCTGGCCCTGACGCAGCACACCGCGATCAAGTGCCTTCAGTCCCAACAGGATTCGACGCGGACCCGCCGACTTCTCCTGCTCCAGCGCGGCTTTGCCCCAGAATTCGGGCTTCTTCCAGCCGATCGCCCACCCGCACCGCGCCTGCACGGGCGAAATCTCCAGCGACAGTTCATGTCCGTGCAGCGGATAACCCATCTCGGTGCGCAACGTATCGCGAGCGCCGAGCCCGGCGGACTGCCCATCGTGCGCGCGGACCTGCTCGACGAGCGCGCGGAACAGCGGTTCGGCATCGGCCCACCGGGGCAGCAGTTCGTAGCCGTGTTCACCGGTATATCCGGTGCGGCAGACCCGAATCCGGCGGCCGTCCCAATCGGCGTCGGCGTAGGCCATGTACTCCATATCGGTCGGCAAGCCGAGTGCGGTGAGCACCGCTGTCGCGCGGGGTCCCTGCACCGCGAATACCCCGTACTCGCGATGCTCATCGGTCACCGTGATGCCCTCCGGCGCGACCTTCCGCAGTTGCGCGACCACCGCCGCGGTATTGGCGGCATTGGGCACCAGGAAGATCTCGTCATCGCTGACGTAATAGGCGATCAGATCGTCGATCACACCACCGTCGGGCGCACAGCACAGGGTGTACTGCGCCTTGCCCGGCCGGATCCGACCGAGGTCGTTGGTGAGCGCCGAGTTCGCGAACTCCGCCGCCCCCGCGCCGCGGATGGTGGCCTTGCCGAGGTGACTCACATCGAACAGCCCGACGGTCGTGCGAACCGCCTGATGTTCACCGACGGTCCCCGCGTATGAGACCGGCATCTCCCATCCGCCGAACGGCGCGAACTTCGCCCCGAGTTCGACGTGGACGGCATGGATCGGTCCTTGCAGCAGGTTCGCATCGGTCACCCGCCGAGCCTAGGGGATGGCAGTCGGCGGAGCCGACGGGGTGGGTAAGCACAGCCCGACCTTGCTGGGCCTCGCCGGGTACCGATGGACGCCCGCGACAGCGTTTATCAGATGACGTCGCGATGCGCCACCCGGAGCAGACCGAATAGCCTGGGCCCATGACCGATGTTGCAGATCGCTCGCTCGGACCGGACCTGGACCTGGTCGACACCATCAGCGCCGACACCGATGTATTGGTGATCGGCCTGGTGTCCGGTGACGACGGCCCGAAGATCGCCACCATGGAGGACGAATTCGTCGACAACATCCTCGCCCCGGATGTCCGCGCGGCGCTGCAGGAACAGCTGCGCGCCGTCGGCGCGAAGGGTAAGAGCGAGGAGCTCACCAGGATTCCCGCGCCTACGGGCCTCGGCGTGAAAAGCGTGCTCGCCGTCGGACTCGGCGCCGCCGACAAGATCGATGCCGAACAGATCCGCCGCTCGGCCGGTGTCGCCGGCCGTGCGCTGACCGGTGTCGGCCGGGCCGTGACCACGCTGTCGGGTCTCGAGGGCGGCATCGGCCCCGCCGCCGAAGGGTTCTTCCTCGGCGCGTACACCTTCACCGCGTTCAAATCCGAGAATGCCGACGACAAGCCGGACGAGCAGCCGGTGCGCAAGGTCGAACTGCTGGTCGGCGACCCGAGCGCGTCCTACCGCAAGGGCTTCGACCACGACCGGGTGATCGCCGAATCCATCGCAACCGCACGCGATTTCGTCAATACCCCACCCAGTCACCTGTATCCGGCCGAATTCGCCACCCGCGCAAAGGCTTTGGCCGAGGCAGCGGGCCTCCGGGTGGAGGTGCTCGACGAGCAGGCGCTCGCCGACGGCGGCTACGGCGGCGTGCTCGGCGTCGGCAAGGGCTCCTCGCGCCAGCCCCGTTTGGTGCGCCTGACCTACAACGGCGGCGACAAGAAGATCGCGCTCATCGGCAAGGGCATCACCTTCGACACCGGGGGCATCTCCATCAAGCCCGCCGCGAATATGGAAAATATGACCTCGGATATGGCGGGCGCCGCCGCGGTCATCGCCGCAACCATCGCCGCCGCCGAGCTGGAGCTACCGGTCACCGTGATCGCGACCGTGCCGATGGCGGAGAACATGCCCTCGGCCACCGCACAGCGCCCCGGCGATGTGCTCACCCAGTACGGCGGTAAGACCGTCGAGGTGCTGAACACCGACGCCGAGGGCCGCCTCATCCTGGCCGACGCGATCGTGCGCGCGAGCGAGGACGATCCCGAGTACCTCATCGACGTCGCCACCCTCACCGGTGCGCAGATGGTCGCGCTCGGCACCCGCACCCCGGGCGTAATGGGCACCGACGATTTCCGCGACCGCGTCGCACGACTGTCCCGGCTGGCCGGTGAAAACGGCTGGGCCATGCCGCTGCCCACCGAATTGCGCGCCGATCTGAATTCCAAGGTCGCCGATCTGGCGAATGTCGCACCGCACCGCTGGGGCGGGATGCTCTCGGCCGCGATCTTCCTCGAGGAGTTCGTCCCGGAGGGCGTGCAGTGGGCGCACCTGGACGTTGCGGGTCCGGCCTACAACACCGGCGGACCGTTCGGCTACATCGGCAAGGGCGGCACCGGCGTTCCGGTCCGCACCCTGATCTCGGTGATCGAGGACATCGCGCACGAAGAACCGTCCGGCGCGGAGTAACCGAATGTCGGTGCGGCGTCCGGATTCCCGGGCGTCGCACCGCGGTCCGCGAACAAATTGAACGAAAAGAACAGCCCTACCAGTCGCCCAAATCATGTTCCAGCGCCCGCTGGCGCTCGACCCGCTTGCGGGCGTCGAAGTCGCGCATCCGTTGCGGATAACCGGTTTTGCGGACATCGTAAACGGGAATCCGCAAATCTCCGGCTAGCCGCCGCGCGCCGCGTTCGCCGACGACCCGACGGGTCCATTCGCCGTCAGCCGCGATCAAGACGACAGTGACATCCGTCACGGTTGTCTTGGGCTCCACATAGCCTTCCACCCCGGTGTGGGTGCGCACCCACTCGGCGAGATAGCGGGCATCGTCACCGCTACCCGAACCCGCACGTAAACCGCCGCCACCCCGGGCCGCGCCGCCTCGGAAACGATCCAGCAAACCCAACGACGCCGACCTCCTTCCACCAGACCGAATGCTCGGCACCGGCCATTCCATATTGCCAGCCCCGGGTAGTTCGCTGCCCTGTGCTACACCTCTCGTGCGCGAGTGCAAGGATGGATCGCGGTACAAGAACCACACAGATCTCCGGTGCCACGCACAATGATCGGTGGCTTTCGGACACCCATCGCGACCCGCGGTGGGTGTCCGCAGTGAGATCAACTGTTGTAGAACCCGTCGAGCAGTCAGAGGAGTCAACGGACATGGCCTTCTCCGTCCAGATGCCGGCTCTTGGTGAGAGCGTCACCGAGGGAACGGTGACCAGGTGGCTGAAGCAGGAAGGAGACACGGTCGAGGTCGACGAGCCACTGCTCGAGGTCTCCACCGATAAGGTCGACACCGAGATCCCGTCGCCGGCGGCGGGTGTGTTGTCGAAGATCGTCGCAGCCGAGGATGACGTCGTCGAGGTCGGCGGTGAGCTCGGTGTGATCAGCGAAGCCGGCGAAGCGCCCGCGCCGGCCGCCGCACCCGCACCTGAAGCCGCACCCGCCCCGGCACCCGCCCCGGCACCGGCCCCCGCGCCGGCCGCCGCCGCTGCGGCCCCCGCACCCGCGGCTCCGGCCGCCGCCCCCGCCGCCGCGTCGGGCACCTCGGTCAAGATGCCGGAACTCGGTGAGTCGGTCACCGAGGGCACCGTCACCCGCTGGCTCAAGCAGGTCGGTGACCAGGTCGCCGTCGACGAGCCGCTACTCGAGGTCTCCACCGATAAGGTCGACACCGAGATCCCCTCGCCCGTCGCCGGCACCCTGCTGGAAATCTCCGCGCAGGAAGACGATGTGGTTGCCGTCGGTGGACAGCTCGGCGTGATCGGCAGCGGTGCCCCCGCGGCCGCCGCTCCGGCACCCGCCGCCCCCGCACCGGCCCCGGCAGCTCCGGTACCCGCACCTGCTCCGGCCCCTGCGCTGGCTCCCGCGGCCACGGCTCCGGCACCTGCCGCCCCCGCACCGGCCCCGGCAGCTCCGGCTCCCAAGCCTGCTCCGGCTCCGGCCGCCACGGCTCCGGCGCCGACCGAGGAGACCTCCGGCAACGGCGCGACCCCCTACGTCACTCCGCTGGTCCGCAAGCTGGCCGAGGAGAACAGCGTCAACCTCGCCACCATCTCCGGCTCCGGTGTCGGCGGACGCATCCGCAAGCAGGATGTGCTCGCCGCCGTCGAGGCCAAGAAGGCACCGGCTCCGGCCGCAGCCGCCCCCGCGGCAGCCGCACCGGCCACGAAGGCGCCCGCCGTGGCTCCGTCGCAGCTTGCGCATCTGCGCGGCACCGTGCAGAAGGCGAGCCGCATCCGCCAGATCACCGCGACCAAGACCCGGGAATCGCTGCAGACCACCGCGCAGCTGACCCAGGTGCATGAGGCGGATGTCACCAAGATCGCGGCACTGCGCAGCCAGGCCAAGGCCGCGTTCAAGGACCGCGAGGGCGTCAACCTGACGTTCCTGCCGTTCTTCGCCAAGGCAGTCGTCGAGGCGCTCGGCGTACACCCGAATGTGAACGCCAGCTACGACGAGACCACCAAGGAGATCACCTACCACGCCTCGGTGCACCTCGGCATCGCCGTCGACACCGAGCACGGTCTGCTGTCTCCGGTGATCCACAACGCCAGCGACCTGTCGCTGGCCGGACTGGCCCGCGCTATCGCCGATATCGCCAACCGCGCCCGCACCGGCGGCCTCAAGCCGGACGAGCTGGCCGGTGGCACGTTCACCATCACCAATATCGGCAGCCAGGGCGCGCTGTTCGACACCCCGATCCTGCTTCCGCCGCAGGCGGGCATGCTCGGCACAGGCGCGATCGTCAAGCGTCCGGTGGTAGTCACCGATGAGACCGGCAACGAGTCCATCGGCGTCCGGTCGATGTGCTACCTGCCGCTCACCTACGATCACCGCCTCATCGATGGCGCCGACGCCGGTCGCTTCCTGACCACGATCCGGCACCGGCTCGAGGAAGCGGCGTTCGAGGCGGACCTCGGTCTGTAATCGGAAAGGGTCGTCTGTCGCGCATGAAGGTGGTGATCGCCGGTTCGTCCGGGCTGATCGGGACAGCACTCGTCGCGGCTCTGCGCCGTGAGGGGCACGAAGTCGCCCGGTTGGTACGCCGCTCACCCAACGCGCCGGACGAATACCGCTGGGATCCCGCTCACGCCGATCTGGACGAGCGGGCCCTGCGGGGCGCCGATGCCGTGGTCAATCTCTGCGGGGCCAGCATCGGCAGGCGGCGCTGGAACGGCAGCTACAAACAGGAGCTGCGCGACAGCCGACTGACCCCGACCGATGTCCTGGCCAATGCGGTCGCCGCCGCTGGTGTTGCGGTGCTGGTGAATGCCAGCGGCGTGCACTACTACGGCGGCGCCACCGGCAATCGGGTCGTGGACGAAACCACCCCCGCGGGAACGGGTTTCCTCGCGACGCTCTGCCGGGACTGGGAGGCCGCGACCAGACCCGCCGTCGATGCGGGCGTGCGCACGGTGCTGCTGCGCAGTGCCGTGGTGCTGTCCCAGCACGGCGGCATGCTCAGCATGCTGCACCCGCTGTATTCGCTGGGGCTCGGCGGCCGACTGGGCGATGGACGGCAATACACGCCGTGGATCTCGATGGCCGACGAGGTCGGCACGATCATCTTCGCGCTGACCCATGACAACCTTGCCGGGCCGATCAACTCGGTCGGTCCGGCACCGGTCACCAATGCCGAATTCAATCGGGCACTCGGCCGCGTGCTGCACCGGCCGACCCCATTTGTGGTGCCCGCGTTCGCATTACGCGCGCTGATCGGCGAATTCGCCGAAGAGGCGATCCTGAACGGACCGCGCGCGATTCCGACGGCGCTGGAAGAGGCGGGTTATCAGTTCCAGCACCAGACGATCGGAGCGGCGCTGGCGGCCGCCCTCGGCCGCGATCACGACCATTGACGCGGCCCCCGAAGACCCACACGGAGAAGATCGATGACCGAGCTGGATACCCGCCCTGCCACCGTCATTCGTGACGCGCACGAGGGCGATCTGCCCGAGATCCTGATCATCCACAACACGAATATCGCCACCTCGACCGCCATCTGGGATCACGAGCTGGTCGATCTCGACAATCGGCTCGCCTGGTTCCGCGAGCGCACCGCCGCCGGGCTGCCCGTTCTGGTCGCCGATATCGGCGGTGAGGTCGCCGGTTACGCCAGCTACGGCCCGTGGCGGACCCGATCGGGTTACCGCTTCACCGTGGAGAATTCGGTCTACGTCGCCGACCATTTCCACCGCCGCGGTATCGCCAGCGCCCTGCTCACCGCGCTGATCGAGCGCGCCCGCCAGGCGGGCACCGTGCACGCCATGGTCGCCGCCATCGAATCCGGCAATACCGGTTCGATCGCGCTGCACGAGCGATTCGATTTCCGCACCGTCGGGGAACTGCCGGAGGTCGGCCGCAAATTCGGTCGGTGGATGGATCTGACGCTGATGCAGTTGACCCTGCCGATCGAAGCCGACTGAGCCGTGGTTACCTGCCCCATACCGAATTGAAGCGGTTCACGGGGCTGGAGCCCGCTTACCGGAGACAGTGCTTGTATCTGGTCGCACCTCGCGAACCAGCGCGCACACCGGCCCTCGATACCAAACCTGGCAACCCTGTGGCATCGCCCACATCAGGTTTGTTTATCGAATCGACACATTCAGCGTACCGTCATGGACGTGAACGACACGCGCACCACCTGGTCCGCGAGATTCGATACCACCCCGATCGTGGTCGAGGATCTCGGACTCATCGACTACCACAGCGCCTGGGACCTGCAGCGGTCGATCGCCGCGCAGCGGGCCCAAGGCCAAGGAGCAGACCATCTGCTCCTCCTCGAGCATCCATCTGTCTACACCGCAGGCCGTCGCACCGAGGCCGACGATCTGCCGATCGATGGCAGTCCGGTGGTGCAGGTCGATCGCGGCGGCAAGATCACCTGGCATGGGCCGGGCCAGCTCGTCGGCTATCCGATCGTGCGGCTGGCCGAGCCGGTGGATGTGGTCCAGTACGTGCGCCGGCTCGAAGAAGCCCTGATCACCGTGTGTACGGATCTCGGGCTCGACTGCGGCCGGGTCGAGGGCCGCTCCGGGGTCTGGCTGCCCGCCACCGAGCTCTACTCCGAGCGCAAGGTCGCCCAGATCGGCGTGCGAGTACAGCAGGGCGTCGCACTGCACGGCATCTCGCTCAACTGCAATTCGGCGCTCGACGGCTTCCAGGCGATCGTCCCGTGCGGCATCCGCGACGCCGGTGTCACCACGCTGACGCGTGAACTCGGCCGTGAGGTGACAGTGGCCGAAGTCAAGCCGCTCGTCGCCGATGCGATCACGCGCGCGCTCAATGGCGAACTCCCGGTCACCGCGCGCGATATCGTCCGCGCCGCACCGGTTGTGGGGCCTGCGAAAGCCGGATGAGTCGACTGCTGTCACATCGCCCGGCCCTGTGCGCGACAGTGACGGACTGCATCCAACGGCGGCGCACGGCAGGCGTAAGGTCGATCGAGTGACCTCAGCTTCAGCACCGGCAGGACGCAAACTGCTACGCATCGAGGCGCGCAACGCGGAGACCCCGATCGAGCGCAAGCCTCAATGGATCCGGACCCGAGCCAAGATGGGCCCCGAGTACACCGAACTCAAGGGCTTGGTGAAACGCGAAGGCCTGCACACGGTGTGCGAGGAGGCGGGCTGTCCCAATATCTTCGAATGCTGGGAAGACCGTGAGGCCACCTTCCTGGTCGGCGGCGAACAGTGCACCCGCCGCTGCGACTTCTGCCAGATCGACACCGGCAAACCCGCCGCACTCGATCGCGACGAGCCGCGCCGGGTAGCCGAAAGCGTGCAGGCGATGGGCCTGCGCTACTCCACCATCACCGGCGTTGCCCGCGACGATCTCGAGGACGGCGGCGCCTGGCTCTACGCCGAAACCGTCCGCGCCATCAAGGCTTTGAACCCGAACACCGGCGTCGAACTGCTCATCCCGGACTTCAATGCGGTCCCGGAGCGGCTCGCCGAGGTCTTCTCCACGCGCCCTGAGGTGCTCGCGCACAACCTGGAGACGGTGCCGCGCATCTTCAAGCGGATCCGCCCAGCATTCCGCTACGAGCGCTCCCTTGCCGTGCTGACCGCCGCCCGCGAAGACGGCCTGGTCACCAAGTCGAACCTGATTCTCGGCATGGGCGAAACCCCCGAGGAAGTCACCCAGGCCATGCGCGACCTGCACGAGGCGGGCTGCGACGTCCTCACCATCACCCAGTACCTGCGCCCGTCCCCGCGGCACCACCCGGTCGACCGCTGGGTCAAGCCGGAGGAATTCGTCGAGCACTCGCGTATGGCCGAGGAAATCGGCTTCGCCGGTGTCATGGCCGGACCGCTGGTCCGCTCCTCCTACCGCGCGGGCCGCCTCTACGCGCAGGCAATGGCCCACCACGGCCGCGAAATCTCCCCTGCCATGGCACATCTCGCCGAGGAGGGCACCGCCTCCCAGGAGGCCAGCTCGGTGCTGGCGCGCTTCGGCAGCTAGACCACGACTAGAGGTCCCCGCACACCTTCTGCTGGGTGTGCGGGGACCTTTGTCATTCCTTCCACGGTTTCCGCTCGGCAGGGCACCACGTCGTTGCGGACCAACTTCGATTTGGCTCGCCGACGATGTCGATGGACCACCGCCCCCTCGAATCAGCCGAGGACGTTCTTCAGTACGCCGAAAAGCACCAGTCCGATCAACACGACGGTGACCATCGAAGAGAACTTCATCCAGAGCAGACCAAGCCACCGCGGCGGTTGCGGACCGATTGCACCGACCGCCCGGGCCGTCGCCGCCGTGCCGTAGAAGACCGGCGTCGGCTGCCCTTGGCCACTGGAACCACGGGTATCCGCAGGCCCCGTATCCGAGGTCCACCCAGGGTGTAACTGATGCACCAGCGGGCCGGTCGGTTCCATCCGATGTCGGCAACGGCACAGCAATAGCCCTGTCCCCCTGGACAATCCGACGCGCGGACTCCACCGCTACCCGCGCCGCCAGTGAATCGTGACGACACCCCGTGCCGCGCGAGCATCCCCGCTAGAGCTGAAACGGCACCTGCCCATGTCCGACACACGGTTATCCGCATAACTCCGAGCTGAACCGCACGTGCACGCCACCCCACGCACACCTGAACACACCGGATCGCCCGATCTGCACACGCGACGGGACCGCTGGTGGGAAGCTCGAAGGACCGTAAGTGTCGACCGAGAAAGCGAGACACATGGTCGAGAAAGCGAGTGCGTCCGCAGGGACCAACGGTAAGGGTGCGGCGCAGCGGCCGGAGGACATCCGGAATGTGGTGCTGGTCGGGCACAGCGGGTCGGGTAAGACCACGTTGGTGGAGGCGTTGGCGTTCACGGCCGGCGCGGTGAATCGCGCGGGCCGGGTGGAGGACGGGACGTCGCTATCGGATTACGACGAGATCGAACATCGCCAGCACAGATCGGTGCAGCTGTCGGTGGTGCCGATGGTGTGGCGCGGAATCAAGATCAATCTGCTGGATACCCCCGGATACGCCGATTTCGTCGGTGAGTTGCGCGCGGGTCTGCGAGCGGCGGATGCGGCCCTGTTCGTCATATCCGCGGCCGAGGGTGCGGAGGCCGTGAGCGGTGCGACTCGCGCGCTGTGGGAGGAGTGTGCGGCGGTCGGGATGCCGCGGGCGATCGTGATCACCCACCTCGATACCGCACGCGCCGATTTCGAGGAGATGACCGAGACCTGCCGACTGGTATTCGGCGGCGTATCCTCGGAAAACGTTCTGCCGCTGCATCTTCCGGTGTACGGGCCGAAGAGTCCGGACGGTCATCGCCCGGTGACCGGATTGGTCGAGCTGCTGCCGCACTGCGTCGCGGACTACTCCTCCGGGGAGGAGGTCCAGCGCGAACCCTCCGCCGAGCAGCTCCCGCGGCTCGAGGAGGCGCGCAACCGGCTGATCGAGGGCATCATCGCCGAGAGCGAAGACGAAACCCTCATGGAACGCTATCTCGGCGGCGAGGAGATCGAGTTGGCGGCGCTGGTCGAGGACCTGGAACGCGCGGTCGCCCGTGGCAGCTTCCATCCCGTGCTGTTCGGCGCGCCCGCCCCCGAGGGCGCCAAGCAGGGCCTCGGCACGATCGAACTGTTGGAGCTGATCACCGGCGGATTTCCCACGCCATCAGAACACGCGGTCTCGGCGATCACCACCTCCGACGGTGCGGCGCCGACACCGCTGCACTGCGATCCCGACGGCGCGTTGGCCGCCGAGGTGATCCGCACGGCGTCGGATCCATATGTCGGGCGCGTCTCGCTGGTCCGCGTCTTCTCCGGCACCCTGCGCCCCGATGACACCGTGCACGTCTGCGGTCACGGGATGGAGGACCGCGGCCACGAAAGCCACGATGTGGACGAGCGCATCGGTGCCATCACCGCACCGTTCGGCAAACAGCAGCGCCCACTCGGCCAGGCCATCGCCGGTGATATCGCCTATGTCACCAAACTGAGTCGCGCGGAAACCGGCGACACCCTGTCCGGCACCGCCGCACCGCTACTGATCGAACCCTGGCAGATGCCGGATCCGCTGCTGCCCATCGCCATTCGCGCACACAGCAAGGCGGATGAGGACAAGCTCTCCAGCGGTTTGGCCCGGCTGGTGGCCGAGGATCCCGCGGTTCGGCTGGAACAGAATCCGGATACCCATCAGATCGTGCTGTGGTGTCTGGGTGAGGCGCACCGCGACGTCGCGCTGGAGCGTCTGCGCACCAGGTTCGGCGTACAGGTCGACGTGGTCGATCACAAGGTCGCGCTGCGGGAAACGTTCGCGGGCAAGGCAACCGGTAAGGGCAGGCACGTCAAACAGTCGGGCGGGCACGGACAGTACGCGGTCTGCGAGATCGACGTGGAACCGCTGTCGGGTGGTTCGGGCATCGAATTCGTCGACCGGGTAGTGGGCGGGGTCGTACCGCGCCAGTTCATTGCGTCGGTGGAGAAGGGTGTGCGCGCCCAGGCCGCGCGCGGGGTGGCGGCCGGGTACCCGCTGGTCGATATGCGCGTGACACTCTTCGACGGCAAGGCGCATTCGGTCGACTCCTCCGATGCCGCATTCCAGACCGCGGGTGCGCTCGCATTGCGCGAGGCCGCGACCACGGCCGGTATCGACCTACTCGAACCGATCGCCGAAGTATGGATCGTGGTAACCGACGATTACGTCGGTCCGGCTCTCGGCGATCTGTCCGGACGCCGCGGACGCGTCCTCGGTACCGAACCGCACGGCACCGGCCGCACCCGCATCCACGCCGAGGTGCCCGAACTCGAACTCACCCGGTACGCAATAGATCTGCGCTCGCTCTCACATGGCACGGGTGATTTCACGCGGTCGTATATCCGGCACGAGCCGATGCCGAATGCCTTGGCGGGCGCGGTCCGCGAACAGGCCAAGAAGTCGGGCTGAGAAGGAGCCGGGTGGTCAATCCAGAACGTTTCGTTGTCGATACCGAACATTTCGGCAAGATCGTGATCACGCGGACCGACGAAAGAGTGGTCACCACACCGGTATTCGACGATGCCATGGTGGTGACCATCGAGCGCATCGGTCCACGCACTCGTCAGCGGGTGCCTATCGGTACGCGCAACGCCAAGCGGCTGCGGGCATCGATCAACGACCGCCCCATCAGGTTGACGGTCGGGCGCGGGTATTTCTACCACCGGTGGTCCTATCGTGCGCTCGCCGAGGTGGATGGCAAGATCCTGCGGCTCCTGCCGACGAATCTGCACTCCAGTACAGTGCTGCTGGGCCAAAAACATCAGGCCGATCATGCGCTCGGCGAATTCACACTGACGGGAACGCACCACATCGAGGTGGTGTGGACATTGCCGTTCACCTCGCGCGATCACGGGGCAATTGTTCGCCAGCCCACCTTGGAGGACGCGCTCATCGCGTATGCGCTGGTGGTGGCATTCGGCTCCGGTGGTGTCTCGCTCCGGGAGATCGTCCATATGGTGCTCCCGATCTGAATTTCGGCTGCCGCTGCACGATTCGGGCTAGGTTGCCTTGCCGATATCCCGAACATCGACCGCCCCCGCGAATCGATCCGCGGCGCGGCGATCTCCACCGTCGGCTAGGCCGTCACAATCGGAGACGCCCGGTAACGGTCAACGCGAAAGTCATTAGTACAGAACCAATTAGCGCAACAAGCGAAATCTTCATGGCGCGGTGCGTCTAGCCGCGGTGTTGCAACGATCCCTAGAACCCAAGCGGACTCGGGAGGGGCCGCTTCAGTGGCCAGATGCGCTCTGCGCATCGCTTTGCACCCTTGGCGCCAACAGTGTGGTGGGTCAGTCGCTCGGGCCGTCTCCGACGCCCAGGTTGATCCGGTCGCGGATGGAACGCATGGCCTGGCGAAGTTCGATCGGCTCGACCTCGGTGATGTCTGCGTCGAAGGTCAGAAACAGTCCTGCCATGCCTGCCCAGGACCAAGCGCCCAGTGTGAGCCGACAACTGTCGTCCGTGTGGTGCTCGACTGTGGAGCCGCCGGGGGCGAATCGCGCAACGAGGGATGCGGGTAGCGCGATCAGTGCGGATCCGCGACATTGCCATTCGGCCGCGACATCGCCGCGGTCGTGCGTGGTCATCACGAAGTTCACGGGGTCTCCGTGCGGGACGGAGCGACGCTCGAAGGGCTTATGCGTGGGCGCGCCTAGCGTGAGGCGGTCGAGGCGCATGGCCCGCCATCGGTCCGCTGCGGGGTCGAAGGCGACCAGATACCAACGTGCTGCCCAGACCACGAGGTCGTGTGGTTCGAGAGTGAGCGTGACCGCTTCGCCATCGCCGGTGTACTCCACCTGGACGCGATGGCGTCTGCTGATTGCGGTGCCGATGGTGCGGACTATCTCAGCGTCGATGGGCGGCGCCGGGAACTCCCAGTAGTTCCGGGCCGACGAGACCGTGAACGCTTCGGCGTGCAGGCGGCTCCGTGCTGGCATCGCCTGATGCAAGGTGGTGAGCGCCCGAGTCGCGTTCTCCCGGATGCCGGACAGGATCGTCGGAACCGTTTGGAGAGCGACTGCGGCCGCTACGGCCTGGTCCTCATCGAAGACGACAGGAGGGAGTCGAGTGGCGAGGCCGAGCCGGTAGCCGCCTCCCGCACCACGCACGGCCTCGATGTCATAGCCGAGGTCTCTGAGGGTGTCGATGTCGCGCCGGACCGTTCGTAGCGAGACTCGGACGCGCGAGGCCAGCTCCTCGGCTGTCCGGGTCGCGCCGGTCCCGAAGATGGATAGCAGTTTGAGGGTCCGTGCGGAGGTGTCGGCCATACTCGATCCCTCTCATAAAGTGGTCACTCGGTGGCAACTATATCTGTCATTGTTGCCCGCGTGACCACTGCACAGAAACCCCCAGAGGGCATGACAGTCCCTCAACCGTCCCCAACACTCGTCGCCGGAACGGGCGCGAGCGTCGCGCTGCTCGTAGTGCTCTTCGCCTCGTTCATGGACCTGCTCGACGCGACGATCGTCACCATCGCCGCCCCTGCCATCGTCCAAGACCTGGAAGCGAGCGACGCTCAGATTCAGTGGACGATCGCGGCCTACGTCCTCGCGCTGGGTGCGGGTCTGATTACCGGCGGGCGACTGGGTGACCAGTCCGGTCGCAAGCGGTTGTTCATGATCGGGTTGGCCGGGTTCATGGTCACCTCCGCGCTGTGTGCGCTGGCCGCTGATCCAGGAATGCTCATCGGTATGCGCGCCGCCCAAGGGCTCGCAGCCGGCGCCATGGTTCCCCAGGTGTTCGGCATCATCCGCGCCTCCTTCGCTCCGGGCGAGCGTGCCAAGGCGTTCGGCGCCTACGGAGCCGTCCAAGGGCTCGCATCGATCGCCGGCCCCCTGCTGGGTGGGCTGCTTGTGGACGCAGACCTGTTCGGTCTCGGCTGGCGCACGATCTTCTGGATCAACGTACCCGTCTCGATCCTGGCGCTCATCATCGGCGCGAAGGTCTTGCCGGAATCTCGCGCCGCGTCGAGCGCACGACTCGACCTCTTGGGCGCCGTCCTCGCGGCCTCGAGCATCCTGCTGTTACTGCTGCCGATCATCCAGACCGAGACGTGGGGCTGGACATGGGTGAGCTACGTTCTGCTGGCTGCGGGAATCCTCGTTCTTGCGGCGTTCATCACCTACGAGCGCCGTCTGGCCGCTCGCGGGAACGAGCCCGTCTTCGACCCGGCGCTCCTGAAAATCCGAGCCTTCGCGGGCGGCCTCAGCGCCTCGGTGCTCTTCTTCGGAGGCATCGGCTCCTTCTTCCTGACCCTCTCCGTGTACTTGCAGAACGGAACGGGCCGCCCCGCCTGGGAGACCGGCCTAGTGATCCTGCCCTACGCGCTCGGGTCGATCATCACTTCCGGCCTTGGCGTCGCCCTCGCGGCCAAGGCCGGCCGAGTCCTGCTGATTGCCGGCGCGCTCGCCATCGCGGTCTCTCAGCTCGTGCTCTGGCTCATCGTCAAGGACGGCAGCGACCCCGGCTACTGGTTGCTCGCGCTCGCGCTGTTCATCGGCGGCCTCGGCCTCGGTCTTGCCGCGCCGATCCTGGTCAGCGTCGTCCTCGCCGGAGTTCCCGGACGGAACGCGGGAGCCGCAGGCGGCGTGCTCTCCACCGTCAACCAGATCGGCGGCGCGGTCGGCATCGCCGTCCTCGGCACGATCTTCTTCACCACCGCCACCGGATCAACGAACGGCCCACCGGCCCTGATCGACTACAGCAACGCGCTCAGTATCGTCCTGCTCGTCTCCGCGGGCCTCTACCTCTGCACCGCGCTGGTAATGCTCGCGCTCCCGAAGTCCGCCGCCGAATACACCGAGTAGGTCGGCCCATGCAGAGTGTCGGTGGGTCGGCTGGGCGTGACTCGATCTCGAGATCCGTTGTAGCGGGCGGCAAGGGTGGCGGCGCGGTCGCGCAGCCCGGCGCGCAACGAGTCGGGGGCGAGGACTTCGGCGTCGGTGTCGAGTTGCCATATCGCCTACCGCGTGCCGCAGGTCCTCGAAGGTCACGTCCAGGCGAACCCAACCGTCTGTTTCGGGTTCCTCGGCACGGACGGCCTGTGCGGTGTTCAGCAGTTCTTCCCGTCGCGTGGACTTGACCCCAACCGACACAGGATGTGGTTCTCCGAGAGGAACTGTGCACTGCGTCCGGCCCAGTTCGGTCGAGGTCGACCTGGGCCGGGTTCGGGGAGTTCCTCGGCGGCCAATCAAAAAACATGACACAAGGTGTCGTGATTTGTTGAAAGGCTTGTTTTGCGACGTCAAGGACGGCGGCTACCGAGCCGCCGGGCGCACACAGTCGCAACGATCGGAGTGGCAATGGAGCGAACAGCAGTCAACCCGGTGACATGGTCGCTGGAGATGGGGTTCAACCAGGATCGGCGACTGGCAGCGCGGCACGGTCTCACCATCGAGCACCTGCGCCGGTGAGGATGGACGAGCTGGACGCACGGTTGCAGCGGATCGGCCAACACCACTTCCGCGCCAAGTTCCGGCTGCGTGGCCGGGATCGGGCGATCGTTGACGCGCGCGGGATCGCCACCGTGCGCAGACACGCTCAGGAACTGATCGAAAGCAGGCTCGCCCCGACCGAACCGCGTAACGACGGCCGCCAGACGCCCTACCGGGGGCATCCCGTGTTCGTAGCGCAGCACGCCACCGCAACCTGCTGCCGCACTTGCCTGGAACGCTGGCACGGCATCGCTGCCGGTCGCCCGCTCGATGCAGCCGAGCAAGCGTACGTCGTCGAGGCGATCTGCCGATGGATCACAAGGCAATACGCTCCCCAGGATCCTCCGCCGTAAACATTCGGCGTCTGTTCCGACGCCCTGTGCAGCCATGCGCGCGCCTCGATCTGCGGCGCTGGAAGCATCCACCCATCAGAGAGGTAACGCACGTCATGAGAAGCCCGGCCCCTGGCACAGTCGCCGCTCCGCTCGCGGTACGCATGCGCCCACACACTCTTGACGAGGTGGTCGGGCAGAAGCACTTGCTCCGTCCTGGATCGCCGCTCCGAGTGCTCGCTACCAAGGGAGCAGCCGGCGCGGTGTCGGTGATTATGTGGGGGCCGCCAGGTACGGGCAAAACCACGCTGGCGCAGACGATCACGCACTCCAGCGGACGAAAGTTCGTTGAGCTCTCGGCCGTGACCGCGGGCGTCAAGGAGGTCCGTACGATCATGGAGCGGGCGCGGGGCGACCGCGAACTTCACGGCGTCTCAACCGTTCTTTTCCTCGACGAGATCCACCGCTTCACCAAGGCGCAGCAGGACACACTGCTGCCCGGGGTCGAGAACGGCTGGATAACCTTCGTCGCAGCCACAACCGAGAACCCCGCGTTCTCGGTTGTCAGTCCGCTGCTGTCTCGGTCCCTCTTGCTGGTGCTGGAACCGCTCACCGACGACGATCTACGCACACTGCTGGCCCGGGCGGCCGTCGATCCACGCGGGCTCGACAGCACTGTCGAGCTCGCCGACGATGGGCTCGAAGCCCTCGTGCAACTTGCCTCCGGCGACGCGCGACGAGCACTGATAGGGCTGGAAGCCGCTGCCGCCTCAGCCCTCGCGGGAATCAACACTCAGAACCGCGATGTCGACGACAAGCCCCTGGTGACGGCTGAGATCGTGTCGGCTTCCGTTGATCGTGCGCTGCTTCGCTACGACCGGGACGGCGACGAACACCACAATGTCGTCAGCGCATTTATCAAGTCGATGCGCGGCTCCGACCCCGACGCGGCGATCCACTACCTCGCCCGCATGATCGAAGCTGGAGAAGACCCTCGCTTCATCGCTCGCAGGCTCGTCATCCACGCCGCGGAGGACGTTGGCATGGCTGACCCGCAGGCCCTACCGATCGCCGTAGCCGCAGCGGAAGCAGCGCAACTCGTCGGATTCCCCGAGGCCAGAATCCCGTTGGCAGAGGCCACTATCTACATCGCCACCGCTCCCAAGTCCAACGCGGTCATCGCCGCGATCGACGCGGCAATCACGGACGTTCGGCGCGGCAACGTCGGTGTCGTCCCTCAGCACCTGCGCCACTCGCACAACCGTGGAGCCAGGCTGTTCGGACTCGGCCGCGGCTACAAGTCGCCACACAACGATCCCCGAGGCGTCCTGCAACAACAGCACCTCCCGGACGAACTAGCAGGGCGTAACTACTACCAGCCCACTGATCGCGGGAACGAGCGAGCCGTGCGAGAACGCCTCGAAAAGATTCAGCGAATCACCAGAGGAACGTGAATGTCACCGCCGTCCCTATCGACTGCCTTTGGGTCCGACTCTGATTGACGAATTGGCCCAAACCAGCAAAAAATCGGGGCGGTTCACTCGACACCTACGGGCATCTGTGGCCGCACACAGACAAGTCCACCCGGACCGCGATCGGTGCTGATCGCGGAACGGATGGACTCGCTGACAACTACTGCGGACGGAAGGTGTCGGATAGACCTTCGTGCGCAGGTCAGAGCATTACAACGACTTACACGTCGAAGTACAGCTCGAACTCGTACGGGTGCGGGCGCAGGTTCACCGGCGCGATTTCGTTTTCGCGCTTGAGGTTGATCCAGGTCTCGATGAGGTCCGGGGTGAAGACATTGCCTTCGGTCAGGTAGTCGTGGTCCTGCTCGAGGCGGTCGATGACCGAGGCCAGGCTGGTGGGGGCCTGCGGGATGCCCTTGGCCTCCTCCGGCGGGAGCTCGTAGAGGTCCTTGTCGACCGGAGCCTTCGGCTCGATCTTCTTCTTGATGCCGTCCAGGCCGGCCATCATCATGGCGGCGAAGGCCAGGTACGGGTTACCCGAGGAGTCGGGCGCGCGGAACTCGATGCGCTTGGCCTTCGGGTTGTTGCCGGTGACCGGGATGCGGACCGCGGCGGAGCGGTTGCGCTGCGAGTACACCAGGTTGATCGGGGCCTCGTAGCCCGGGACCAGGCGGTGGTAGGAGTTCACGGTCGGGTTGGTGAACGCCAGCAGCGACGGCGCATGGTGCAGGATGCCGCCGATGTAGTGGCGCGCCAGGTCCGACAGGCCCGCGTAACCGGCCTCGTCGTGGAACAGCGGCTTGCCGTCCTTCCACAGCGACTGGTGCACGTGCATGCCCGAGCCGTTGTCGCCGAACAGCGGCTTCGGCATGAAGGTAACGGTCTTGCCCTCGGCCCACGCGGTGTTCTTGACGATGTACTTGAACAGCTGCAGATCGTCGGCCGCGTGCAGCAGGGTGTTGAACTTGTAGTTGATCTCGGCCTGACCGGCGGTACCGACCTCGTGGTGGCCGCGCTCGAGTTCGAAGCCCGCGTTCTGCAGGTTGGTCGAGATCTTGTCGCGCAGGTCGACGTAGTGGTCGTACGGCGCGACCGGGAAGTAGCCGCCCTTGTTGCGGACCTTGTAGCCGCGGTTGGGGGTGCCGTCCGGGTTGAACTGCTTGCCGGTGTTCCAGGAGCCCGAGATCGACTCGATCTCGTAGAAGGCGCCGTTCATGGCCGAGTCGTAGCGGATCGAGTCGAAGATGTAGAACTCCGCCTCGGCGCCGAAGTACGCGGTGTCGGCGACGCCGGTCGAGCGCAGGTACTCCTCCGCCTTGCGCGCGACGTTACGCGGGTCGCGGCTGTAGGCCTCCAGGGTGAACGGGTCGTGCACGAAGAAGTTGAGGTTCAGCGTCTTGGCCGCGCGGAACGGGTCCAGCCGAGCCGTGCTGAAGTCGGGGAGCAGCAGCATGTCCGACTCGTCGATGGACTGGAAGCCACGGACGGATGAGCCGTCGAACGCTAGCCCTTCCTCAGCGAGGTCAGCGGTGAAAGCCTTCGCGGGGATCGAGAAGTGCTGCTGCACACCAGGAAGATCGCTGAAGCGGATGTCGACGTATTCGACATCCTCTTCCTTCATGTGCTTGATGACCTCGTCGGCCGTGCTGAACGTCACTTGTTCTCCTTACGGATCGGTTCCCAGCCAGTGTCGATTGCATGGGCTCGTCGCGTCCAGACGGTATGGACGCGGTGTTTCCCAGCTATCAAGGCTGTGTTTCACCCGTGTTACACGTGCGGCTGGGCGGGTGGCGAAGGCCACCTGGGCTCGAACAGCATGGTAATCGTGCCGTCCGCAGCAGCGCCCGTCGAGGTCAGCTCGGTTAATGCGATGTCCTACGACCGGTCGTAGCGGCCTATCCTGGGGGTCATGGCGCGCATCAGCGGATCCTGGCTCTCCGGACCTCCGGCGGACCCGGGCGATCCGGCAACCCCCGAGTTCCCCGGTCAGCACCTGGGTCTGCCGCGCTCGGGTGCAGGGTCGCTGGTCGGCATGTTACGGCGCATCGTCGCACTCGTGGTGGACTGGTTCATCTCGCTCGGTGTGACCGCGATCATTGTGCGGCCGAACCCGGACAAGATCATCGGCGGGATGCATATTCCGGCCGGGGAGCCGCGCCCCTCGAATTTCGAGGCGATTGTGAGTGCACTCACGACTCCCAACCTGCTCGTCTGGTTCGTGATCGGGGTCGTCGCGGTGTCGTTGTTCGGGTACACGCCCGGCCAGTACTTCCTGCGGCTGCGCGTGGTGCGTGTCGACGCGCCCGTCGCGGTCGGTTTCGTCCGCGCTCTGGCCCGTCAAGTCCTGCTGGTATTCGTGGTACCCGCCTTGTTCACCGATGCCGACGGCCGCGGCATGCACGACCGCGCCACCGGCACTGCGGTCGTCCGCGCGCGCTGATTCGCGAGCCGCTCCGGAACACGAACGCCGCGCCCGGGGTGGTATGACCTGGGCGCGGCGTTCGTGTTCGGAGGCTCGGATCAGCCGAGCGTACGAGCGAGGAAGTCGCGGATCGGCGCCGCGATCTCCGCGCCGTGGGTTTCCAGCGCGAAATGCCCTGCGTCGAGCAGGTGCAGTTCGGCATCAGGAAGATCGCGCAGGTAGGCGCGCGCCCCTTCGGCGCCGAAGATCTCGTCGTGCTCACCCCAGGTGATCAGCACCGGCGGACGGTGCTCGGCGAAGTATTTCTGGACGGCGGGATAGCCGTCCAGATTGTTCTTGTAGTCGTAGAACAGTTCGAGCTGGATCTCCTTGTTGCCCGGCCGGTCCAGGTAGTGCTGATCCAGGGTCCAGGTGTCGGGGCTCACGAGTGCGAGGCGGTCGGCAGGCACACCGTGCGTGTACTGCCATTTCGTGGCCTCGGCGGTGAGCAGTTCGCGTACCGCCGGTTCGTGGGTGACGCGATCGCTGGCGTGCGCGAAGAGCACATCCCAGAACGGGGTAAAGCCCTCCAGGTAGGCGTTGCCGCTCTGCGTGATGATCGCGGTGACGCGTTCGGGCTGGCGCGAGGCGATGCGCAGGCCGATGGGTGCGCCGTAGTCCTGAATGTAGAGCGCGAACCGGTCGAGTCCGAGGGTGTCGAGCAGTTCGAGGGTGATCTCGGTGAGTTTGTCGAAGGTGTACTCGAATTCGTCGAGCGCGGGCATGGCCGACTGGCCGAATCCGATGTGGTCGGGTGCGATCAGGTGGCAGTCCTCGGCCAACGAGGGCAGCAGGTTGCGGAACATGGCGGAGCTGCTCGGGAAGCCGTGCAGTAGCACGAGGGCCGGCTTGGCCGGATCGCCCGCCTCTCGATAGAAGACGCGTTGGCCCTGGATCTCGACAGTGTTGTGGCGTACGGCGGTCATGGTGTCTCTCCCTATTCGTCTTGTTCGGCGAGCAGTTATAACTGCTCATCGATCTTTTAAAGGTTAGAAGCGGCGATCCTGTTCCCACTTACGGAAATTTCTTTCCGACAAATTCGGCGCCCATGCCGTAAATCCCACGGTAACCTGCGGCGATACCTGGAAGTCAGCCAGAAATAACGAAAGGCCCGTATCCCACGATGTGGGATACGGGCCTTTCGGCAGCCCGGTGTCAGCGCCTGCGGAGGCTGCGCTGCACCCCGCGCATCTTGGCGCCCGCGGGCATCGGCCCCTTGGGCAGTGCGGGACCACTGCGCGAACTCAGCGCGGTCAACCGGCCTTCGATGAGATCCATGCGCTTGGTATCGATATTGCGGGGCAGCTTGGTGAGGTGCTTCTGCAGCTCCTTCAGCGGAATCTGCCCCTCGTCGTTACCGATGACGATGTCGTAGATCGGGGTGTCGCCGATGAGTCGCGCGGTACGCTTCTTCTCCTGTGCCAGTAGCGATTTCAGCCGCTGCGGGGAACCCTCGCCGATCAGGATGACGCCGGGCAGGCCGATCACCCGATGCACCGCGTCCAGCTGGGTGGTCGCGGCGATGCCACTGCTGACCCGCCACTTGCCCTGCAGGTTGTCCAGCACCCAGGCCGCCGCACCCGCCTGGCCCTCGGCCTTGGCATAGACATTCCGCTGCACGCGGCGACCGAAGATGATGAACGCGACGAGCACGCCGAGCAGCAGACCGAGCGGCAGCAGGAACCACTGCAGCCCGAAGATCAGGCCGACCACCAGGAATACGACCGTGATGCCGACGACGGCGCCGATCATCAAGGGCAGCAGCAGCTTGTCTTCCTTGCGCTGCATCTGGAACGCCTGCCAGAGCTGCTGGCGGCGTTCTTTCGACTGCTGCTTGCGGGCCGCCTTCGCCGCGGCCTTCGCTTCCTTCGACGGCGTGCCGCCCTTGCCTACTGCCATGCTCACAGAATAGTGGCACGTCGGGTGGCCGGCTCGCTCGTATTCCCCCCGGGGACTTGCACTGACCAGATCATTCGCCGCGCCGCCTGCGACACCAGTCGAATCTTATTGGCCTAGTACAACCTTCGCCCTGTCGAGAGCAAACACGAATAGCCCGCCACCTCGCGAGCAACGGGCGCCCGCCGCATGCGGGCGTGCAATCTCGCAGCTGAGCCGCAGCCAGGTCTCTCGGCTGCGTCATCGGCCGCACTGCCGGAGCCGAGCATGCGATACGCGAGCCGATGCGTGCGGTGCTCCTCGAATCGGCTATCGGGTGGCAACCCCGGCCCGACCCGAATGGCGACGAAAAGGTATGACCGGCCGAGTCGGCGACCGGACCGTCGAGGACACGAGAAGTGGCTGAGCACCCTGGTCGAGGCCGATGCCGAAGTGACCCGGCAGCCCGACGAAGGTCGGCGGTGGAAGCGGATCGCAACGGTCGAGCACACCGACGGGAATGTGTTCGGCCTCATACAGCCGTCATCGAGGCGACTTGCGAGGATCGACCCATGTCTTCCGAAACCTATGACGTGCGCCCGATCGGCCGGGTGCGTTCGCCGCTGACCGATCCGGCGGATGCGCCGAAGCAAGGCGACGAAGGCGCACCGCCCGCCGAGATCGTGCTCGACCCCGACGTCGCCGCGGGCACGGCGGGTTTGCGGCCCGGCGATCAGGTATTGGTGTTCACCAGGTTGCACCAGGCGGATCGGGAGGTGCTCGCGGTGCATCCGCGGGGCGATCGTAGCCGCCAGGTCACGGGGGTGTTCGCGACCCGCGCCCCGCATCGGCCGAATCCGATCGGGCTGCATCGGGTCACGATCGCCGATATTGCTGGGGCCACGCTTACTGTGCACGGTTTGGAAGCGATCGACGGCACTCCGGTGCTGGATCTGAAGCCGGTCCTCGGTTCGACCGCGGAACGCTGAGCAACACCCCCGGTTCCGGGGGCTGGACAATCGCCCAGCAGCGGTCGATAGTTCTCGGGTGACTGTGGGTTCGGCGCTGTTGCGTGGGTTGGCCGGGGTTCTGCTGGTGCTCGGGGTGCTGGCGCCGGTGACGGCAGCAGAGCCGGTCGGTGTGCCGTTCCAGTGGTCGCAGAGCTTCATCACCGCGCCGGACGGCACCCGGCTGCACGCCGATATCCTGCGGCCACCGGGCATCTCCGCGGATACTCGCACTCCGGTGGTACTGACCGTGAGCCCGTATCGCTCACATACCGCTTATCTGAGCATGCCGCGGATCGAGGACGGGCCGTCCACGGACGACCTGCACGTCGCGATGTTCCTGAACGCGGGTTATACCTACGTCATCGTGGATCTGCGCGGCTACGGCGGCTCGTCCGGATGTCCGGATTTCGGCGGACCTGGCGAACGCTCGGATGCGGCCACCGCCGTGGAGTGGGCAGCGGGGCAGCCGTGGTCGACCGGCCGGGTCGGCATGATCGGCACCTCCTACGAGGCATGGACCGGGATGATGGCGCTGGCCGCCAAACCCGCGGGCCTGGCCGCCGTCGCGGCATTCGGACCGGATGTCGACCCGTACTCGTATATGTACATGCAGGGTGTTGCCTGGAAGTTTTCCGGCAAACCGGTTACCGACCAGGGCATTCGCCCAGCCGAAATGACGGGTTTCGAACATCTGCTCATCGCCTCCACACCCGGCCGCCTCGACGACTCCCCCGAATACCAGTCCAACGCCGTTCAGATATCGACCGAGTGCTACGAGCAACTCGCGGCGAACACCACCAATCATGACCGGACCACCCCCTTCTGGCGCGAACGCGATCTCACCGAACAGCTGCGCGGCAATACCATTCCGCTATTCGTCGGCCAGGGCTTTCTCGATAACAACACCAGGGCGTACCGCATTTTCGACGTCTGGAATGCGCTCGGCCCCGGCGATCACCGGGCCTGGTTCGGCCAATGGGGTCACAGCGATTGCGACAGCAACTGCGGCGCACCGGATTTCGATACCCAACTACTCGCCTACTTCGATAAGCATGTCGCCGGGCGCGATATCGAGGTGCCAGGCCCGCGCATCACGGTCGGTCAGTTCGATGGCGGCTGGCGCTCCGAAACCGCCTGGCCGCCAACGGATTCGCGCCGCATTCCGATCGACCTGCGCACCGGCACCTATACCGATCGCGGCCTGCTTCCCGGACCCGATCGCGAGATCTGGTCCATTTCCGAACCGCTGAGCACCACTGCGCACATCTCCGGAATTCCGACGGCAACGATGCGCCTGTCCGGTCCGCCGACCGCGACGGTCGCGGTCGAACTGTTCGATATCGCTCCCGACGGCCGCGGAACCATCATTACCCGCGGCATCGCTCCGGTCGCCGACACCGCCGATATCAGAATGCTGGCGCAGGACTGGCCGATCAACGCCGGACACCGCCTCGGCGTCCGGATCACCGATGTCGTCGACGATGTCTGGTCCCATGCCGCCGCAAATGCCCAGGTCAATGTCCTCGCCGCCCGCCTCGACCTACCCCTGCTCGGCACCGCGCGTACCCCCGACCTCACCGGCGGCACCAGCGAGGCCTGGTCGAAGTGGCGTGACCAGAAGGTCCGCGCACTCGGGCCCGACGTGTTGAACAATGCAGTGATGCCGATGAATTTGCCGAATGAGACCGGTCCGCGATGATGACAGGTAACGCCGCGCCGACCCACACCACGCCGGTGGTCGTCGACACGCACGTCGCCGAACGCCTCGCACAGGCCCTGCGCTGCGCGACGATTTCCCACGAGCCACCGGATACCGCCGAGCCCGCAGCCAGCGATACCGAACCCAGCGATGCCGAATTCGTCCGGCTCGGCGCGCACCTGGAACAGTCGTTCCCCCTGGTCCACGCCGAACTGGAATTGGAACGGTTCGGGCACAGCAGGCTCTATCGCTGGCCGGGCGTCGAACCGGATCGGGTGTCGGCGATTCTGCTCGCCCATCAGGATGTCGTGCCGGTCGATGATCTGCAGCGGTGGACGCATCCTCCGTTCGCGGGCGTGGTGGATGACGAATTCATCTGGGGCCGCGGGGCAATCGATGACAAGAGTCGGTTGATCGCGATTCTGGAGGCGGTCGAATCCGCACTCGCCGCGGGAATTCGCCCCCGGCACACCATCTATCTGGCATTCGGACACGACGAGGAGGTGTTCGGGGATCACGGCGCGGTGCACATGGCGCGGCGGTTGCGCGAATCCGGTGTGCACGCGGATCTCCTGCTCGACGAGGGCGGTGTCATTCTCGACGGCATCGCCGAGGATATCGACCGGCCGGTGGCCTCGATCATGGTGGGCGAGAAAGGCTATGCGACCGTTCGCCTTTCGGTGTCAGCGGTGGGCGGACATTCCTCCATGCCCGGCGCACAGACCGCGGTCGGACAGATCGCCCGCGCGGTGGGCCGGATTCAGGACCATCCGATGCCGCTGCGGCTGACACCGGTGGTGTCCGACATGGTCACCAGGTTGCGGCAAGTCATGCCCGACTATCGCCGCCGCCTGCTCCGATTCGCCGGACTGGCCACGCCGGTGATCACCCGGATACTCGCGGCCCGTCCGCAAACCGAGGCGCTGGTGCGCACCACGACCGCGCCGACGGTCATCCGCGGCGGCATCAAACCCAACGTGCTGCCACAGCAGGCCGAGGCCCTGGTGAATTTCCGCATCCTGCCCGGCGATTCGGTCGCATCGGTGCTCGAACACTGCCGCACAGTGGTGCGCGATGCACAGGTGCGGATCGAACTCGTCGGCATGACCTCCGAGCCCTCCCCCGGCAAACCACCCGGCCCGGCGTTCGACATGATCGCGGGCCTGGCCAAGTCCGTCGTCCCGGGCATCGCGGTGACCACCGGCATCGTCCCCGGCGCCACCGATTCCCGACACTACGACGATCTCGCCGCGACCCGCTGCAATTTCGCCCCCATCCTGCTGAGTCAGGCCGATGTGGAAACGATCCATGGAACCGACGAGCGCATCTCCCTGGTGAACTACGCTCGGCTCATCGAGTTCAATCGGCGGCTGATCGATCAGCTCGCGGCGCCGCCACATACCCGAGGAGCCGATGCATGACAACCGATCCGAAGGCCGGCGAGTCCCCCGAGCCGACCCCGGGCACCACGGGTGAATTCGATGGCATCGGCAGCCGAATCGCTTGGCGCGCATGGCTTCCCGGCACCACCGCGCGCGCGGTGATCGTGCTCGTGCACGGCGTCGCCGAACATTCCGGTCGCTATGCCCATGTTGGAAAGCGCCTGGCGGACAACGGTTTCGCCGTCTATGCACTCGACCATCTCGGCCACGGCAAGTCGGCGGGCAATAATGCGAATATCGGTTCGATGGCGGGTGCGGCCGACAATGTCGCGGAGATGCTGAAGATCGCGAGCCGCGAACATCCGGATGTGCCGCGGTTCCTGCTCGCGCATTCGATGGGCAGCCTGATCACGGTGTATCTTGCGGTCCGGGCGCCCATCGACGTCGACGGCATCGTCTTGTCGGCACCGCCGCTGGATATCGCCGTCGGCAATCCGCTGCAGCGCCTGGCGGGCCCGCTACTGTCCCGGTTCGCGCCGAATCTCGGTGTGCTGAAACTGGATTCGTCGATGATCAGCCGCGATCCCGACGTGATCCGCGCCTACGACAATGATCCGCTGGTCTTCCGCGGCAAGCTCCCGGCCCGCACCGGTATGGAGATACTCAGCGCCACCGAATTCGTCAAGAGCCGTCTGGACAAGCTGACCGTGCCGCTGCTGGTGCTGCATGGCACCGCCGATGCCATCGCCGCACCGTCGAGCACCGATCTGATCGAGCGCGCCGCGGGCTCGAAGGACCTCACGGTGATCCGCTACGAGGGCCTCTACCACGAGGTCTTCAATGAACCCGAACAGGACAAGGTGCTCTCCGATGTCGTGGAATGGCTGCAGGCCCACGTAGCGGACGACTGAGCCGCGCTAGCGGTATTTCGTCAGGCAGGTCTGCTCGCCGTCGAGGACTCGGTCCGTGCGGTCCAGTGGCGGGGACAGTCACGCTCAGCGGCAACTCGGCCCCGTGGCTGAGGGATGGTACCGAAAGGTCGAGGCCTCGACCTTTCGGTGTCACGCGAATCAGGCCGATTTGACCGTGATTTGACCGTTCGAGGTGCGCATGTCGAGGTGATATCGGCCCGCCGGGGTGCTAGGAACGTCAACGTTCTTGCGGCCGTTGGTGGTTTCGGCTGATACCTGGTAGCTGCCATTCGGCACGACCAGATCGATGGACCCGTTGGTGGTTTCGGCCCGCACGTCCTGCGCCGCCGCCAGGGTGAGATCGATGCTGCCATTGCTGGTCTTCGCCTCGACCTTGCTGCCGTTGATCGCCTGTCCCTGGATCCGGCCATTGGTCGTCTCGACCTTGACCGGGCCGGCGACGGTGTCCAGCCGCACCTGGCCGTCGTGGGTGGACACATCGACGCTGCCCACATTCGACAGTGTGATCACGCCGGTGGTGGTGGTGCCGCTCACCGGCAGGTTCGCGGGTACCGTCAGCGTGTAGGTCACCGCGCAGTCCTGGCCGCAGCCGCCGAGCACCAACTGCCCGTTGTCTACCCGATAGGTGACATCGGACGGTTTTGCGCCGTGGTAGCTGAAATTCCGCTTCAGCGCGACCGGGCCCGCGTCCGCACGGCCCTCGACGGTGACGCCCCCGGCGTCCATATCCAACCGAATCGAGGCGATCTGCTGCGGCAAGGTGGCGCTGTCCTCGCTGTGGGTCGGCTCGACGGTGCCGCAAGAGCTGACAGCGATCGTTCCCAATCCGGCAATGGCGGCGAGCATCAACGCACGCAACGGCTGGCCCATGACTTTCCCTTCGACTACTTCCAACTCCGGCCTGTCGCAAGCGTCGCGACTCCAGGAACGCTAGTACAGCCATTCGACAGTTTCCCCGATTGTAGTCCCAGGAATGGGTAGTTGATATCTCAGGAGTCCGACTGGTTTCCAATGCCCGCGCGAAGCACCGCTGCTGCGGCCACTACGGCTCTCCCGCGGTCGTCCGATATGACCGTGCGAAGGGAAACCGCCCGCTCCGGCGACGTTGGCGCGATCTGTATCTGTACGTCGGGGGTGCTGCACGGTGTGCACAGGTGATGGGATCAGGGCTAGCTCGGCGATGTTCGGGAGTCCTTGCCCGGGAGCCGACGTCCTCGGCGAACCCGACCCGATGGGTGCGCGCCTCGTCTGGTCTGCCCGTCGAGCGATCAGCAGAAACCCCTGCGCACGTATACGTCTGAGCGCATTCGCTCCGTCAGGCGTTCAAGCGCACCTGTGCCAGTAACGCGCGATGGTCCGATCCGGGAATGCTCAGCGAGCGGACCTCCGCCGCCGTGCCGTCGGCGACCAGAATGTGGTCGATGCCGATCACCGGACCCCACCGGCGGTCCGCGGGATAGGTGAGCAGCGGCCCCGCACCCGCCTGATCCGCCGCGGCGACGAACCGTCCGCGCAGCAGCGCACGGAATGCCGAATGATCGCGGGTGGCATTGAAATCCGCGCCGACGATCGCGGGACCCTGTTGCGCGTCCAGTATTTCGCGAATCCGGTCGAGTTCCGAACTCCACGCCAGGAAGTCGACCGAGGGCGGCACCGGATGGAATGCGAACACCGCGACCGGTCCGCGCTGTGGATGGTCCATGGTGGCGGACAGATTGTTCATCCAGAAGTCGTCGTATTTCTTGGTGTCCCGCAACGGATATCGGCTGTAGATCCCGGTGCCGTTAGCGTTCCCACGGGCCTGGAGGAACTGATGTGGCAGCAACTCTTCGATCCCGGCTGCCGCGAGTCGCTGCTCGACCTGCGGCGTCAACTCGTCAACGGTGAGCACCTCGACATCGTGCTCCCGCACGGCCCGAACCACCGCCGCCGCATCCGCCTCCCCGATCAACAGATTCGACTGCATCACCGAAACTTCCGGCCCACTCGCCGCCTGCCGTTCCGGCACGAACATCGGTACCTGCGTCCACAACACCGCAGCGACGATCACCCCGGCCGCCGCCGCACTCTTCCAGCCCCGTGCGATCAGGAACAACACCAGCCCCAGCACCGCCCCGAGCATCAAATACGACGCTCCAGTCGCCAACAGCACCAAAACCTGCCGCCGCCACGTCCCGAAATGCAGCACGATCCCGAGCACGCCCGCTCCGAGGGCACACCACCCCAACCCGAATAGCACCCGGTCCACCCATTTACGCATGCGCCGACCCTATCCGGCGGCCATGGAGACCAGGTGCGGCGATTGTGCAGATCCTGTGCGGATAGCGCGGCCCTCCTACACTGGACGGAAGACAGTGGAGGTGGTCGCTATGTATGTGGAGGAGTTCACGTCGCCGGGTGCGCTCACCGCCGACGCCGCCGAAGATCTCGCCCACACCGCGGGCCGGTTCACCTCGCGGATCACCGTGACCTGCAATGGGCACACCGTGCTGACACCAGTTCTGCCGTGGTGTTGGGATGAATTGCGAGTGCGCGCGGGGAGCACGGTATCGGTCACCGCCGAGCGGGGGTACCGACCGCCCGACGATGAGGACCGCACTGCGCTGCGGGAATTCGTGCGCCGGTTCCAGGTGCTGACGGGGGTCGGTCCGGCGCGGCTCCCGCTCAGTGGCGGTGTATCCGCTCGACGAGTACGGCGGCGTCCGTGGTGAGCGAACCACCAGCGAAAGCCAGTGTGGCCAAGGATCGTTCGGCCACGGCCGGATGGCCGGCGCCGCACGCGTCGGTCACCACAATGGGCAGATAGCCCAGGTCCAGGCTGTGCCGGACGGTGGGTTCGATGCCGACCTCCATGGCGATGCCGGCGATGGCGAAGGTGTCGATACCCACGTCGCGCAGGGCGATATCGAGTGGTGTCGCCGCGAATACGACCTGACCGAGGAAGGCTGGAGCCTGGTCCCGGTCCTCACCGCCCTCTACGAATGGGGACAGAAACGCGCCGACCGCGCCGGTATCACGCTGCCCTGAACGACCTCAGCCCCCGAAGACACGCTCCACCACCGCTTTCGCCCGCCGCGTGACGCGCATGTAGTTGTCCAGGAACTCGCTGCCGTCATCATTCGGCCACCCCGCGACCCGCGCGACGGCCGATAGTAGACGGCCAGGGCCAGGTAGTTGATCGGCCGGTTTGCCACGCACGAGCACCAGCGCGTTGCGCGCCTTTGTCGCGGCGATCCAGGCTTCGCGCAAAAGCGAAACATCTTCGACCGCAAGCAATTTGGTCTGCTCGATGACATCAAGGGATTGCAGCGTCGAGGTGTTGTGCAGTGCGCGCACATCGTGGGCGTGGCGCAGCTGCAGCAGCTGCACGGTCCATTCGATATCGGCGAGGCCACCGCGCCCGAGTTTGGTGTGAGTCGCCGGATTCGCACCGCGCGGCAGGCGTTCGGCATCCACCCTGGCCTTGATCCGGCGGATTTCGCGCACCGCCTCGGCCGATACCCCGCCCTCGGGATAACGCACCTTATCGATGATGTGCAGGAACCGGACGCCGAGGTCCTGGTCCCCGGCCACCTGATGCGCGCGCAACAAAGCCTGCACCTCCCACGGCTGCGCCCACTGCTCGTAGTAGGCGGCATAGGCGGCCAGCGTGCGTACCAGCGCGCCGTTGCGGCCCTCCGGACGCAACCCCGCGTCGACCTGCAGCGGCGGATCGGTACTCGGTGCACCGAGCAACCGCTGCACCTTTTCGGCGATGCCGACCGCCCACTTCACAGCCTTGGTCTCGTCCACGCCGGGACGCGGATCGCAGACGAAGAGCACATCGGCATCGGAGCCGTAGCCGAGTTCCAAACCGCCCAATCGACCCATGCCGATCACGGCGAAATCGGCCGGTGCCGGTGCCCCCAGCTCGGCCTCACTCGCCCGGATCACCGCGCGCAGTGCGGCTTCCAGCACCGCGACCCATACCGTGGACAGCGCCCGGCACACCTGCGGCACGTCCAGCATGCCGAGCAGATCGGCTGAGGCCACCCGCGCCAATTCGTGCCTGCGCAGCGAACGGGCTGCGGCTACAGCACGTTTCGGATCGTCATAACGCGCCGCGGCGGTGAGGATCCCGCGCGCGACGTCTTCCGGCTGCGGGCTGAGCAATTGCGGCCCGCCCGGACCGTCGGCATACATCCGAATCGTGTCCGGCGCATTGATCAGCAGATCCGGCAGATATTCCGAGGAGCCGAGCACGATCATCAACCGCTGTGCGATCGCGCCCTCGTCGCGCAATTCGCGCAGGAACCAGATCTGATCGGCCAGCCCCTCCGAGACCCGCCGGTAGGCGAGCAGTCCGGCATCGGGATTCGGTGTGTCCCCGAGCCATTCGAGCAGCGTCGGCAACAACAGCGCCTGAATTCGGCCCTTGCGCGATACCCCGCCGGTGAGCGCTTTCAGATGGCCGAGCGCGTTTTCCGGCGCCGCATAGCCCAGCGCCGCCAACTGCCGGATCGCCGCGTCCGGGCTCAGCCGCAGCGCGTCGGGATCCATCTTGACCACCGATTCGAGCAGTGGCCGATAGAAGAGTTTGGCGTGTAATCGCCGCACCCGCACGGCATTCCGGCGAATCTCGGTGCGCAGCACGCCGACCGCGTCCTGCCGTCCGTCCGGGCGGATATGGGCCGCACGGGCCAACCAGCGCATGCCCTCCTCGTCATCGGCGGCGGGCAGGGTGTGGGTGCGCTTGAGCCGCTGCAATTGCAGCCGGTGTTCGAGCAGGCGCAGGAATTCGTAGGAGGCGGTGAGGTTCGCGGCATCGTCGCGACCGACGTACCCGCCCGCGGCCAATGCCGTCAACGCTTCCACGGTGCCCTGCACATGCAGCGTCTCATCCACCCGACCGTGCACCAATTGCAGGAGCTGCACGGCGAATTCGACATCGCGCAGGCTGCCGTGGCCGAGTTTGAGTTCGCGCTCGCGCAGATCGGCGGGTACCAGATCCTCCACCCGACGCCGCATCGCCTGTACATCGGCGACGAAGTCGGGGCGCTCGGAGGCGGTCCACACCATCGGCATCAGCGCGGCGCGATATTGGTCCCCCAGCGCCAGATCGCCGGTCATCGGCCGCGCCTTGAGCAGTGCCTGGAACTCCCAGGTTCTGGCCCAGCGCTTGTAGTACGCCATATGCGAATCCAAGGTGCGCACCAGCGCGCCTGCCTTGCCCTCGGGCCGCAGCGCCGCATCGACCTCGAAGAAGGCCGCGCTGCCCACGCTCATCATCTCGGCGGCCAACCGGGTGGCGGTGGCATCGGCCGGCTCGGCCACGAAGACGACATCGACATCGCTGACGTAGTTGAGTTCGCACGCACCGCTCTTCCCCATGGCGAGCACGGCGAGCCGTACCGGCACCGGCACGTCCTTGCAGACCCGGGCCACCGCCACCGCCAGCGCGGCGGTCAACGCGGCGTCGGCGAGATCCGTCAAATGGCGGCCGACCACCTGATACGGCAGTACCGGCTCGTTCTCCACGGTGGCCGCCAGATCCAGCGCGGCCAAGAGCATCAGCTGATCGCGATATCGCTTGCGCAGCAGCGCAATTGCGTCAGGACCGGATAGCTCTGCCCGGTACAGCACGGCATCCGCGTGTGGACTCTCGGCCGGTACGGCCCGCACCGCCGCCAACAGGTCCGCGATCAGCTCCTCGCGCGCGGGTAGCTTGTCCCGCAGCAGAATTCGCCACGCGGCCGGGTCGGCGACCAGATGATCAGCGAACGCGCTCGACGATCCGATGAGCGCGAAAAGCCTACCGCGCAAGGCGGTATCGCCCCGCAGCGTCGAATCGAGCTCGGACCAGCCCTCGCCCAGCACGGCTTGCAACCGCGTCAGCGTCAGCAGTGCGAGGTCGGCATCGGGCGCGCGAGACAGCGCCCACAGCACCGGAATGCTGTCGATATTGTCCCAGGCCAACTCTCGTAACGAGGCGGCGGCGGTCGGCTCGAGCAAGCCGAGCCGACCGACACCGGGGACAGCTGAACGAGCAGACGGCGGCCGAACCATAAGTCCAACTTAGTTGGCCGATCTTCCGTTTCCACCCGGGCAGGGTGGAAAGAGTCGTAAATGTAGCCGACGCGCCGGTTTAACCGACTAGAGGCCGAGGTACTCCTTCAGCTCGAACGGAGTCACCTGACTGCGGTAGTCCGCCCATTCCCGGCGCTTATTGCGCAGGAAGAAGTCGAAGACGTGCTCACCGAGCGTCTCGGCGACCAGCTCCGAGCGCTCCATCGACTGCAGCGCCTCGTCGAGCGTGCCGGGCAACTCGCGGAAGCCCATGGCGCGCCGCTCGGCAGCGGTCAGCGACCACACGTCGTCCTCGGCCTCCGGCGGCAGCGTGTAGCCCTTCTCGATGCCACGCAGACCGGCCGCGAGCAGCACGGCGAAGGCCAGGTAGGGGTTGCAGGCCGAATCTGGGCTGCGGATCTCGACGCGACGCGAGGATGCCTTGTTCGGGGTGTACATCGGCACCCGCACCAGAGCGGAGCGGTTGGACCGGCCCCACGAGGCCGCGGTCGGCGCCTCGCCGCCGTGGATGAGGCGCTTGTAGGAGTTCACCCACTGGTTGGTGATCGCGCTGATCTCCGAGGCGTGCTCCAGGATGCCCGCGATGAACGCCCGCGCGGTCTCCGAGAGGTTGATCGGATCGTCCGGGTCGTGGAAGGCGTTGGCCTCACCCTCGAACAGGCTCATATGGGTGTGCATGGCCGAGCCCGGGTATTGGGCGAACGGCTTGGGCATGAAGGTCGCACGCACGCCCTCGTCGATGGCCACTTCCTTGATCAGGTAGCGGAAGGTCATCACGTTGTCGGCCATGGACAGCGCGTCGGCGTAGCGCAGATCGATCTCCTGCTGCCCCGGAGCGCCCTCGTGGTGGCTGAATTCCACCGAGATGCCCATCGACTCGAGCGCGTCGATGGCGTGGCGACGGAAGTTGGGTGCCGAATTGTGCACGGCCTGATCGAAGAAGCCGCCGGAATCGGCCGGGGTCGGCATGGAGCCGTCCTGCGGGCCGTTCTCCAGCAGGAAGAATTCGATCTCCGGATGCACGTAGCAACTGAACCCGACGTCACCGGCCTTGTTGAGCTGACGCCGCAGCACGTGGCGCGGGTCGGCCCAGGACGGCGAACCCTCGGGCATGGTGATATCGCAGAACATGCGTGCGGAGTGCTGGTGGCCCTTACTCGTCGACCACGGCAGCACCTGGAAGGTCGAGGGATCCGGCCGCGCCACCATATCGGCCTCGGACACCCGGGCGAAGCCCTCGATGGCCGAGCCGTCGAAGCCGATGCCCTCTTCGAAGGCACCCTCTAGCTCCGCCGGAGCGATGGCAACGGACTTCAGATAGCCCAGCACATCGGTGAACCAGAGACGCACGAAGCGGATATCCCGTTCTTCGAGCGTCCGCAGCACGAATTCCTTCTGGCGATCCATGTCGCCGAGCGTAAGCATCCGGCGTTAAATCCGTGTTACATCCGCGCTCAGGGATTGCAATCTCGTCATTCCGAATGATTCGCACGGGACACAAGGTCGTCTTGTAGTCAGAGGATTCAGCAGGTCAGAGCGGCCTCCGGGACCTTCAGATCGACGAGGTAGGAGATCACCGCGTCGTCCAGGCACTGATCACCGGCGACCAGTGCCGCGGTGTGTCGGGTACCCCGGTAGGTGATCAGTGCGGCGCCCAGCTGGTTGGCCAGATCGACACCGGCCTGATACGGCGTCGCGGGATCCTCGGTAGTCGAGACCACCACCGTCTTCGGCAGACCCGGTGCCGAAACCTTGTGCGGTGTGCTGGTGTTCGGCACCGGCCAGACCGCGCACACCTCCAGCGGTGCGGCACCGGTGCCGCGGCCGTCGTCCAGGAACGGTGCCGCCTTGCGATATTCGGCGTCCTGTCGGCCCGCCACCGCACGATCGTTGATCGGCGGATCGTCGACGCAGCGGATGGCGTTGAACGCCTCCTGCGTGTTGTCGTAGTTGCCATCGTCGCGGCGACCGTCGTACAGATCGGAGAGCTTCAGCAGCATGTCGCCACGCCCGTCCCGCAATTCGGACAGGCCGAGGGTGAGCACCTTCCAGAAGTCGTCGGAGTAGAGCGCCTGCTGCACGCCGGTGATGGCGTCGCCGTAGCTGAGTCCGCGCGGATCGGTGGTCGCGGCCGGTTTGGTCTCCAGCGGATTCACCAGCGCGCGGAACTTCGCGACCGCCTGGACCGGATCGGTGCCGAGCGGGCAGTCCGCCTGCTTGGCGCATTGGGCGGCGTAGGCGTCGAAAGCCTGCTGGAAGCCCGCCGCCTGCCGCAGCGATTCCTGTACCGGATCCTGCGAGGAGTCCACCGCACCGTCGAGTACCAGTGCGCGCACATTGTTCGGGAACTTCTCGGCGTAGGCCGAGCCGAGCTTGGTGCCGTAGGAATAGCCGAGGTAGCTGAGCTTCGGATCGCCGAGGACGGCCCGGATCACGTCCATATCCTGTACCACCTCGCGGGTGCCGACATGGGCCAGGAATTCGGTGCCGGTGCGCTCGACGCAGTGGCCGACGAACTGACGGTTATCGTCCTCGGTTTCGGCGATGCCCTCCGGGGTGTTGCCGGTCGGCGGTTTGGCGCGTTCGGCGTCGTTCTGCTGCGAGGTCAGACAGGCGATGGTCGGGGTCGACGAGCCGACACCGCGCGGATCGAAGCCGACCCGGTCGAACCGCTCGGCCAGCGGCGTCTTGCCCGCGATCCCCACCATCGACAGACCCGATACTCCTGGCCCGCCCGGGTTGAGCAGCAGTGAGCCGATCCGCTTGCCGCTGGCCGGAATTCGGGACAGCGCGATCTGCGCGGTCGCGCCGTCGGGCTTGGCGTAGTCGACAGGCACGGTGATGCGGGTGCATTCGGTATTCGGCGGGGTGCGCTCGTCCGGGGAACCGAAACCGGCGCAGGGACCCCAGTTCGCGGTCTGGCTGTAGAACTTCTCGAGGCCCGCGGGCGGTGTGGGTAGCGGGTTGCCCGACTCCTCCTTGGATGCGCTGCATCCGGCCGCCACCACCGCCAACGCCACCGCGATCAGCACCCGACGTGACCCACTGCGCACCACTGACATATGGAAGATCCTGGCATGGCCACCCGCCGCCCCGAAACCCATACCGGTTGGGAGTACGTCAAGCCTTGGTCGCCGGACCGACAATTGGCGAAATCAGTCGTTGCGCTGGGGATTGTGATGTGACCAATTGCACCGCTCACGACCTTAAGCGAGCCGGGCAGAGGGTGCACACTGAATTCGTCATACAAACCCGGGGACCCGGACGGGCCTCGAGGCGACAACCACGAAAGGGACGATGATGTCCGTATCCGAATCGGAAACCCCTGCCTACGGCGCTGCCCGGGCGGCGACCAAGCCGACCAAGCGCAAGACGCGGGTACCTCATCTGCAGCAGATGAAGGCCGATGGTGAGAAATGGTCGATGTTGACCGCCTATGACTATTCCACCGCGCGCATCTTCGAAGAAGCCGGTATTCCGGTCCTACTGGTGGGTGACTCCGCCGCCAACGTCGTCTACGGCTACGACACCACCGTGCCGATCACCATCGACGAGCTCATCCCGCTGGTGCGCGGTGTGGTCCGTGGTGCACCGCATGCGCTGGTGGTGGCCGATCTGCCCTTCGGCACCTACGAATCCTCGCCGCAGCAGGCGCTGGCCACCGCGACCCGGTTCATGAAGGAGGGCGGTGCGCACGCGGTCAAGCTGGAGGGCGGCGAGCGGGTCGCCGAGCAGATCGCGCTGATCACCTCCGCCGGTATTCCGGTCATGGCGCATATCGGCTTCACCCCGCAGAGCGTCAATACCCTCGGCGGTTTCCGGGTGCAGGGACGCGGCGACGGCGCCGAGCAGCTCATCGCCGATGCCATCGCGGTTCAGGAGGCCGGTGCGTTCTCCGTGGTGATGGAGATGGTGCCCGCCGAACTGGCCGGCCAGGTGACCCGCAAACTGACCATCCCGACCATCGGTATCGGCGCCGGCGCCGAATGCGATGCGCAGGTGCTGGTCTGGCAGGACATGGCGGGCTACACCAGTGGCAAGACCGCCAAGTTCGTCAAGCGGTTCGGCCGGATCGGCGATGAATTGCGTTCCGCCGCCGCCGCTTACGCAGACGAGGTGCGTCGAGGGACCTTCCCCGGTCCCGAGCACAGCTTCTGAGCTGCAGCTTGATCGGCCGAGCGGTGCACGCACCAGCGGCACTTGCGGATGGCCGCCGGCGAAGCCGGCGGGGTGGGTAAGCACTGCTCGGCCAACCTGCGCAACCGATGCTCGACTGCTTTGACCAGGTTTGATCGGCGACGCCCGGCGAACTTGTGCGGGCCACACGCGGCAAATAATGGCAGACTCGATGCCGACAACGCCGACACGAGCAGAGGTACCGATGCCGCAACCCCGTTGGATTTCACGCTGCACGCTACTGGTGGCGGGCGTATTCGCTGCGGCGGCGCTCACCGCCTGCGGAAACTCGAGCCCCACACCCACCGGCAGTTCGAGCTCGACCACCGGATCGGCGACGGCCACCAGCGCGGGCAAGACCACCAGCGCACCGACGACGCCCCTGGAGATCTCCGACGCGTCGGCCACCCAGCTGTGCGACATGATCCGCCCGGAGTTGTCGAATTGGCGGGTGCAGGGCCCGACACTAGGCCGGATCGGGCTCAATGCGCTTGTGCACGAATGGGCGCTGCGCAATGGTGGCATCAACGGCCACGTCCTCGCCGATAAGGCGATGATCGACCGGGTCACCACCAAGAGCTGCGCCGATGTGCACCAGCAGGCGGTCGAGGCGCTGGAACTGCCCGATCTGGCTTCGGGGCTTGCCTTCTGATGCGCACTCTCTACCCGGCGATCCAACCGTACGAAACCGGCATGCTCGATGTCGGTGCGGGCCAATCCGTGTACTGGGAGGTCAGCGGCAATCCGGACGGAAAACCCGTGGTGTTCCTGCACGGCGGACCCGGCGGCGGCACCGAACCGTTCCACCGGCAGTTCTTCGATCCGGCCGCATACAAGATCGTGCTGTTGGATCAGCGCGGCTGCGGACGGTCCACCCCGCACATCGCGGACGGGGCGAGTCTGCAGACCAATACCACCGACCACCTGATCGCCGATATCGAAGCGCTGCGCCTTCACCTCGGCATCGACCGCTGGCAGGTATTCGGCGGCTCCTGGGGTTCGACGCTCGCGCTCGCCTATGCGCAACAGTATCCGGATCGTGTTACCGAACTGGTGCTGCGCGGAATATTCCTGTTGCGGCGCAAGGAAATCGACTGGTACTACAACGGCGCCGCGGGCAACATCTACCCCGATGAGTGGGAGAAGTTCCTCGCCCCGGTGCCAGCGGACGAGCGCGACAGCGATCTCGTGCAGGTGTATCACCGGCTACTGCACTCCCCCGACGAGAAGGCCGCCGAAGCGGCCGCCATCGCCTGGTCCACCTGGGAGGGTGCGACGAGTTCGCTACTGCCACACCCGGATCGGGTGCAGGACAGCGCCGAACCGCGGTTCGCGCTGGCATTCGCCAGGATCGAGAACCACTACTTCGTCAACGGCGGATTCCTCGACGAGGGACAACTATTGCGCGATATCCACAAGATCGCGCATATCCCGGTCGTCATCGTGCAGGGTCGCCACGATGTCGTCTGCCCGGCGACCAGCGCGTGGGAACTGCATCGCGCGTGGCCGGGTTCGGTACTACATATCGTGGACGACGCCGGACATGCCGCGGCGGAACCGGGAATCACCCACCATCTCGTCGAGGCGACCGACGGATTCGCGAAAGTGAGCTGATCATGGTCAGGGCCGGAACCGCTGTCGTCGCCGCACTGCGCGACGACATCGACCGGCTGCTGGCCGCCGAACCGGACGTCCGCGCCGACGCCTGGGATTCGGTGCACCAGATGCGAGTCGCGACGCGCAGACTGCGCAGTGTGCTGCGCTCGTACCGCACGCTCTTCGAGGCCACGCCGATCGCCGAGATGCAGCAGGAGCTGAAATGGCTGGCCGGCCTGCTCGGTGTCGCCCGCGATGCCGAGGTGCGGGCGGAACGGTTCACGGCACTGCTGGCCGCACACGCGCCGCAGGACGAATTCGCCCGACTCGCAGCGAAATCGACCGCGCCGAAGGCGGCGGGCAACGGCTATGCGCCCAGTACCACGGAGTATGTCCGCACCGAACTGGTCGACGCGGAACGCGAACGGTACCGGAACGCGCATGCGGAGATCCTCGCCGCCCTCGACCATCATCGCTATCACACACTGCGCCACCGTCTTTCGGCCTGGCGCACCGATCCGCCGCTCGACCCGGAGCAGTCGAAGCAGCCCGCCGCCGAGGTCTTCGAGCGCATCCTGCGCCGGGACCGCAAGCGGTTACGGCGATTGGTCTACGCCGAACCCACCGTCTCACCTGCCGAACGCGTCGACCTGCTGCACGATATCCGCAAGGCCGCCAAGCGCCTGCGCTACTCATGCGAGGCGGCGACCGACGTACTCGGCAGTGCCGCAAAGGATCTCGGCACCGAGGCGAAACACCTGCAAACCGTACTCGGCGACCACCGCGACGCCGTCGATTCCCGCATAGCCATCCTGGCCCGCGCCGCCGAAGCCCACGATACCGGCGTCGACGCCACCATCTACGAACTATTGGCCGACGCCGAAGAAATCGCCGCGGGCGAAGCACTGGCCAAATACCCCGCTGCCGCCGCGTTCGTATCGGGTTGACCGGCTCTCCGCATTACTGAGGCTCTCCTCGCCTCAGGTCGAGAGCTGTCCTGATCAACGTTCTAGCGGCTGCACCGGTATCCGACTGCCCGGCAAGGATATCGAATGCGCCGCCCGTCCAGCGCGATCTCTGCGGCTGCGTGATGATGAGCCCTGCCGTGACAAATAGCTCTGTGCTGCGGGCCAGGCCGAGTGTTTCGGTGTCGGGTTGTCAGATGGGGTAGCCGAAGCTGATCTTGCGGGTGGCGGGGTCGGCGGCGACCAGGCGCACCTGGACCTGGGCGCCTTCCGGGGGTGCGCCGATGCAGGGGCCGACTACCGGTGGGTCGGCGATGAAGACCTCGGCGGGGCGAGTGCCGTTGGCTTCGTGTACAACTACGGCTTCGAAGATCGAGCCGCCGCGTTGGGCGAGCAGGGTGGCTTCGGTGAGGTCGATGCAGGCGCGTTCCACCTTGCCCGCGAGGCTGTCGCTGCGCTTCATCGACTCGGCGGTGGGGACCAGGCCATCGCGAACCCATTGCGGCACTTCGGTGCCGGCGCAGCGAGCCAGGCAGATCTCGGTGGCGAAACGGTCGGCGAGACGGCGCAGCGGTGCGGTGACGTGCGCGTAGGGCGCGCCGATTGCGCTGTGCTGCAGGTTGTTCATGGTCTGATGGTTGCTCGCAGGCTTGGCACCGGTCCGCCCGCCGCCCACCGAACCCGGATCGCCCACTGAACGCGGGCCACCGACCGGACCTGCACCGCCGACCGGCCCCGCACCGCCAACCGAGCCCGCGCCGACCGGCGACTCGGCAGCCGGTGCCGATCGCACACCGGCCTCGGGCTCCACACCGCCCGCCGACCGAGAACCCGCCACCCCGGAACCATTCGCCCCTGCGGCAACCACCCCATCGAGCACGGTATATCCCGCCCCACGCAGCAACCCGGTCGCTTCGGACATCAGCACCAATGTCGCCGGCGCAGTCGGATCGAGCCCCGCCAACATTTGGCCGACCGACCGATCCGCAGGCCAGTCAACCCCCAACGCGACAGCCGTCCTGCGCATCGAATCGATCGCCGAATCGGCGGGCGGCGGCATCGTCCGCAACAATGCGATGCGCTCACCGACACTGGGCGCACCGTCGGATCCACCGCCGTTCAACATGATTCGCGCCGCGCACATACCGGTCAGCAGGGAAACCTGCTCGTTCCAGTCATCGGCCGCGGTGCGTGGTTCCACCACCAGACGCCAGTGCCCGACGGCCTTGTCGTCACGGATAACACTCTGGGCAGGCAAGCGCAGCCCGATCGCACCGCGTGCCAGCCCGGCCTCGATGCGCCGCATGCCGAATTCCGGCAGGGCCGCGATCGAGGGGTGCAGGCGGTTCGCGTCGGCGTCGGCTTGGACGCTCGCGTAGTCGAGTCGGGCCCGCGAGCGCACGGTGGCTCGGATCACCGAGAATCGGTGCGGCTCCGCGTGCTCGTCGCACTCGATGGTCCACAAGGCGACGGGCCTGGTCTGGTCGGGCAGCAGGCTCGCGGAATTCTCCGAAAGGATCGGCGGGTGCAGTGGCACGATGCCGTCGGGGAGGTAGAAGGTCTGCCCGCGCGCGCCCGCTTCCCTGGCCAGCGGACCGGCGGGATCGACTACGGCGCC
This sequence comes from Nocardia sp. NPDC049707, assembly GCF_040674855.1. NCBI lineage: Bacteria > Bacillati > Actinomycetota > Actinomycetes > Mycobacteriales > Nocardiaceae > Nocardia > Nocardia sp. NPDC049707. The sequence goes on along the minus strand of NZ_JBFANN010000028.1, from coordinate 54,679 downwards.
GACATCGGCAATCGCGTAATGGACGGTGAAACCGGACGAGGTGCGTTCGATATGCACCGCCTGGTCCAGATCCATGGCACCGGGCGGGTCGATCGTGACGAATGGAATATCGGTGCGATCAGCGCGAATGCCCGCGAACGCGTCGATCGCGTCGCGGGCCGCCGCGGTCGCCTCGGCGGGATACGCCGAGGCCAATCCGAATTCGGATCGAATGGCGCCGAAATCGACCGGCGCCGACACGATCCGCTGGTGGAATTCCACGCTGGCGCAGTCGGTCTCTACTGCAGCGCCAACATGGTGCCGTTCAATTCATTCAACGGGCCGTACACGGTAAAGGTCACCCGTCCACCCGGAACGCTGGCGGAAACGTCCGCCGCCGCGTCCAGCGCCCCGCCGAACGACGCCGCCGACGGATGCGGCAGACCGGCGATGGCCTGCCCGATGTGGTTCTGGTGCACCCAGGCGGTGTCGGCCGGGTTGAGGTCGACCTGGACCCCACCCGCCAGCGGGGTGACCGCGACCGCCGAGGCGGATCCGGTGCCCAGCATGGCGAAAACCGATGCGGCCCCGGCGATCAGCGCACCGGCGACCAGTGAACGAACAATCCGCATAGAGTTGTGACCTGCTTCCGTGATCGAAGAATGTGAGTTTCGTGGCGGACCGGCAACGGGTCTTGCCAACGGCGCCTACTCTATGACGTCGCTCACGTTCTAGGCCAGTTCACCCGATTCGCCATGCCGGACACGCCGAGCCCGGCGACGTCACACACCGACTGCTATGGTTCCCCGGCGTGGCGGGGTCGAATTTTTCCCGCACATTCGCAAGTAACCCGTACGGCGACAATCTGGGAGTTAGCCACTGATGTCAACGATTCTTTTCGATTACCTGATGCCGCTGCTCGGTCCCGAGCAGGCGTCTTATTGGGCTCAGGTGTTCGTGGTCAACCCGCGCTGACCTCACCGTCATCGATGCGGTCTTCGTCGCCTTCCGTTAACCACACGGGAGGCGACGTTTGCCAAGTACCGCTAACATCCCGCTGCGTGACCAGAACTACCGCCGCGATCGCGGCCAGCTTTACCGTCTTCGCCCTCTTCCTTGCCGGTTGTGGCGATGACAAAAACTCTTCCGCCGCGCCCGCTGCCGCGACGACTTCGGCGGCCGAGACCGCCGGCAGCGAAACGTTGGACAACGTCAAGGCGGGGACGTTCGTCGTCAGTTACCGCAGCGCCTTCCCCAAGCTCGCCGAGGGCAAAGACGACACCAAGATCCGCGACATCCTGGTCGCAACCTGCAAGGACATCAAGGACGGCAAGAGCGAGGACGAGGTCGTCCAGGCTGTCATCAAGCGCACCAAGGGCACCATCGAGGCCTCCAAGGAAGAGGCCCAGGCCATCTATCAGATGGCGAAGATGCTCTGCTGAGCGGAACCCGTCAATCCTTCGGCCACGGCAAATAACTGGGCAGGTATTTCAACACATACCCCACGGTGATCATGACGATGATCGCGATCACGGGAATCAGTATGGACATCGGCCCGGTTTCCTTACGTTGTACTACCGATGCGGTCGTACGGCGCAATCGGCGACTGCTTGCCGGTCGCTCGAAATGGTCGGCCGTACCCGTATCGGTATACGCCCGTTGCGTTACGGGCGTATACCGTCTTGTTCGGCCGCTGGCGTGTCGCCCTGACCGAGCGCCGGTGTCGGCTCGAGTGGGGCGATCTCCGGTGTGGATTCGGGCGCGGTCGGGGTGGACTCGGCCGCAGTATCGGTGGCGGTCACCTCGGCTGGCGTACCGCGCTCCAGGAACCGCAGCAATTCCACCGGGAACGGCAGCACCAATGTCGAATTCTTTTCCGCCGCAACCTGAACCACGGTCTCCAGCAACCGCAACTGCAGCGCCGCCGGCGATTCTGACATCTGCGCGCCCGCCTGCGCCAACATCTTCGACGCCTGCCATTCGCCCTCGGCGGAAATCACCCGCGCCCGCCGTTCCCGCTCCGCCTCGGCCTGCCGCGACATCGAGCGCTTCAGCGAATCCGGTATCGACACATCCTTGATCTCCACCCGATCGATATGAATACCCCAGCTGAGCGCCGGGCTATCGATCATGATCTCCAGCCCCTTGTTCAACTCCTCGCGATTGGACAACAGGCTGTCCAGATCACTTTTTCCGATAATCGAACGCAAGGACGTCTGCGCCACCTGCCCCACCGCGAACAGATAGTTCTGCACCTCCACTACCGCACAGACCGGATCGATCACCCGGAAATAGACCACCGCGTCGACGCGCACCGTCACGTTGTCGCGGGTGATGCCGTCCTGTGCGGGCACCGGCATGGTGACGATCTGGGTGGAGACCTTACGCATCCGGTCGACGAACGGAATCAGCATGCGCAGTCCGGGATCTCGGGTGCCGACCACCCTGCCGAACCGGAACACCAGCCCCTTCTCGTATTGGCTGACCACACGCGCGCTCAGCGCGGAGAGCACGCCGCCCGCGATCGCACCCACCCCGAAAATCGCCCCGATAACGGTAAGAATATCCATGGCTACACCCCGTGCGAAGTGCCTGACCGCACCGAATTCCGGCTCAGCGGTCACCTTCCATCATGGCACCGGCGAGCACCGGATTGCAGGGGCGGACGAGTTGGCCTGTAAGCCGGATCCTGTCCCCGGTTCACACCGGGTGACGGCCATCCATCTGGACACACCGTTGCCGGGTGCCTCGAGCGGTCCACCCGCAGGCTCGGGTGAGCAACCCTCGAACACCTGCGCAGCCGCACCGCGAACGATGCGACCTTCAACCTTGCTCCGGGCGGGGTTTACCTAGCCGCCCCGGTCACCCGGGGCGCTGGTGCGCTCTTACCGCACCGTTTCACCCTCACCGCATGATCCCGAGGGATCATGGGCGGTCTGTTTTCTGTGGCACTTTCCCGCGGGTCACCCCGGGTTGCCGTTAGCAACCGCCCTGCTCTGTGGAGTCCGGACTTTCCTCGGCGACGGGCTGCGGCACTCATGCGCCCGTTCCCATCACCGCGGCCGCCCGGCCAACTCGTCCGCAGCGTTTAGCCTACTTCGATCACGGGGTACCTTGTTGACTGGCCTGACCTTGCGACCGGTCGGGGGGCAATAGTTCGGACCGAAACAGTACGGTGAGGTGCCATGGAACGTGTCGAGGTCAGTTTTCCCTCGGGGAGCGAGCATTGCGCTGCCTGGCTGTATCCGCCCGCCGGCATCCCCAAGCCCCGTCCGCTCGTCGTCATGGGGCACGGTCTCGGCGCGAATCGGGAGATGGGGCTGGATAGGTACGCCCGGCGCTTCGCCGCCGCCGGAATGGGTGTGTTGGTATTCGATTACCGGCATTTCGGGGCAAGTCAGGGTGCGCCGCGTCAGCTACTACATATCGCCAGGCAACGCGAGGACTGGCGCTCGGCCATCGCTTACGCGCGCACACTGCGTGGCTTCGACGCGACCCGAATCGCGCTGTGGGGCACCTCTTTCGGCGGCGGCCATGTGCTGTCGGTCGCGCCCGACGACGACTACATCGCGGCCGTCGTCGCCCAGGTTCCGTTCACCAGCGGCTGGGCCTCGGCCATGGCGAAGGGCCCGACCAGCCTGACCAAAGTGGCCACCATCGCGGCCACCGATCTGCTCGTCGGTCCGATCCGGCGCAAACCCGTTCGCATCCGGCTGGCCGGCCGTAAGCGTTCCGCGGCGCTGATGAGCGCACCGGACGCACCGGAGGGTTACGGCAGGCTCGCCGATGAGAGCGAGACCTACGAGCCGAAAGTCGCTGCCCGCGTGGCATTCTCGACACTGTTCGACTCCCCCGGCCGCCGGGCCAAGGCATTGAAGATGCCGGTCTTCTACGCGGTCGCCGATAACGACACCATCACACCGCCGAAGCCGACACTGCGCGCGGCCGAACGCACCAAGCATGCGATCGTAAAGCGTTATCCGGTGGGGCATTTCGATGTCTACTTCGACGATGTCTTCGAGCAGACGGTGTACGACCAGACCGAGTTCCTGGTGTCGGTGCTGCGGCCCTAGCTCGGCACACGGCCACATCGACGGCCGGAAGTGAGAACGTGCGATGACCGATCCATTGGCGCTGGAGATTCGGCGGCAGCAGCAGCTGTCTCATCGGCTGCGGGAGCTACGCCGGGAATTGACCGAGCTCGATGCCGATTACGGTTTGTTGCAGGCCTCGAGAATATTGGTCGATACCCAGGGGATCGGGGCACTCACGACCCTGGCCTACTGCATCGCCGGGGTACCAGAAGTCTTCGAGGAGACCATGATCGCACCCGACGCCGCCACCGATGCGCTCGATCGCGCCGGTATTTACACCACCCGGCTACGCCAGGTCGTCCTCGACTGATCCGTGCTGCGCAAACCTGTCGGTGCGTGCGGCTACAGTCGCTCCCATGAAGCGCGCGACCGCCGCCGTCGCCGATATCCTCGACGGGATCACGCCGCTCGATACACTGGAGCGGCAGCATATCGAGGACACCCGGGCCTGGCTGGCCTCGACCGATGATGTGTTCCGTCGCGTCAAACCCGACACTCCCCCACGGCATCTGGTGTCGTATGTGGTGCTCGTCGACCCACGAGCACGCAGCGTGCTGCTCGGCCGACACCTCCGCGCCGGGCTGTGGCTGCCGACGGGCGGGCATATCGCGCCGGGAGAACATCCGCTGGCCGCCGCGGCACGCGAGGCGGAGGAGGAACTGGGCATCGATCCCGAATTCACCGTCATCGGGACCGAACCGCTGTTCCTCACCGTCACGACGACGGTCGGAACCGATAGCGGTCACCAGGATGTCAGCCTCTGGTACGTCATCCGTGGCGACCGCACCTGCGAATACACCTTGGACCCGATCGAATTCGGCGAGGCGCGCTGGTGGGAAATCGACACGTTCGACCGCACCGACGCCGATCCGCATTTCGCGCGCTTCCTCGCGAAACTCGAACCGCTACTCCCCGAAAGGATTCCGGAGCTGTGAGCAACTACCGATCGACGTATCGATCGACAGTTCGCGCGACTCCCGCACACCATCTACTGCCATCCCCTGCTGTCCATCCCTTCGCCACGCGCAGCAGCCCCCACCGATCGCCTCACCTCGGATAGGTTGTGATCCTGTTGCCTACCAAGCAATTACGCGGTACGAAGGATATACAGGTATCGGTTTCCGAAGGAGCCGTCCGTTGCCGCCGAAATCGCGCGCGTAGAGTGGCCACGTCTCCGGGGTCCCGAAACGTGGCCACCAATACGAATCAACGACTCAGGAGGATTTCTGATGCCCGACGATGTGCGGTCGAGCTCCCGGACCGGCGCCCGCGTGGGCAGCAGCCGAGGCTCATGGCGTACGCCGCGACGATCCTTCGGCCCCAACAGGGAACTATCCGGAACCGCAACCGCGTTCACCGATTCCAGCGATCGGCTGGTGCGGCGCCTCTTCGATACCGGACTGCGGCTGCATAAACTCCGCATGGTTTTCGATCGCCCGGATCCGAGCCCCGCCGAACTTCGGACGGCCAGCGATGCGATTGCCGCAATGCTCGATGATCTGGATGGACTGATCCGCGAAACCGGGCTCACCATGCTGGATCTCGCCCACGAACGCGACACCGAGACAACCGAGTCGCTGCACGACCAAGCGATGCACGACGGACGACTGACGACTCGTCGCGGACGACTACGCTGAGCCGACGACTCAGCGCGTATCGTTCCGGATCGGCCCTCCAGCCAAGACTGCCGGACAACCGTGCAGCATTTCGGCCACCTACGATACCGACCGGCAAGTCGGGCGACTGATCGGCAGCGCGGGATTGCGCGCGCTGGTGGTGTCGGTGCACCATCGCCAGATGAGAGTCCGGCCGCCTGCACCGGGCGCCGACAGCGCTGCGGCGAGCATGATCAGCGGCTGGAGCAGGAGACGTTCATCGCGGTGACGTCGACAACCCGGCTCGTCGTACCCCGTTGATCTGCAGCGCCGCGAACACCGCAACCCACACCGCGCCGATCAGCAGGAACGCGACTCCGAGCCCGGTCAACTCGAGCAGACCCGAGAACGCCAACACCATCAGGGCCAGCGCCGAGACCACATTCACCCCGATCACAGCGACCGCATGGCTCGGCACGAGATCCGGGTACCCGGCAATGAGCAGTAGCGCCAGTCCGCCGCCGATCATTGCGACACCGAATGGGATGGACCAGGCGGTCGGCAGCCCCAACGGACCGCTCAGCGCCGCTGCGGCGGCGAGCATGATGATGCCGAATACCCCGGTACCCCAGCCGTCCAGGCGCAAGACGGTACGCAGGTAGTCGGTATCGGTACGCGCGACGAGTGCGCTCATCTTCTTCTCCTATCGATCCGGCAGCCGATCGGCTCCCGAGACCGACCATGCCGGGCCTGAGGTGAAGGTCTCAATAACCTCCGAGGTCATGGCCGCGCGCTCAGGCCGCTGATTAACCTGCCCAGGTGGCGATATATCAGACGGAATCGCGGGTCGGCGCACTGCTGCGCGACTGGCGGCAGCGGCGCAGGCTCAGCCAGCTCGACCTGGCGCTGGCCGCGGACAGCTCCGCGCGCCACATCTCCTATATGGAGACCGGACGGGCCAAACCCAGCCGAGCCATGGTCCTGCGGCTCTGCGATGCGCTGGAGGTGCCACTGCGGGAGCGCAACACCCTGTTGCTGGCCGCCGACTACGCACCCGCCTATCGGGAGAGCAGTCTCGACGATACACACCTGGCCTCGGTCCGCTCCGCACTCGACATCATGCTGACCGCGCACGAGCCCTATCCGGCGGTCGTGGTGGACCGCCTGTGGAATATGGTCACCGGCAATAACGCCATGGGCCTGTTCATGTCCGATATCCCCGAAGCGCTAATGTTGCCGCGACCGAATGTCTACCGGTTGGTGCTGCACCCCGACGGTCTCGCAGCCCGCCTCGCCAACCTGACCCAGGTGCGAGAGTTGTTCCTGGAGCGGCTGTCTCGCCAGGTCAATGCCACCGGCGACGCCGAACTCCGGACACTCCACGACGAGGTCGCCGCCTATCCCCTGCCGCCGGATTTCATCGATGCACCCGATGACGATGCGGCACAACCGAGTCCGTTCGAGGTCCCATTGCGCATCCGCACACCGTTCGGCGAAATGCGCATGTTCAGCACCATGGCCACCTTCGGCGCACCCGCCGATGTCACGCTGTCCGAACTCGCGATCGAATTGTTCTACCCACTCGACGAATTCACCGCCGCGGCCCTGCGCGGACTCGCGGCGGTGAACAGCTCGTCGGCGGATCAGACCAGGTGAACCAGATCCATCACGCGTCGAGCATTTCGGCGCCCAGCTCCCGGTCCGGATCCGGATCGGTCGCCGCGAGCGCCGAATCCAACTGCACCGCGACCTCGCGAACGTGCGGTTCGGTCATCATGTGCAGGTGGTCGCCGGGCACCGGGACCAGCGTGAAGCGCCGGGCCGCGTACTGCTGCCACCCGTTGTTCGCGCTGTCGAACATGCTGCCGACGACGGAGTGCGCCAGATCCACACCCGGTGGCAGCTTCTCTTCGGCGCGCAACAGGGTGATATCGCGGTCGTAGGGTTCGAGCTGGTAATCCAGCAACGCTGTGTAGTTGGCGTTGAACACCTCGTAGAGCCGCCGGATCGTCTGCGGTGAACTATCAGCGGGCAGGATGCCGGACCGAATGGCCTCCGCGAGCATCGCATCGAAGAGCTCTTCGGATCCGTGCACGTCGGGTTCGAAATCGACGAGCGCGGCCTGATTTCCGCGGGCGTACCACAGCAATTCGAGGAAGAACCAGCGAATGAGCTGCTCCTCGGCAATGGGTTCGCGAGCCTGCTGGCGCAAGGCCATGGTGTCCAGCAGCGTCACACTGGCCACCTCCCGCTCGGGCAGTTGCCGCGCCATCTCGAGCGCGACATTGCCACCGAAGGACCAGCCGGCCAGGTGGTATGGCCCCTCTGGATGGACTCGACGCACCGCCGCCAGATAGGACTCGGCCATCCCGACGATCGTCTTCTCCGGTGTACTGCCCGCATCGGCGCCCGCGGCCTGCAGGCCGTAGATCGCGCGATCCGGATCGAGGTAGCGGGCAAGCGCCAAATAGCACAGCACGTTTCCGCCGATCGGATGCACCAGGAACAGCGGCGGCTTATGCCCGCCGACGGTGATCGGCACCAGCGGGTCGAACGTGCGCCGGGTATTTCCGGACCGGATCAGCGCGGCGATTTGGGCGGCCGTCGGAGCGCCGATGAACGAGTCCAGCGGCACTTCGACGCCGAAGCGCCGAGACAACCCCATCACTACGCGCATGGCGCCGATGGAGGTGCCACCCGCGGCGAAGAAATCGTCGTCGAGACCGATCGAGCGCAGTCCGGCGTATTCGGCGAGTAGTTCGACCGCGGAGTGCTCGTATTCGTCGGCCGGTTCTCGCTGCGCGGTATCCGATTCCGATGCCGATTCGACCATCGAGCGCAATGCGCCGTCGTCGCGCTTACCGCTGGGTGTGCGGGGCAGTTCGTCGAGGAGGACGAATCGGGACGGCACCATATGCATGGGCAGTACGGCGCGCAGATCGTGGCGCAGCGCGGCCAGATCGGCCGGCTCGGCGTCGCCGACCAGGAAGGCGATCAGCGCACCGTCGATGCCGCCGAAGCCCCGTGCCACCACGGCCGCTTCGGTGATGGCCGGATACTTCTCGACCAGTCCGAGGATGCAGAGCTCCACCTCGGCCGGCTCCACCCGGAAGCCGCGGATCTTCACCTGACTGTCACTGCGGCCGAGGCAGACGAGATCGCCGGAGGCCAGCCGCACACCGAGATCGCCCGTGCGGTAAAGGATGCCACCGCCGTGGGTAGCCACGAAGCGCTGCGCGGTCAGTGCCGCACGGCCCTGGTAGCCACGGGCGACGGAACGGCCGCCGAGGTAGATCTCACCGATAACACCATCGGTCACCGGGCGCAGTGCGCTGTCGAGCAGTTCGACGGCATCGCCGTCGACCGGGCGGCCGATGGGTGGCAGCGCCGGATAGTCGTCGGGTGAGCCCGTGAGCGTGAATATGGTCGCGACGTGGGATTCCGTTGGGCCGTATTGGTTTTCCAAGAGCAGGCCCGGCACCACCTTGCACAATGCGCGAATCTCGTCGGTGATGCGCAATTGCTCACCGGAGGATGCGAGCACTTTGAGGTCGACCGGGAACATGCGCCGGGCGACCACGGCCTCCGCGAAGGCCTGCAGTGCAACATAGGGCAGAAATAGTCGCTCGATGCCCTCGTCGACAACGGTATTCAGCAATTCTTCGACATTGGCACGCAAGTCCGCCGAACTCACCCGCAGCGTGGAACCCGCCGCCAGGGTCGTGAAGATTTCCTGGAACGACACGTCGAAGCTCAATGGCGCCAACTGCAAGGTGCTGGCCAGGTTCAGACCCGATGGGGTGCGATTCTGCCAGTCCACGAGTGTGGTCAGGCCGCGGTGCGGCATGGCGACGCCCTTGGGCTCGCCGGTGGAGCCGGAGGTGAACAGTACGTAGGCGACCGCGTCGGGCGAAATGACATCAGGGACAGCGAATTCCGTATCGCTATCGTCGGTCGGATCGAACAGCTCCGCGGTGTCCAGCACCAGTCGAATATTGTCGACGATCTCGGCATAGCCGGCATCGGCGATCACCCAGTGCGGGCGGGCGTGGTCGATCATGAGATTCAGCCGGGCCCGCGGATAGCTGACATCGAGCGGCACGCAAGCAGCGCCCATCCGCATAAGTGCCAATACCAGCAGCACCAATTCCGGCCGACGACTCATCAGGATGCCGATCCGGTCGCCGGGCCGGACGCCCAAACCGCCGAGCCGCCGCGCGAGTCGCTCGCTACGCTCGATCAGGTCGTCGTAGGTGATGCTGGATTCGTCGCCTTGGACGGCGATGGTCTGCGGATTGAGCGCGGCCGCGTCAGCGACCAAGGTGCCGACATCGCGCGCGGTCGCCGGGCCGGTGCCACGATCGATCGCCGCATCCGGATCCGCGACGATCGCCGCCAACATGCGCAGCTGAGTCACCGCGACCGTCTCGCACTGATCCTTGGTCAGCGTGTGATCGCCATTGACCCGCACCCACACGCGGCCGTCGCGCGGATCATTGGCGACCGTCACCAACAGCTGGAAATTGGTGTCCTCGCGAACGTCGAACTCGCACAGGGTGACCCGGTCCGCACCGAGAATCGGAGCGAAGACGTGATAGTTGATGAAGTTGAATGCCGTCTCGAAGGCAGGCCCGCCATCGGCCAGGATCGACCGCAGCGGATAGCGTCGGTGCGGGTAGGCATCGCGATCCCGGCGCGCTATCTGTTCGACCGCGGCGCGCCAGGTGGTGGCGGTATCGTCCAGCCGCATCGGCAGCGTGTTCAGAAACAGGCCCGCAATGCTTTCCGCGCCCGCCCGATCCGGTCGGCCGTGACTGACCACACCGGTGGTGATATCGGCGCGACCGGTCACCGTCCGCAGCGTCAGGCAGTGCGCCGCCAGGTAGACCGCCTTCTCGGGCACCTGGTGCCGGGCCGCGAACGCGGTGACCCGCTCGGCGAGCCGACGCGGCACCACCGCGGCGGCCTGTGGTTCCTCCGCACCCGCACCCTCATGGACCCCCAGGGTGGTCAGCGCGGTCGGCTCGGCTCCGGACAGCGCCGCGCGCCAGAATTCGCGGGCCGAATCATCATGCACCGCAGCGATTTCGGACTGAGCGTATTCGGCGAGGACGGTGGCCGTATGCGGCGTGTCATCGATGCCGGTTTCGATCAGTCCCACCTTGTCGAGGTAGTCGACCAGCAGCTCGAGCACCGAGGTCGCGACACTCCAGCCGTCGAGGATCGCATGATGAAAACTGAGCACCAGATCGATAGTCTGAAGGGCACTTTCGGATGGCCGCAGGAATACCCGGACGGCATGCAGCGGAGCCCGGGTGAAGTCGTACTGGGCGTGCCTGCGCTCCTGGGTGTAGTCCTCGACGTCCTGATCGGCCAGCACCGGATCGAGGTCGGAGATATCTATGATCTCCAGTTCGTATTCGATCCCGGTGTGCACGACCTGCAGCGGGATCGAATACTTGCTCAGCTCGAACGAGGACCGCAATGCCGGCTGCCGACGCACCAATCGGTCGAATGCGGCACGGAATTGCGCGGCATCCCACGGCATTTCCAGCCGATAGCGGAATACGTCCTTGTAGGTCACCGAATCGGTGCGCTCGATGCTGTGGAAGAGCATGCCGAGCTGCAGCGCGGTAGCCGGGAAGGCATCCTCGGCCCGGTGCAGGGCGGCGCGGTCGATCAGCGGCACCGTCGCCAAGGGATCGGCAATGCGAATCCGGTTGCCGTCCGGGCCATCCGAGACGATCTGGGCCAATTCGGCAATGGTCGGATGCTCATAGAAGGCATCCACATCGAAGAACAGTCCGGCGCGTTCGGCGGCGGTGCGTACCGATAGCGCGAGGATGGAATCGCCGCCGTGGGTGAAGAAGTTGTCGTATACACCGATGGAGTCGATACCGAGCACGGTCCGCCAGACCTGTGCCAGCTCGGCCTCGACCGGTGTCCGCGGTTCGATCGGCACGCCGACGACGTCCGCACGCTCCGAAACCACCGCCGCGCGCGCCAATGCCTTGCGATCGGTTTTTCCGTTGGGCGTCAACGGAATCCGGTCGACCCGCAGCAGCCGGGTCGGAATCATGTAGCGCGGAAGGCGAATCACGAGCTGTTCGGCGATCTCGTCACCGGTCACCGCATCGCCGACGAAATAACCGGCCAGATGCAATCCATGCGTCTCGGACTGCTCATCGACGACAACCGCGGCGCGCACCCCCGTGCAGTCGAGGATTGCATTCTGCACCTCACCGAGGGTGATCCGGTTACCGCGGATCTTGACCTGATCGTCGAATCGGCCCAAGTATTCCAGGGTGCCGTCGGCCAGCCAGCGCGCCAGGTCACCGGTGCGGTACCGGCGACGGCCGAGCACGGTCAGATCGTCGACGAATGCGGCCGCGGTCAGGTCCGGGCGGCCGCGGTAGCCACGCGCGAGACCGGCTCCGGCGATATTGAGTTCGCCGGGCACACCGATGGGCATGCGACGACCGGATTCGTCGAGTACCAGCAGATCGATATTGTCGATCGGACGGCCGATGGGCACCAGATCGAGCGAATCGTCCTGGCTCTTTCGAGCGACCTGCGAGCCGTCGCTAGCGGCCGGGCAATCGAAATACGAGACATCGACGGTGGCCTCAGTGGGTCCGTAGAGGTTGACCAACTGCGGCGGCTGCTGCCCGACCGCGCTGAAGACCGCGTGGAAGCGGCGGACCAGCGCGGGCGGCAGCGCCTCGCCGCTGCAGAACACCCGGCGCAGGCTCGCGATGCGCGCCACGATGGTCCGATCGGCCTCCAACTCGTCGACGAAGGCCGCCAGCATGGACGGTACGAAGTGCACAACGGTCACCGCATTCGTCTCGATGGCCTCGGCGATGCGGCGCGGATCGCGCTCACTGCCGACCTCGAGTAGCGCGACCTTGGCTCCGGCGATGGCCCACCAGAACAACTCCCACACCGAAACGTCGAAGGTGACGGGCGTCTTCTGCAGAATCACATCATCGGCGAACAGCGGGTAGCGGCGCTGCATCCAGGTCAGCCGGTTGACCACCGAGCGGTGCTCGACCATCACCCCCTTGGGCACACCGGTCGAACCCGAGGTGTAGATGAGATAGCTCAAATCATGTGGATGCGAGACGTTTTCGACGGTGCCCGACAAGGCATCGACGACCGTGACGTGGGTGACGCCGAGGTCCCGGTAGACCCGCGCATGTTCACTTCCGGCGACCACGAAACGCGCTTCGCAGTCCGTGAGAACCGTTTCGATGCGCGCCGCCGGGTATTCCGGGTCGAGCGGCACGTAGGCGCATCCGGCACGCAGGATGCCGAGCACCGCGATGAGCATATCGGTCGAACGAGACAGCACCACCGGAATGCACTCGTTGCCGGTGGCACCGAGTTCATGCAGCCGAGCTGCGAAACCGTCTACCAGACCGGACAATCGGGCGTAGGTCAGTTCGCCGGAGTCGGCGGATACGACCGCCACCCGGTCCGGGTGATCAGCGGCCTTTTCGGTGAAGAGCCGATCAATGGTGGTGTAGGGGAACTCGACGCGCGGCCCCGCCTCGAAGGCCGCGACTTCGGCACTCGCCCGCTTCGAAAGCAGTGGCAGCCCGCTCACCGGCGTCTCCGGATGGTCCAGCGAAGCGGTGACCATTTCGCCGAAGCTGCGCAGCGCCGCTTCGATCGGGAAGCTCGCGTCGAAAATGTCTTTGTCGTAGAACAGCTGGAGGCTGAACGAGCCATCGCGGCCGTTTTCCGCGGTGACGATGGTCAGCGCGTTGGTCACCGAACCCGGATTGTGTACCGTCCATCCCCTTTCGGAGAGCAGCTCGTGGACGTAATCGGCATCCGGCAGCTTGGTGTGGGAGAAGGCGACATCGTACAGCGGCGGCGCGGCCGGATCCGGATTCAGCGCCCGGGTCAGCTCGCCGTACGGGAAACGCTGATGCTTCTTGAGCTTTCGGATCTGCTGGGTCACCTGCTCCGCGATCCGCGAGAGCGGCACATCGCGATCGACGCGCACCGGCAGTGGGACGACATTGGCACGATGGCCCTGTGTGCGATAGGTCTCCGCGGAGTGCCGGTTCAACATCGGGACGCCGATCACCACCTGATCGGTGCGGTGGATGGTCGCCAGATACGTTGCCAGCGCGGCGGTCAGATACGCGAAGACAGTGACTCCGGTGGCGCGGACGCGATCGAGGTACTCCCCCGAGATCATCGTGTTGTAGTGTCCGCGGGCGATTCTCGGCGAGCTGGTCCGGTTGGGAAACAGCGCCGGTTCGACACCGTCGAGTGCGGCGAGCAGACCGTCGCGGTCCGCCGAATACTGTTCGGAGGCGCGGTACGTCTCGTCGTCCTCGGTGATCCGCCGATAGGTGGCCACGGAACGATCGGTGTGCTCATTGGCGGGCTCGGGTACCGCAAGTTGTTCGAGCGGAACGTCTTTCATCTTGTAGCCGGTATCGAGCGTGGCGATGACCGTATTCATGCCATAGCCGTCGGCCAGCGCGTGATGGACCGAGATGAGCAGGAAGAACCGATCCGGCCGGTCCACCACCGCGGCCAGCCGTGCGGGCCGATCCGGCCGCTCCGGCGCTCCGACCTCGCGCCACAGCCACTCCTGGGTCGCGGCCTCGGGATCCGGCGCATCGGTCAGGTCGATGACCTCGACCGGCGGAATCTCATTCGAAATCCATTGGCGGAACTCGCCGTCCTCGAAGGCGAAACGCAGGCGCAATGCATCATCGCCCATCAGAGCCCGCTGCCAGCACGCCTGCAGCCGTTCGATATCCAATGGCTCATCCACGCGCAGGCTATAGGTCTGCTGCGCAACGGGTTCCGGTGCCAGCCGGAATGCCAGGCCGAGTACGTCGCGCTGATATGCGCTGACCGGCCATGCCTCGCTGGTTCTTTCGGGATTCGTCCTGGTTTCCGACGTCACAGTCACTCCTATCGCGACAGTCGCGGCACAGACCGTGCGCGAACTGTCCAGGACTCACCCCTGACGACGCCGACACGCAAAGCTGTTACCACTCGTATCCAGTTTTCAGGTAGCGCGAATTACCGGCATCGACATCGATGCCGGATCTCGCGCGCGGCTATGGGTGCTGACCGTTTCGAGCGACCTGCGAGCAGTCGCTACCGCCCGGCCGGTCAGAGCACCGACAGCAACGCGCGCACACTCTCATCCGCAAGGCGCTCGGCACGCTCGCGGGACACCGCGGGCTCGACATAGCCGAGGTTGAACGACAATTCGCCGTGCGTGGCGTTGGCGGTGGCCATGGTGAAGCCGCTCACCGACATACCCGAGACGAATTGCGCGCCCGAGAGCTGCCACGCACCGATCTTGTCCGGGAACGCATAGCGCCCCAAGTAGGTCATACACAGGTGACCCGGACCGCGGGTGTCCATCAGCTTGACCGTGGATGCACTGGCGGCGACCGATTTCGGCGCGGCCACCTTCAGCAGGCTCAATGCCGCGAGATGGTCGCGACGGTCCATCCGGGCGCTGTACTCACGCTCGATTTCGCCGGCGATCTGCCACAGCGAGGACCACGGCGCGTACTTCGCCGGGGTCGCGATCATGCCCTGGTAGGTCCCGACCTCGGTATCGGCGACCGCACCGTCGAGATGGCCGCGGAAGTTCACCGAACTGCCGACGGTGTACCAGGATTCGGTGTAGGTGCCCGACTCGCGGGCGGCCGCGATGAGCAGCGCCGCGGAAAGCGCGGCCTGCAGACCGACGCCGTGGCCTTCGCAGCCCGCGGTCAATGCGTCGAGTTGATCGGCGTCCAAGCTGCGGTGCACAACCCGGCTGCGGCGCTGCGACGGCGGGGCAAGTCTGGTCGGCTCCAGTCGGTGCGGGCGCGTCAGCTGCGACTTCTGGTCGCGCAGCAGCGATCCCACGGTGCGCCCGAATCCCTTGGCGCCCTGGAACTTTGCCGGGAACAGCTCCTCCGGCCCTGGCCGGACCGGGGCGGGTTCGAGATCGGTATCATCGCCCGCGGCGACCTGCAGCACCTGCTTGGCCACCGACATCGCGCTCTCGCCGTCGGCGATCGCGTAGTGCAGGGTGATGATCAGATCGCTGGTCGCACCGGTCGCATCCGTGATGAGCACGGCGCGCGCGAGCGGACCGGAGTGCCAGTCGAAGGGTTCGCGCAGTTCGACGTCGTCGACCTCGGTCAGCCAGGCATCCGGATCGGCGGATTCGACGACGCGCAGCGGAATCGGCGTCGGCACGGGCACGAAACGCGGCGCGGTGCCATCGGGTTCCGCCGCCACCGCGACACCGAGCAGCGGATGCCGCTGTTGCACTTCGTCCAGGCCGCTGCGCACCTGCTCCGCGGTAATCGGACCATGCACCCGCACGCGGGCCAGAATATGCAGCGGTGCAAGCTGATCGGCAATCCAGTGCCAGCGCTCCACCGGGGACAGCTGGCGCGGCAGCCGCGCGGTCGGTCCCTCCAGCGGCGGGAACGACATCGGCTTGCCCAATTCGCGCAGGAAGAATTCCGTAGGCGCGTACCGGAAGTAGGTGTCGCGCACCTGCACCAGCTTGGGATCGGTCGTCTGCTCGATCTTGCCGAGCGACCACGAACCATTGACGAACATGGCGGTGCGCTCGGCACGCACCTGTTCGTAACGACGCAGGCCCGCAACGGGATCCAGCGAGGTCTTCAGCGTATGGGCGAGCACGACCGCGTCCTCGATGGCCGCATTGGCGCCCTGACCGAGACTGGGCAGCATGGGATGCGCGGCATCACCGAGCAGGGTGACCCGGCCACGACCCCAACCCGTCAACGGCGGACGGTCTTGACAGGGCACAGCGAGCACATCGGACCATTCGGTCTGATCGATGCAGGCACGCACCTCCGGCGCCCAGTCGGCATAGAGCCGCCGCAGATCTTCCTTGGTGCCCTGCCAATTGGCGGCCTCGTCGCCCGGCATGGTCATGGTGCCCCACCAGTACACCCGGCCGTGGCCGATATCGTGGATGCCGAAACGCATTCCGGTGCCCCAGTAGTGGGCGGAATAGCCGCGCGGCACCGCGGGATGTTCGAACGGGATACAGGCCAGCCAGGCAATGAAATTGCCAGGGCGCGGTTCGGCGCGGCCGTGCAACTGGGCGCGCACCATGGAGTGGATACCGTCGGCGCCGATCAGCAGATCGCCCTCGGCGATGCGGCCGTCGGCGAATTCGACGCGCACGTGCTCACCGTCATCGATGAACCGAGTCGCTTGTGCGCCAACATGAGTCGGGGTGTCGCCGATCGCGCGCAGCAGGATCGCGTGCAGATCCTTGCGGTGCAGGGCGACGCTCGGTGCGCCGAGCCGGTCGTCCTGGCGGTGCACCGGAAGCACCCGGATGGGGGTGCCGTCCGGGTTGTTGAAGCGGAAGGTCTCGACCTTGCCGCCGCGCTCGAACAGTTCCTCCTCGATGCCGAGACCGATTGCGCGCAGTGCCTTGATCCCATTGGCCTGCACCGAAAGTCCGAATCCCTGGCCACGCAGTTCGGGTGCGGCCTCGTAGAGTTCGGCCGCGAAGCCCGCCTGCCGCAGCGCGGCGGCCGTCGTGAGCCCTCCAATTCCCGCACCGAGCACGATAACCTTGATCGGACCACTCATTCGAACCTGCGCTTCCATCTACCCACTCTGCAGCACAGGGCGCCTTCATCTTTCGAAGTGATCGCCGAGCGACACTGCTCGCCAGCTCTCATCCCCCCGGAGCAGCACTGCTCGAAGACCTACGTCATCCCCGACCAGGCAGGCTGGGCGGGATGCCTGTGCCTGACCGATCCGAAGCCTACCGCTACTACCGTGTCTGAAACGTTACCGTGTGAGATTCTCCCCAAAGGGGCCGATTCGACAGGTCGAATCCCTTGCTATACGCCATAATTCACGGTTTGCGAAAGCATAGGGATAGTCGGATGCCCAAAATCCTCAGAGGTAGGACGTGTCGTTGACCAAGCGAACCGACGAACCGCCGTCCGGATAGAACTCCGCGATCGACAGCGATGCCAGGTCCAAATGCAGGCGATACAGCAGCGCCGGACCGACGCCGAGCGCCAGTTGCAGCAGGGTCTTGATGGGAGTCACATGGCTGACCACGACGATGTTCTGGCCAGGATACCGGGCCACCAGATCGCGTCGAGCCGCCTCGACTCGTTCCCGGACCTGGTCGAAACTCTCGCCGTTCGGCGCGGCAGTCGAGGGATCGCCGAGCCAGCGGGCATGGAGGTGCGGATCTCGTTGTGCCGCTTCCAGGAAGGTGCAGCCCTCCCACGCGCCGAAGTCGGTTTCGATGAGGCCGTCGATGACACGCATCGGCACATCGAGCGCAGTGGCGGCGGCTTCGGCCGTCTCGCGGGCACGGCCGAGTGGGGAGGTGACCACGGCGGCGATACCGCCCTTCGCGGCGAGCATTTTCGCGGCGCGGGCGGCCTGCTCGCGGCCGTGATCGGTGAGCGGCGGGTTGCCGCGGCCGGAGTAGCGGCGCTCGAGTGAGAGCTCGGTCTGGCCATGACGCAGCAGCAGGAAGCGGGTCGGGCGGCCGGTCGCACCGGTCCAGCCGGGCGCCTTTTCGGCGGCGGTCGGTGTCGGGCCTTCGGCGACTCCGGAATCGGCGACGGTCGACTGCGCGTCCCTGAATTCGTCGATCCAGCTCGGCGGCTGCTCGTCGGTGCCGCGCGAGGGTTCGCTGGTCCAGCTGAGCAGGTGTTCCTCGGCCTCGCGCACCTCCTCCGCCACGGTGGCGGCGGGCGCGCCCGCATCGAGCAACTGCCGCTCGGCGGCATGCACCTCGCCGATCAGGGTGGCGTCATCCATCGCCTCATTTGCCAGCCGGTCGGCACGGGAGTTCTCGGCGCGCGGAATCCAGGTGAACGTCACGCTGTCGAACCCGGCGACCAGCCTGCGCGCCCGGTCCGCCAGCGGAATCATGGACGCGTGCTTGACCTTCCAGCGCCCGGACATCTGCTCGACGACCAGCTTGGAATCCATGCGCACCGACACCACCCGCGCGCCCAACTCCGCCGCCGCCTCCAAACCCGCGATGAGCCCACGGTATTCGGCGACATTGTTGGTGGTGATGCCGACGTATTCCCGGCGTTCCGCGAGGATTCGGATGTGATCGGCGCCGAAGACGACCGCACCGTAACCGGCCGGGCCCGGATTGCCCCGGGAACCGCCGTCGGCCTCGACGATCACCTCGCGCTCGGTCATTGTTTCCCTCGTCCTCTTCGACAGCCGACCATCCGTCGCTGGGAGCGGACCGACGCGAGTACTGATACCCGCATCGGAAAGCTCACAAACCCGACTCTTTGGTGCGCACCAGGATCGCACCGCATTCTGGACACCGCGCGATCACATCCGGGGCGGTCTTGGCTATCCGCGCGATCTCACCGCGGTCCAGTTCGATCCGGCACGCGCCGCACCGGCGCGCCTGCAGCAATGCGGCGCCGACGCCGTGCTGGGTGCGCTGCCGGTCGTAAATGCTCAGCAGTTCGTCCGGGAACAGCGCGACCAGCTCCTTGCGATCGGAATCGCACCGGCCCTGCGCCACATCGAGATCCGCCAGCGCCTCGTCGCGCAGGCGCTGGGCATCGGCCAACACCTGCTCGGTCTTGCTCAGCCGCGCACCCGCGTGATCATGATCGGACGCCGACGCCTCACGGCGTTCCATCACCTCGAGCAGCTCGTCCTCGAGCACCGAACGGCGCCGCTCCAGGCTCCCCAGCTCGTGCTGAATTTCGGAAAGCTGTTTGGCACCCACCGAACCAGCGGTCAAAATGTCGCGGTCGCGCTCCTCGCGCTTGCGCACCGCCTCGACCTCGCCCTCCAGCTTGCGGATATCGCGGTCGAGATCGTCGAGCATGATCTCGACCGCCACCGCCGCATCCTTGTGCGCATTCCGCTCGCCCTCGAGCCGCACCACCTCCTGCTGCTCGGGCAGCACGGTGCGCCGATGCGCGATCCGCGTCAGTTCGGCGTCGACGGCGGCGAGCTGGAGCAGCTTGGCCTGGACAGATAGTTCGACATTCAACGCGGACAAACTCCTGGACGCTGTGGACGGATGGGGGCACGCGAACCGCGAGAGGTGGCGATGCCAGTCTTCAACCGTACCCCGAATGGTCGGTGATTCGGTCCAGGCCACGGGGGCAGGCGGCCAACGCGCGTGGAACCGAGGCGCACCACGTAGACACTGCGACGCTCGGACGGATAGCGGGTTCTTGCCATCGGCCCGGCCACATGCCGAACACGGCTGGCTGACGGAAAGAATCGGTGCACCTGGGCGAAGCTGCGCCCGCACCCGCGTTCTACGTCAACATGCGGGTGAATATGCGCCAACCCGCGTCATACGCGCGCATGGCGAGCCGAGTGCGGGCGAGAGCCTCGACGCACAGGTCCTCGACACTTCCGCGGTCAGCTGCCGGGGGCGCGGGCTTTGATGGCGTCGCGGGAGATGAAGACGTCGTAGGTGCCGGGGGTGGAGATCACGGCGTTGCCGTAGGCGGAGCGGACGAAGGGGTCGGTCCACCATTCGTGGTTGCGCATATCGTTGAAGAAGTCCTGGTCGTCGCCGTTGACGAAGATCTGGTTCTGAGTGGTGGCGACGCCATCGAGACGCTGGCCGTAGAGGCGGGTGACCTGGTAGCCGGAGTGGAAGCCGAGGGCGTTCACCCACGGCTCCAACTCGACGATATTGGCCTGCAGCACTCACAGGTCACCTTCGACCTGATATTTCTCGTGCTTGTCTGGATGGTGGTCGTCACCGTAGAGGGTGAGGTCGACCTCTAGCCGATGATCTTGGCCCTTGATCTGATTCACCACCACGTGCGCCGCCTTGATCTCCCCGCTCAGTCCGAGGAAGGTCTGTGTGAGCGTCACCACCCACAGCAGCAGTACCGCGACGATCAGCAACGCCAATCCGCCCGCGCCGCGCCCGATCAGAACCCGCAATCCGACCTTGCGCACCATGACGAGCGCCGATATCAGCAACGCGACCGCGACCAGGATGATCAGCATTAGACCGATCTGCACGATCCCGAAGTCCACCGGGAAATCCATGCGGTAGTTGTACCCCGAGCGAACGCGTCAACTCACCTGAACCACATACCCCGACGGCAAGAAGCACGACACGCCCCGAACACGCCGTCGCACTGGATGGTTCGGTGCTGCGGTCGCTTTCACCGCAACCGGTGCCGCCGCTCAGAAGACCGTGCCTGCGCCCCAGACCGGTTGCGTGAACTGCACACTCGGTACCGGATGTGCCGATCTCCGCACTGACCAACGGAGTTCACAACACATGTGCCGGAGAGGTCACGCGGTGGCGCTGATCGTCCATGGATCGGTGCGCAGGGTGCTGACTCGGGTGTCGAGGTCGGGCAGGGCGGTGCGAACCACCGTCTGAGCCTGTGCGCACCAAGGGAATTCGGTTGCCCAATGGGCGGCATCGATCACGGCGGGGCCGCCGCGACGCAGGTGCTCGTCGACCGGGTGGTGGCGCAGATCGGAGGTGACGTAGGCGTCGACACCGAGACGGGCAGCCGTACTCAGATGAGAGTCGCCCGCGCCGCCACATACCGCGACGGTCCGGATCATGCGGTCCGGGTCACCGGCCGCGCGGACGCCCCACGTGGTCGCGGGCAACGCGGCAGCGACCCGAGCGGTGAACTCACGCAAGGACTCCGGTTCGGGCAGCGTGCCGACCCTGCCGATGCCGAGCCCCGATGGCAGCGCCGCGCGCTCGGTGACGTGATAGGCGGGATCTTCGTAGGGATGGGCCGAGCGCAGCGCCGCCAGCACGGCCGTGCGCGCCGAGGGCGGTGCGATCACTTCGAGGCGGTCCTCGTCGACCTGCTGCAATTCCCCGATGGCACCGATCGCCGGATTCGCCCCTTCGACCGGACGAAACTGCCCCACTCCCGGCACCCGTAAAGCGCAGTCACGGTAGGCTCCGCTGCCACCGGCACCGGCCGCGAACAGCGCCGCCAACACCGCATCCGCATGCGAACGCGGCACCTGCACAACCCAATTATCCACGGCGGCCTGCGGTTTCGAGTCCAATGCGCCGGTAACCGTGAGCCCGAGCGCATCAGCCAGCGCATCGGAAACTCCCGGATCGGCGGAGTCCGCATTGGTATGCGCCGCGAACAACGCACATCCGGACCGGATGAGCCGATGCAGCAGAGCGCCTTTGGGCGTATCGGCGGCGACAGTGTCTACGCCACGCAACAGCAGCGGATGGTGCACCACCAAAGCCTGCGCCCGCCAATCGATCGCTTCATCTACCACGGCCGCGGTGGCGTCCACCGCGAACAGCACCCGAGTCACCTCATCGCCCGGGTCACCGCATATCAACCCCACCGAATCCCAGGACTCCGCCAACTTCGGCGGATAAGCCGCGTCGAGCACGCCGATGAGATCCGCCAGCGTCGTCACCATTCGCCTACCTCCATTTCTCGACCACACCATGTCACCGGCCAGCCCGACGGCCCGCAACGCGCTTCGTCCCACCACGCCTGGCGCACACACCGGACCGCCGTGCTCCCCGACTCCAGGGTCGGCGGCGTACTCCGCTGCGGCGCTGGGGATCGCCGCCGAAACCAAGCCGACCACACGAATCCGGCACGCCACCCGGTCCGGATCGCTCGCACCGCGCCCACATGACGCACCCGACACAAGTGCGACCCGTCTGGACCGGCATCAAACTCCTGCCGCCCGAATTCCGGCCACCAACCGATCGACCTCGGCGCAACCGCGGACGGCAACGCGCACGTAGTCCGGCCCGAGGCCCGGGAAAGTGTCGGCGCGGCGGACCGCAATTCCCTGGTCTGCCAGGTGCTTTCGCAATAGCTCACCGTCCGGAACGCGCAGCAGCAGGAAGGGGCCGTCGGCGGGGGTGTGGACGTGTACGCCCAGCGCGGTCAGTCGTTCGATCATCGAATCGCGTTCCGCGGCGATCGTGTGTGCCCGCTGTTGCGCCGCGCCGACCGCCTTCGGCTCGGCAGTCGCGGTGATCGCCTCCAGTTGCAGTGTGCCGAGCGGCCAGTGCGCGCGGCCGTGATTCAAGCGGGCCAGCAGTTCGGGTGTGCCGAGGAAGTAGCCGCAGCGCAGGCCGGCCAACGCCCAGGTTTTGGTAAGGCTGCGCAAGACGAGGATGTCCGGAGTGGGCGAAGCGGCCAGTGACCCTGGTTCGCCGGGTATCGCATCGGCGAAGGCCTCGTCGACCACGATGATGCGGCCCGGTCGGCGCAGCGCGCGAATGGTGTCGGCGGGGTGCAGGACCGAGGTGGGATTGGTCGGGTTGCCGAGGACAACCAGGTCGGCCGCGTCGGGAACGAGCCTCGGGTCGATGGTGTACGGCGGTTCGAGTACGACGCGAGCCACCGGGATATCGGCCGCGCGCAGCGCCAGTTCGGGTTCGGTGAACGAGGGGTGCAGTACCGCGGCCAATCGCGGCGTGAGTCGGGGCAGCATCGCGAACCCCTCGGCCGCGCCGGCCAGCAGCAGCACTTGGTCGGTGGTGCGGCCGTGGCGGGCCGCCACGGCGGCGCGTGCGGCGAGTTCATCGGCCGCGCTCGGATATTTGCCGAGGTCATCGAGTCGCGCGGCCAGTCGGTTCCGCAGCCAGTCCGGTGGCGCGCTGCCCTGCACATTCACCGCGAAATCGAGCATGCCGGGTCGCGCGTCGACGTCACCGTGATGACGCAGTTTCGCGTGATCGACACTCTCGGCTGACACGAGAAAACACCCTACGTGGCGGTCCATCGGAGCGACCGGCCAGAATGGCTGTCGTGGGTGAGTTGCACGTGTCGTTCGTCTGTACCGGCAACATTTGTCGATCGCCGATGGCGGAGAAGATGTTCGCGGTACACCTGTACCGCGAGGGACTCGCCGACCGCGTGCGCGTCAGCAGCGCGGGCACCGAAGGCTGGCACGTCGGCAAGGACGCCGACTCCCGCACCAATGCGACCCTGCGCCGCCACGGCTACCCGACCGGCCATATCGCCGCGAAATTCGGCGACCAACACCGCGACGCCGACCTGCTGGTCGCCCTCGACTCCGGCCATGAACGCCGCCTCGCCACGCTCGGCATCCCGTCGAACCGCCGCCGCCTGCTGCGCAGCTTCGACCCCGATGCCCACACCCTCGACGTCCCCGACCCGTACTACGGCGACACCGCCGGCTTCGACCTGGTCCACGACCAGATCGAAGCCGCCATCCCGGGGTTGTTGAACTGGGTCCGCACCGCCCTGGCCGCGCGCGATGGGGACACGGGCGGCACGCCCCAGCACGTCGCCACGCGTACGGACAGCTCCGGCACGAGCACTGCCGATGAGCCCGGACGCAAACCAGACCAAACAGTCTCTTACGAACCCGTCCCCGACGGACGCCCGTGATGCGCCGACTGACCTTCCTGCTGCGCCCGAGCTGGCTGATCCTGGCCGTACTCGTGGCGGCCTTCGCCTACCTCTGTTTCTCCGTGCTCGCACCCTGGCAGCTCGGCAAGAACACCAGCACCTCGCACCGCAACCAGCTGATCGCCGATTCGGTGGACGCCGCCCCGATCGATATCGCCACCGTCCTGGACGATCAGCGCACCGATTCCCACACCGAATGGCGGCGCGTCACGGCGACCGGCAGCTACCTGCCGAACTCGACCGTGCTGGTCCGGCTGCGCCATCTCGACGGCGCGCCCGGCTACTCGGTACTTGCCGCCTTCAAACTCGACGACGGCCGCATCCTGCTCGTCGATCGCGGTCTCGTCGCGGCCGTCGACGGCTCCCGCCCGCCGCAGATTCCGGAGCCGCCGACCGGGCCGCAACGGATCGAAGCGCGAATCCGGGCGTCCGAGGGCATCACCCCCGGTAAGGACCCGATGACCCAGGACGGCTACCGCCAGGTGTATTCGGTGGACACCACCCAGGAAATGGCCGTCTTGCAGGCGCCGCTCACCGTAATCCCCACCGGCGAACGCGGCGGCTACCTGCAACTCAGCGAAAATCAGCCCGGCGCCTTCACCCCCACGCCCCTCCCGCAACTCGATGCGGGTCCCTATCTCTCCTACGGCCTGCAATGGCTGGCCTTCGGCATCATGGCTCCCCTCGGCCTCGGCTACTTCATCTACGCCGAGATTCGCGAGCGCCGCAAGGAAAAGTCCACTGCCGCCCCGAAACCGGTCAAGACCGAAACCCCGACTCCGGCACCGGTATCCACCAACGAGCAGCGCTTGGCCGACCGCTACGGCGGTACTCGCTGATACTCACCGCACACTGCTGAGACGGGATCTCGGGATCGGATCGTCAGCACTGCGGTATGGAATCTGTACCGGACAAGGGGTCCGAGCCGGCAAATTCACAGCCGATGAGGCGATTTCCGCCGAGAGAACAGTGCACCGCCAAGAACCGAATCGACCGTGAGCGAACTCAGCGGCGCAGGATCGACCAGACCGCGGCGGTCAGGACTGCTCCCAACTGGACCGCCTCCGATATGCGTACCGCACGACGGAGATCCGCGACCTGTGGTGCGGGCCCGTCGCCGAGTGTCGGCCGCAGTTCGATGCCATGACGGTATTGGGTCCGCCCGCCTAGGCGGACGCCGAGCGCACCCGCCATCGCGGCCTCCACGACCCCGGCATTCGGGCTGGGGTGTTCAGACGCGTCTCGTCGCCATGCGTGGAGCGCATCGGCCGGACGGCCGCCGACTGCGGGGGCCAGAGCAGCTGTGAGCAGGCCGGTCACGCGCGCGGGCAACAGATTCGCCAGATCGTCGACGCGGGCGGCGGCCCAACCGAACCGCAGGTATCGGTCGTTGCGGTAGCCGATCATCGCGTCGAGCGTGTTGATCGCGCGATATCCGAGCAGTCCGGGTGTCCCGGCGATCGCACCCCACAGCAACGGCGCGACCGTCGCATCCGAGGTGTTCTCGGCGATGGATTCCACTGCGGCACGGGCCAATCCGTCCGCGTCGAGTACCTCCGGATCCCGCCCGCACAGCGCGGGCAGCAGCGCCCGCGCGCCCGCCACATCACCGGACTCGAGCCGGTCGGCCATCTCCCGCCCGGTGCGCGCCAGGCTGCGCCCGCCGAGCACCGTCCACGTCGCCAGCGCGGTCGCGACTACCCCGCCGCGCCGTAGCCCGAACCCGAACGCCGTTGTCGCACTGACCAACACCAGTTCGTGCACTGCTCCCGCCGAACGCCGATCGGCGTAGGTCACCCGCTCCAGCACGGTGGCCGCCGTACCGAATCCGGCCACCGGATGCCACCGGCGTGGATCACCGAATACGCGATCGAGCGCGAACCCGAGCACCAGCCCGGCCGCCGTCGAAGTCCCCGTTTGCACCCGGCGAGGGTAGCCGTCGCCGCCAGCAACCCGCCAGCGCGCCTTGGGCGCCGAGATGTCACACTCGCTTGCCCTGCGTCGTCATCACGATGACGACGCATAAGCTCGCCCCCGACGGGGCCGCACGACCGAAACGGCGAGACCAGTGACAACAGACCAGCCATCCTCCGCGCCCATCGACCAGGCCGAACTGGCTCGGCGTTTCGAGGAGCACCGGCCGTATCTGCGCAGGCTCGCCTACAGCACGCTCGGCAGTCTCACCGATGCCGACGATGTGGTGCAGGAGGCGTGGCTGCGGCTGCAGCGCCAATACGAGGCCGGGACCGCGGGCGACATCGAGAATCTGCGGGCCTGGCTGTCCACGGTCACCGGGCGTCTGGCCCTCGATCAGCTCGGTTCGGCCCGCGCCCGGCGTGAGCAGTACGTCGGTGAATGGTTGCCGGAGCCCGAGATCACCACCTGGGATGACCCGGCCGACCGGATCACCCAGGACGAGCGCGTCACCACGGCACTGCTGGTCGTGCTGGAATCCCTCTCGCCCGCCGAGCGCACCGCATTCGTGCTGCAGGATGTGTTCGGTATGAGTGGTCCCGAGGTCGCCGAGGTCGTCGGGCGCACACCGGCCGCCGTGCGACAGCTCGCCTCGCGCGCACGCAAGCGCGTCGAGGACGGCACGCCCCGCTTCCCCGCCTCAGCCGACGAGCAGGAGAAGGTCGTCTCCGCCTTCGCGGTCGCGTGGCGCTCCGGTGACCTGAGCGCGCTGCTCGGTGTGCTCGACGCGAACGTCAGCCTCACCGCTGACGGCGGCGGCAAGGTTCCCGCCATCCGCCAGCCCGTGCGCGGCGCCGAACTCATCGCGAAGATGCTGCTCGGCTGGTACCACGCACCGTCCGCATCGGGCGCTTGGGGACGCGCGGTCCTGGTCAACGGCGCTCCCGGTCTGGTCGTCTTCGACGGCACCCACCCCGGTGTCTTCGCCTTCACCATCGATAACGGCCGCATCGTCGCCATCAACGTCGTGCGCAACCCGGATAAGCTGCACGACCTCCCCACCGAAGGCGCCCCCGACTGGTATATGGGCCCGAACGCCGAGTAACCCACGCGGCCCGCACATTTCGATATGCGGGCCGCCCCTCGGCGAACAGGTCCAGCTCCTGCACCTGCGGCTAGGCAGGCGTTTGGGCCACCGGCGCTGCTGCCTCGACATCCACCCGGGATCGATCGCGCCGCACCATAATGAGCCACACGGCGCGGGTGAGAACAACGCACACGCCCCCGATCGCGGCAATGCCGAGAAACACCACGAGAGCAGGCCAAACGTAGACCACCTGGCGAAAGGTTCCGGCTCGGCCGCGGAACACCAGACCCGCGAGCTGCGGCAATGCGATCAGGATCGGGATCGGCGCGAGATAGGGCAACTGACGCAAGGCGATCAACCATGCGGGGCGAGCGGTCTGCTTATCGGCCCAGCGGCGCGATCGCACCAGGCAGACCACCCCGAGAGCGAAAGTCGCGAGCGTCAGCAGCGCCATACCCCAGTCGGCGTAGATGCCCCACGGGCGATGCACATCCGGTGACTCGCCCCGGGTCAGGTCGACCAAGGCTTGCGCGATAATCCTGGGATCGTCCTCGAGTGCCATGCCGGTATCGGCAATGACAGCGATTCCGTATCCGGTGTCGGGCACCAGGACCTGTGCGGCGGTATAGGTGAACCAGTCGCCGTTGTGCGAGATCTGATCGGATTGTTCACGCTGCCAACCCATTCCGTACTCGTCGTCGCCGACTCCGGCGGGTTTGCGCATCTCGGTCACCGCCGCCGCGGACACCACCCGGTGCCCGTCCGGGGCCACACCGTTGTTGTTCTGGGTAATCAGCCAGGCGGCCAGATCGGCGGCCGTGGTGATCACGCCGTGGCTACCGCCGACGAACCAATCGGGCTCGGCAACCGGTATCGCGAAGCCGTATGCCCGAATATATCCGTGCGTCACATTCTCGGCGGCGCGCGCCGAATCCACCGTCGTGCTGTCGCGCATCCCGATGGGTCCGAATACATTTCGCCGCATATAGTCGGCGAACGGTTCGCCACTGACCACCTCCACCAACCGAGCGGCCACCTGATAGTTGGGGTTGTGATAGTGGAATTCCGTCCCCGGATCGGCGGCCAGTTTCGCCGCATGTAGTCGCTCGACCGCCCGGGCCAGCGAATCCGCCTGCGGCCGCCGCAGATCGGGAAAAGCGGTATCCGACATCCCGGACGTCTGATTCAACAACTCCCGCACCGTGATCCGATCACCGCGCGAATCGGCCAACCGAAAGTCCGTGACGTACTGCCGCACTGGTGCGTCGAGCACTACCTTTCCCGCATCGACCAACTGCATCACGGCCAACGCCGTCATGGATTTGCTCACCGAGGCGATCGGCATGCGCGTCGTGGCGGTGATCGCCGCACCGCTCGAATCGTGCCCGTACCCCGCGACGTGCACCACCTGATCCCCGTGGGTGATGGCGACCGAAGCCCCAGGCAATCGGGTCCGGGAAAGGTATTCCGACATATATCGATCCACGACCGCCGGATCGACACCCTCCGCCGCCGGTGCCGCAACCGCCGCACCGACCGACGGAAACAGCACCAGGAATAATGCGATTACCACTGCCCGCCGCAGATATTGCGCAGTCACCGCTTTCGCCCTTCTCATCACGCATCCGCGGGTCCGCACCGGAACCACCATCGCACCACGTCACCCCGCCAGCCCAACCCGTTCGGGTATGGAATATCCGTGCGCCGCCGCAACCTCTGCCGATAGCAGCCGTCCCATATCCGCGGTGACCCCGTGTGCGAGATCGGGATGCGCCGTGCACGCCTGCCGCCACCCGTGATCGGCGATCACTCGCACATACGGCAGGGTGGCATTGGTGAGCGCAACGGTCGCGGTGTGCGGTACGGCACCCGGCATATTCGCCACACAGTAGTACAGCGAATCGGCTACGCGGAAAGTGGGATTCGCATGTGTTGTCGGATGTGAACCAGCGAAACACCCGCCCTGATCGATGGCGATATCCACCAGCACCGACCCGGGCCGCATACCGCGAACCAGTTCCTCGGATACCAGCTTCGGCGC
The DNA here is from genome assembly GCF_040674855.1 of Nocardia sp. NPDC049707. NCBI lineage: Bacteria > Bacillati > Actinomycetota > Actinomycetes > Mycobacteriales > Nocardiaceae > Nocardia > Nocardia sp. NPDC049707. Next base: position 25,550 of record NZ_JBFANN010000028.1, on the reverse strand, counting down.
CCGCGCACCCGGAATCAGTACCGAACCGATGACGAGATCCGCCCCCAGCACAGCCCGCGCGATTTCGTATGCATTGGATGCCACCGTCGACACGCGCCCTTCGAACTGCGCGTCGAGCTCGCGCAGTCGCGTCGAATTCGTATCCAGCACAGTGACTTTCGCCCCCATCCCGGCGGCGATCGTGGCCGCGTTCGTCCCCGCGACACCGCCGCCGAGCACCACCACATCGGCCGGCAGCACCCCCGGTACGCCGCCGAGCAATAGCCCGGCACCGCCGAGCGGCGCCATCAGGTGGTACGCGCCGACCTGCGGTCCGAGCTTGCCCGCGACCTCGCTCATCGGTGCGAGCAGCGGCAGCGACCCATCCGCCGCCCGCACCATCTCATAGGCGATCGCGGTGATTCCGGACCGCAGAATCGCATCGGTGCACTCGCGCGACGCGGCCAGATGCAGATAGGTGAACAGCACCTGCTCCCGCCGCATCCGCGGATACTCGACGGCGATCGGCTCCTTGACCTTCAGGACGAGCTCGCCCTCCCACCACACCTGCTCGACGGCGGGCACCAGCCGAGCCCCAGCGGCGACATAGTCCGCATCGGAAAATCCCGACGCCACCCCCGCACCGGCCTGGATCAGCACCTCATGCCCGTGCCGCACCAGTTCCCCGACGCCGGCCGGGGTCAGCGCCACCCGAAACTCCTGCTCCTTGACCTCCCGCGGAACCGCGATCTTCATATCGCCATCGTGGACCTCCAACGGTCCCGGCGCCATGACCGCCACGCTGAGCGCACCGTCGGTTTCCGCGGGCGCTCACACCGCGAACGTCTCACCCAGCTTCGGAATCCGGAGCTGGTCGCCCCGCCCGGCGTACCCGAAATTCCGTTCCAGGCGCTCGAGCGTCTCACTGAAATGCGCCCACCCCTCGGCATGTACCGGCACGATCACCGCATCGCCCAACGCTTCGGCGGCCTGTACCGCGGTGCGGGCGTTCAGCGTGAGATCGATATCGCCGAACCGGCCGACATTCGCGGCACCGACGAACAGGATGGCGATGTCGATCCGGTCGATCCGCGCAACGATCTGTTCGACGAGTTCGACCGAGGCATTGTCACCCGACACGTACACGGTCGGCAGCCCCTCGGCCTGCAAGACGAATCCGGTGACCACGCCGGTCTGCGGCTCGCATCCCTCGGGCCCGTGCAGTGCGGGCACAGCCGTCACCCGCACGTCGCCCACCGTGACGGTCTCCCAATTCGCAAGTCCCCGAACACCTTCGATGCGATCGGCCGCATCCGGCGTCGACAAGACGGTCGGCACGGTCGACAGGTATTCGCGGCCGGAGTTGTCGAGATTGTCCTCGTGCTGATCGTGCGACAACAGCACGACGTCCACCGGTCCCACCTGGTCCACCGAAACGGCCGGGCCGGTGAGCTTGTGCAGCGTGATCGGGCCGGGGTAGTCCCCCGGGGCGTCGAAGGTCGGATCGGTCAGCCAGGTCAGGGTGCCGTACCGGAAGCGCAGGGTGGGCCCGCCGATATGCAGGGCTTCGATGGTGGTGCGTGCAATTGTCTCGGTCATGGGACCAATACTCATCGCCGCGATATCCGATCAATAAGTGGCCCGCGAGCCGTGTATCGATAAGATCAGGCCATGCGTTCCGTCGCTGCGCTGGCCTTCGATGGGGTCATCCCCTTCCATTTGTCGGTTCCGACGCTGGTCTTCGGCCGGGTCGGCACCGAGGGCACACCCGACTATCACGTCGAGGTGTGCGCCGAACGGCCCGGCACGCTGCGAACCCCGGCCGGGTTCGACATCGTCGTGAACACCGGACTCGACGCCTTCGAGCGCGCCGACCTGGTGGTGATCCCGAGTTGGCAGCGCGATATGGGAATCTCGGCGGAACTGCGCGACGCGCTGCATCGAGCACACGCCAGGGGTGCCCGGATCGTCGGCCTGTGTCTCGGTTCCTTCGCGGTGGCGGCGAGTGGTCTGGCCGACGGCCGGGAAATCACCACCCACTGGGCCGCGGCCACCGAGTTGGCCGCGGCCTATCCGAAGGTCCGGGTCCGCGCCGACACCCTCTGGACCGACCTCGGCGATATCGTCACCTCCGCGGGCTCCGCCGCCGCACTCGACTGCTGCCTGCACCTGGTCCGCGACGACCTCGGCAGCCGGGCCGCCACCGAACTTGCCAGATCGCTCGTGACCGCACCGCACCGCAGCGGATCCCAGGCCCAGTACATTCCGGTGGCCGTACCCGAAGCCGTCGACGACGATCCGATCGAACGCGCAATGGTCTGGGCGCGAACGAACCTCGGCGAGCCGATCGCCCTGGACGGTTGGGCTCGCATCGCCCTCATGTCCCGACGCACCTTCACCCGCCGCTTCCGTGAACGCACCGGAAACAGTCCGCAGCAATGGCTACTGCACCAACGCACCGACCGCGCCCGGCTACTCCTGGAATCCACCACCGACACCATGGATCGCATTGCCGCCGAAACCGGCTTCGGCACCGCGGTGAGCCTGCGCCACCATTTCCATCGCATCCTCGGCACCAGCCCGGCCGCGCACCGCGCGCTGTTTGCGGGCACGCCGGTCCCCGCGCCCCCACCCCACCATCTTCGCCAGTGTCCATCCCCGTAGATTTCCGGCATGAGGATCGAGATAAGCGGACATATGCCCGAAATCGACGAAACCGCGTGGATCGCACCGAACGCCACAGTAATCGGACGTGTGCGACTTGCCGCCGAGGTGAGCATTTGGTACAGCGCGGTACTGCGCGGCGACCTCGAAGCGATCAGCGTCGGCGCGCGCACGAATATTCAGGACGGCTGCGTGCTGCACGCCGATCCGGGCTTCCCGCTCACCGTCGGCACCGGAGTTTCGGTGGGGCACAATGCGATCCTGCATGGCTGCACCGTCGGTGACGATGTGCTCGTCGGCATGGGCGCCACGGTCCTCAACGGGGCGGTCATCGGCGCGGGCAGTCTGATCGCCGCCAATGCCCTGATTCCGGAGGGTGCGCAGATTCCGCCCGGCTCGCTGGTCGCGGGCGTGCCAGGCAAGGTGCGCCGGGAACTGAGCGAGGCCGAGCTGGACCGCATCCGGCTGAACGGTGCTGTGTACCTGCACAACATGGCCAACCACCGAGACGCGAAGCGGGTGTGAGACCGCGCACACTGATCAATTGACCAAACTAAATCGCTGATAGCATTTTGCCAGCGTGCCCGGTGCCCCGGGGTCTCCCGCCGACACAGCTGTCGAGTGATCAGCAACGCGGACGACGAGCCAACCGGGATCGGTGGCCGCCGAGCGTGCAAGTAGGAGGTATCACGATGGCGTACGTGCAGCAGGGTATGCACCGGCCGTCGGGGCGGATCAGTGTGGCCGATATCGCGGCCCAGCCGGGTGGGATCGAGGCGCTTCAGCGGCGAGTGCACGAGTTGCGCTCCAGTGGAGTGGATTTCGCCGCCAATGCGATCGAAAAAGAGATGGCTGAATTGGATCTGCCGCGCACCTGATGCGCGCCTGCCTGCCGTCCGTCGCGCTCCGGTGCCGATCCGCGGGCGAACCGCCGCGACCCGGTGAAATAATGAACGGCACGCACCCGCACCGCCGCGACGCCCAGGCACCATCGGCGTCCCGAGCCGATCCGACTGGAGCCTCGATGCCGACCGTTCCGCCCATCCTCCAGCGCATTCTGGAAAAGCCCGTCAGCGATGGCGAGAAGCTGCTGGAGAGCGCGCTGTCGGCATTTCTGGATTTCGGCATCAAACGCACCAGCATGGGCGAGATCGCCCGCCGCGCCGGAATCAGCCCGGCCACCCTGTATCGCCGCTTCGAATCGAAGAACGACCTGGTCGAGGCGGTGAGCGTCCGTGAGGCACAGCGTTTCGTCGCCGAGATCGATAAGCGGGTGCAGAAGGTCGAGGGCGGCGAGGAACAGCTGATCGAGATCTTCGTCGCGGTCATCACCGAGATCGCGGGTAACGAGCTGTTGCGGCGGCTGCTGCGCACCGAACCCGATCTCATCCTGCCCCGGCTGACCACCGAGGCCGGACCGATCATCGCGGTCGGGCGCACCTATCTGGCGGAGAAACTGCGCGAACTGCGCAGCGGTGCCGATGACGGCTTCGACTTCGAACTCGTCGCCGAGATCATGGCGCGACTGGCACTGTCGCTGGCATTGACGCCCGACGGGCTCATTCCGATCGATGATGTGGCAGCGGGTCGGGATTTCGCGCGACGCACGCTGCTGCCCATGGTCGGTGTCCGCGCTACCGCATAGCGATCTGCGAGTTCAACGCATGTCGAATAACCGGGTGCCGAATGCGGCCGCCACCCATTCGTCGAGCAGCCGTAGCGAGTTCGGGTCGGGCACCCTGCCGCCGTCGACAAAGTCCCGTACCAGCTCGACGACGCCACCCGCCCGCATCGTGGTCGGATCCGGCAGCGGCAGTCGCGACACATATTGGGTGATCCACCGCCGCCTGCCCGAATACAGCCGATTCCCGCACACCGCATCGTAGAACCGCAGCCCCAGCGCCGAATTCGCCACGCCCATCAGCAAATACGCCAGCCATTCCGCGGCGCCGTCCAGCCCGAGATCGGCCAGCGATATCCAATAGCAGTCGCCGTTCACGACCGCCCCGGACCGATCCAGGGCGAATCGCGGCCGCTCACTGATATCGGGAAAGACCACCTTCGGCACCCGCCACAGATGCGGCCGTTGCGGCACCCAGATCTCGAACCACTCCCGGCCGCTGTCGGTGAGATATTTCCGGCCGGCCAACATCTCCCGATGCGTCTCCAAATATGCCGCGGCCCTCGGATATTCCCGCAGGTCAACCGGCATCCGCGCGGGTACCGCCGTGTCATACGGATACAGCACCCGCACGTCGCGCTCTCGCGAGATCCGCCACGGATCGACATCCTGGTGGGTAATCAAATCGAATAGCAACTCCCCCTCCGGCCGTGGCCGCACCTGCGCCCACCGATCGGAAATGAATACCCGATCCGCAGTTGTCTTGATCCCCACTCGAATCCGCCCCACGGCACCGAATGTCCGCCAGGTCCCTGCCTCCACCTCCGCCAACCATCTGTCGACCTCCGGGCGGGACATGCGCCAAGCGCCGCCGTCCCCGTCCGCGTCGACATCGGTTTCCGAGGACCGCGCGCCCATCTCGTCATCCCGACCCGATACGCCGCCCCACGCAGCCGCCGAACCCGCCTGTCCCGGCAGCACCGGATCGCCGCGCACCGCTCGACTACCTGGCGTCGCCGCTCGAGCGCCGGGCGCCCAACGGATCACCGCCCGATCTCCGGTCGCCAACGTACCGACCTCGACCGCGAAAGTGCGCCCACAGTGCTCGACGCAGTGACTCTGTTCGGCCGCCAGCGCCTCGAAAAGATCTGTCCCGCCGATGATTTCGTCCGTGTCCACCTCGTAGGCCGAAACATAGCGGCAGACCGCGCGTGCCGCCGTGCGGGTGGCGATGGTGACCGCGGGCAGCACCGCCGCCTCGAACAATTTCGTATCGCCGAGATCGTACAGTTCGACCGGAGCCAACTCGGTGCGCAGCAGGCTCCGAATGTTCGCACCGGCCTTGGTGGTGAGAAACCGGTTGGCACACAGCAACCCGAGCACCCCGCCCGAGCGCAGCAGCCGCGGCGCCACCGCGACGAATGGATGGGTGAGATCGATCCGCCCCTGCAATCCGAACTGCTTGCTGAGCAACTGCGCGGTCGGCCCACCCAACTGCTGCGTCCGCACATACGGCGGATTGGTAATGATCGCATCGAACGACCCCGCCGCGATCCCCGCCGATTCGGTCAGAAAATCTCCGACATGCCATTCGACCGCGACCCCCGCAACCACCGCACGCTCCCGCGCCACCGCCACCCCGGCCGCATCCAGGTCGTACCCGACCAACTCGACCCGCACCCCCGGCGATAACTCCCGCACCACCCCATCCACGGCAAGCAGCAATTCACCATCACCACAAGCCGGATCGAGCACCCGCAACACCGCACCGCCCGGCGCATGTTCGAGCAACCGCTGCGCGAGAAAGCGCGCCAGGGCGGGTGGCGTGTAGTGCCTACCGTGCCGTTTGCGGTCACGCTCGCCGCGATTCATGTTTGGAATTCTGCCTCGTCACGGCGCCATCGCGGCGGTAATGCGGTCGACCGGATCGCGCGTCGTCGCGACCTGACGCACGGCGCGGCGGCCCGCGAAGCGACGCATGAGCGGTTCGTCGACCCACCGGTAGATCCCGGCCGCCGCCGCTACCGCGACGATCAGGCTCAGCCCGGCGAACCCGAGCCAGCCGAGTAGACCGAACTGTCGGCCGCCGATGAACAGCCGGGTGATCAGCACCATTACCGGGAATTGGATCAGATAGAAGGCGTAGGAAATATTGCCGAGCCACACCATCCTCGGCGCGGCGTTCAGGCCGTGCAGACCAGCCAGATCCCGCGTCGCGAGGGTCGCGACCACCGCGGTCATCGGCGCGAGAAGCAGAGCCGACATCTTGTAGTTCACCGGTACGACCCAGGTGGCCGCGAAGGCGACGGCCAACGCCAGCAGCGGCAAGTCCAGCCGGGTATTGCGCCAGCGCCCCTCCAGCACCAGCCGCGCGGCGAACACGCCGAGGAAGAACTCGGGCAGCCGCGACGCCGGAAACGTGTAGCTGAGCCAATAGGACGGCGCCACCGGGATATCCGGCTGTGCGAACCAGGCCGGTGATGCGTGTAGCTCGAAGTACGGCGACACATCCCCCGGAACGAGCCGTGGCGCAAAGGCATTCGCGATGCCCTTCGGGCCGGGCACCCACAGGAAGTACGCCGTGTGCAGCGCGAGGATCAGCACGAGCAATCCGGCCAGCACCCACCACACCCGCTCCCCGCGAATGCGTCGCACCAACGGCAGTGCGAGCGGAAAGCTCAGGTAGAAAAGCATTTCCGCGCCCAGCGACCAGGACGGCACATTGAGCCCACCGACCGTTGTCCACTTCGGCACCCAGGTGTGGATCAACAGCACATTCGGCGCCCACACAACCAACCGCGAGAGCGGCACGCTCGCGACCACGATGAAGGCCACCGTCGCCACCAGATGCGTCGGATAGATCTTCAACACCCGCCGCCAGTAGAACCACGGCACCGAATTCCCGGGCCGGAACGACCAATAGATGATGAACCCGGACAAGACGAAGAAGAACGTGACCCCCGCCGCCCCCAACTGCATCGGCACTACCTGGTGGATATGCCGGAACAACTCGGACTTCTGAAACGGATAGACCGGCAGAAATACCAAGGCGTGCAAGACGAATACCGCGAACGCGGCCCACCACCGCGCCCCGGTCAGTGACGGCAGTGCGGGCCGTGCCTCGGGATCCGCCGCGCGCTCGGCCGTCACTTGCCGTACCGCTCGTACAACGCTTCCGCGATCATCGAATCGCCGTGCGCCGATGGATGAAACGGAATTCCGACCAGATCCGCGCGCGGATCGAGCGCACCGTTCAACCACGGCTGCTCCGAACACAATCCGTGCCCGGCCGTCCGCGCCCTGGAGTCGAAGAACTCGATTCCGAGCCGCGCCGCCGCGTCCCGCTGCGCCGCATCGATGCGGTCCAGATATTCGACCAGCCCGGCAGCCCGTGGCTGCACGTATTGCCCGATGCCGAGCACACTGAAACAGGCGAAACTCTGCCCGGCCGGGAACAGTTCCGGATAGCCCACCAGCACAACCTTCGCTTGCGGCGCGTAGTACCGCAGATATTCGACGACCGCGCGAATGCGTTCGGCGTAGAGCGCACCCGATACGCCCCGATAGTCGGTGATCCGCCCCTGTTCGGCGGCCTCCAAACCACACCCTTCGGCAAGATTGAACACGCATGGGATCAGCGAGGTCCACAGTGTGGTCGGATTCGCACCCCAGACGTCGTTGAGTCCGAATTGCACTGCGATCAATGTGGTTCGCGGACCGAATGCCCCCGCCTTATCGGCATTGATCGCCTCCTGTACCAGCGAATAGCCCCGATCGGTCTCGATCGCCGCGCCGGAGCACGATACGTCGACGAAGTCGGAGCCACCCACGACACCCATCAATCGGCTCAGCTGCGTCGGCCATGAGGTCGGTCCGCGCAGACACTCCTTCGCATCGGCTTCCCATCGAAAACCATTGGCGGCGAACGAATCCCCGAGCACCACCAGGGTGCTACCCGGCGCGGCGGGCGGGGCAGCCTGTGCCGCGGGCACCCCGGCCAGAGCCGCCACGGTCGTCGTCACCGCCCCGAGCCACCGGGCACAACGGCGAGCGAGCTTGCTGGTCACGGTGGTTCCCTCCGCTGTCAGTAGCCCGCGCGCGGTTCGAATCCGGGTGCGGTCAATGTCGGTGCGGGCTTGACGGGTTCGGGCTGCGGCGCCGACGCGGCCGGTGGCGCCTGCGGTTCCGGCGCCGCGGCAGGCGGCGGTGCTACCGATGTCGCTTCCGGCGAGGGCGGAACCGGGGCTTCGGGTGCGCTGCTCGACTGAGCCGCGGCGCTGGTCGGCACCGGTGCACTGGTCTGAACCGGCGCACTGGCGGGGGTGTGATCGCCGCGCGAATCGGTCCCGCCACCACATCCGGTGACACCGAGAAGCACTGCACCGCAGGCGAACACTGTTGCAAGACAAACCTTCAACACATCCCCCTCCCAAAATCAGGAACACAAACATTTCACTCTAGTCGGAGACTACAAGCCGGATCGGACCCGTATGGGGTCTTTCACCGAATTGGCCCGATCACCCGAGCCCGCACCGCCGACATCCGACGTGCGGCGTAACCCGCAGTGAGCCAATCGACTTCGCTATCGTGCCTGGTCAATACGCATGCACCCGACCGGTTCCACGAACGCGACGCAGCATGAACGTAAGGAAGCGGCCTCCCAACTCGCCAGTTCCGAAACCAGACCGTGTCCGATCGCACTGATCGTCGCCGACAGCGCCGGGAATGACCAACCCGGCACGCCCGCCGTACCTTTCGAGGTCAACATCAGCATGCCGACCGCCGTGATCTGTTCGCCGAGACTCAGATCCACCCGGAGCGCATGCGCCAAGAACAGCACGCAGATAGAACAAATACAGCCCGTACCCGGCTGCACCATATTGCCGACCAGAATTCCGGCCACTATCGCCACCAGCAGTTGCAGGAATAGCGAGCGGCACCAAGGCTTTTGCGATCTATTGCCGCCCGGAACCCGATCGAACCTTGGCGATACGAATGGCTCGTATGTTGGCGCATGAGCGTGACGATCGAAACCGCCGCAGCATCGGATCCGGTGCACCGAGAACAATACGAATGAAAGCGGGCCTCGGAAATCCCGAGGCCCGCTCTAACCACCGAATTTACAGCGGAATGTTCTTGTGATGACTCTTGCGCACCGGCGCCGCCGCCAATGCCGCGGCAATGGTGCTGCGGGTCTTGGCCGGGTCGATGACCTCGTCCACGACACCGATCGCCATGGCTCGCTCGACACCACCGGCGATGCGCTCGTGCTCGATAGTCAGCCGCTCGTGCAGCGCCTCACGCTCATCTTCCGGCGCGGCGGCGAGAGCCTTCTTGTGCAGGATGCCGACCGCGGCCTTGGCGCCCATGACGGCGACCTCGGAACCGGGCCAGGCGTACACCGCGGTCGCACCCAGCGAACGGGCGTTCATCGCGATGTAGGCGCCACCGTAGATCTTGCGGGTGACCAACGTGACCCGCGGCACCCGCGCCTCGGCGAATGCGTGCAACAGCTTCGCACCACGCCGCACCACACCCTCCCACTCCATGCTGACACCGGGCAGGTACCCGGGCACATCGGTGAGCACCACAAGCGGAATGCCGAACGCGTCGCACAACCGAACGAAACGCGCTGCCTTCTCGGCACTTTCGGAATTCAGGCAGCCACCGAGGCGGATCGGGTTATTGGCGAGCACACCAACCGTGCGCCCGCCGAGCCGTCCGAGACCGGTGACTATGCTGCGCGCGTAACCACCCTGCAGCTCCTCGAACGAGGACTCACCGTCGACATTGTCGAGCAGCTCGTGGATGATCGGCTTGACGTCGTAGGCACGCTTCGCCGATTCCGGCATCATCGCCTTGAGATCGACATCGCCGTGTGCGGCCGCGACCAGATCGAATTCGCCCTGTTCGGCGAACATCGACACCAGGCGCCGACCACGGTGCAGCGCATCGGCCTCGTCGTTGGCGACGATGTGCGCGACACCGGACTTCTTACCGTGCGTCTCCGGACCACCCAGGGTGGCCATATCGACCTGTTCGCCGGTCACGCTGCGCACCACATCGGGACCGGTCACGAAGACCCGGCCCTCCGGCGCCATGATCACGATATCGGTCAGCGCGGGCCCGTAGGCGGCGCCACCGGCCGCGAAGCCGAGCACCACCGAGATCTGCGGTACCAGACCGGACGCGCGGACCATGGCCTCGAAGACCAGGCCGACCGCGTGCAGTGCCTCGACCCCCTCGGCCAGGCGGGCGCCGCCGGAGTGCCAGATGCCGACCACCGGAATCGAGGAATCAATAGCGGTATCGATCGCGTCGACGATGTGCTTGCAGCCCTCCACGCCCATCGCGCCGCCCATGACGGTGGCATCGGAGCAGTAGGCAACGGTGCGAACACCGTCCACCTCGCCGATCGCGGCCAACACACCGGACTTGTCGCGCGGGTGCAGCGGCAGCGCAGTTCCGGGGTCGAAAAAGCGTTGCAGCCGCCCGAGTGGATCACGCGGATCGGTCGCAGTGTCTGGTCGAAACGCGGGAGCCACAACTGTCATCGCGTTTTCTCCTCACCTCATGCAAGTGCGCCGCTACCCGCGGCTGGGTATGTCGAACACCGGTGGGGTCGACCGACTTTGGCGTCGGTCGACCCCACCGGGGATCGTTGTGCAGTCTGCCCGGCCTGTGCGCTCGAGCCCGGAGGGGCAGCATGCGTAACCACGGAAGCTACGCACAGACCGAATCGGATACCGCGCGGCTATGCCCGACCGAAGGCGAGCGCGACATTGTGCCCACCGAACCCGAACGAGTTGTTGATCGCGTACTCGATCTCCTGGCGGCGGGCCTCGCCGTGCACCACATCCAGATCGATCTCCGGATCCTGGTTGTCCAGGTTCAGCGTCGGCGGGACGATGCCGTCCCGGATGCTGAGCACGGTGAGCACAGATTCGAGCGCACCGACGGCGCCGATCGAGTGACCGAGTGCCGACTTCGGCGCGTACACCGAGGCGTGGTTGCCCACGGCCTTGTTGATCGCGTTCGCCTCGGCCGTGTCGCCGATCGGGGTGGCAGTCGCGTGCGCATTGATGTGGGTGATGTCCTTGGGCGTAAGACCCGCGGTCTGCATCGCCCGCGTCATCGCCCGGGCGGCACCGTCACCAGTGGGATCGGGTGCGACCAAGTGGAAGCCATCGGAGGTGATACCGGCGCCCAGCAGGCGCGCGTGGATCGTCGCGCCACGAGCCTTGGCGTGCTCCTCGGTCTCGATGACCATCAGCGCACCGGCCTCGCCGAAGACGAAACCGTCGCGATCCTTGTCGAACGGACGCGAGGCGCCCTTCGGGTCGTCATTGCGGGTACTCATCGCGCGCATCATGGTGAACGCCGCGATCGGCACCGCGTCGATGAAACCCTCCACGCCACCGGTGACGACCATATCGGCGTCACCCATGACGATCATTCGCCATGCATTGGCGATGGCCTCGGAGCCCGATGAGCATGCCGAGACCGGAGTGACCACTCCTGCCCTGGCCTTCAGTTCGAGACCGACCACAGCCGACGGACCATTCGGCATGACCATCTGAACAGCCAGCGGCGAAATCTTGCGATAGCCACCGTTCTTCAGCTTGTCGACCGAGTCGATGAGCGCGTCACCGCCACCGAGCCCGGTGCCGATCGCCACACCCAGACGGTCCGGGTCGACCTCGGGGCTGCCCGCGTTCTGCCAGACCTCACGACCGAGAACGGTCGCGAGCTGCTCGACGTAGGCCATGCGCCGACATTCGACACGGCTCAGCAGGGTATCGGGCCGAACCTTCAGGTGACCGCCGATGCGGACCGGAAGCTCGTACTCCTCGACGAAGGAATCCTCCAGTACGTCGATTCCGCTCTCGCCGTTGAGGAGTCCCTTCCACGTCGCATCGACATCACCAGCGATCGACGTGGTCGCCGCCAAGCTTGTAACGACGACGTTGGGGAAGTTCCCGTTCAAGGTGGAAGGAGTGGTCACAGTGTCGGCCCTACTCGGCGTCGAACTTGGCCTTGAGCTCCGCGGCCGCGTCAGCGTTCTCGGCCTCGAGCTTCTGGATGTAGGCGACGGCGTCGCCGACCGTCTTCAGGCTGGCCAGATCCTCGTCCGGGATCTTCACGCCGTACTTGTCCTCGGTCTGAACCGCGATCTCGACCATGGACAGCGAGTCGATGTCCAGGTCATCGACAAAGGACTTCTCGAGCGTCACTTCGGAGGGCTCGATACCGGTCACCTCTTCGATGATCTTGCCGAGTTCCTCGACGATTTGTTCCTGGGTCAGAGCGGCCACTTCGTGGCTCCCTTCTTATCTACTTTGTAGGGCTTCACTGTTGTTTTCGAATCGAGCGAGCCGATGGTTACCGCCTGCTCGGTCACGATCGTGCATTGGGTTACACAATCGCCGGGGGAAAGCTAGCCGGAAATGGTGAGCCCGGCCAACGCGGGGAGGTCTTCAGGGGTCTTCAGGGCCAATGTTGGCGTGCCCTTCAGTTCCCGTTTTGCGATGCCGACGAGCGTGCCCGCCGGCGGCAGCTCCGCCACTACCGAGACCGCCGCTTGCCGGACGGTCTCGGTGCACAGGTCCCACCGGACGGGCCGGGTGACCTGCGCCGCGAGCTTAGCGACCGCATCGACTCCGGAGGTAACCGGCTTGCCGTCGAAGTTCGAAAGCAGGGTCCGCGTCGGCTCGTTCGGCGCGATCGTGGCTATGGCTTCGGTCACAGCATCCTGGGCCGGAGCCATGAACGCGGTGTGGAAGGCACCCGCGACGGGCAGCGCACGCACCCGCGCTTTCTCAGGCGGGTTGGCGGCGAGTTCCGCGAGGGCGGTCAATCGTCCGGCGGCCACGATCTGACCCGCGGCATTGCGGTTGGCCGGGACGAGGTCGAGCTCTTCGAGACGTGCGAGCACGGCGGCCTCATCACCACCGAGCACCGCGGACATGCCGGTCGGCTCGAGCGCGCACGCCTTGGCCATCTCCGCACCGCGGATGGCGGCCAGCCGCACCGCATCGTCGGCGGAGATGACTCCGGCGACTGCGGCGGCGGCGAGCTCACCGACCGAATGCCCGGCAACGATAGTAGTAGCCGGAAGTGCATCCGGCTTGATTTCCGCGAAAGCCAGCAGTGCGGCGGCGACCACAAGCGGCTGGGTAACGGCAGTATCGGTGATCTCCTCCGCCGTCGCGATGGTGCCGAGCCGAATCAGATCCAGGCCGGAGGCCTTGGACCAGAGGGCGAGGCGTTCAGTCGCGCCGGGAAGGTCGAGCCAAGGCGCGAGCATGCCGGGTGTCTGGGACCCCTGTCCAGGGGCGAACAACGCGATCACATCTCTAAGAAAACACTGTGAGGTGCGCCGCCCGAGATGTCGACGCGAATGAACCTTGCGCAGCGCTTTTGTGGGGGTTCCACAAAAGCGCATGTGAGTTGTCCTGATCGACCGTTTCGCCGGATCCGTTACAGGCTTTCGTGACCCACCGAGAATTGAGTGACTTCTGGGGTGGGAGTTGACGATTCGTTACGGGTTCGTGTCAAACGACCCACTGTCGCGGCGATCCGAAGCACGTAGGCATCCCGCGGATTCATCGGATCACGCCCCGTGATCTCGGCGATCCGCTTGAGGCGATAGCGAACGGTATTTGGATGAACGTACAGCTGACGTGCGCACGTCTCGACCGCGCCACCGCAATCCAGATAGGCCTCGAGAGTGTCGGCAAGCGCGGACCCCGCGGCGGCCAACGGAAGGACAAGATACTCGTTCAACGCGTCGATTGCAGCTCGGTCACCCAACAGGGCTCGCTCGGGTAACAATTCCGCAGCGTGCACCGGTCGAGGGGCACCGCGCCAGCCGACAACGGCCTCCATTCCGGCCAATGCCTCCACCGCGCTGGCATGCGCCGCGCCGAGGGTGCGCATGGTCGGGCCGATCACCACCGGACCGTCGGAGAACACCTCGGCCAGTAGATCCGCGAGAAATGGTGAGGCATAGGAGGTATCGCCCAGATTCCCACTGACCACCATCACCAGCCGCGAACCCTGGACGACGGCCAGCGCCGCGCGACCGTGCCGCGCGGCGATGGAGTGCACCGAGCCGACCATCGAAACACCCTGATCCCCCGGTGGCGTGCCGACCAACACCGTCGCCGGCGCGGTGGCGTCCCAGTTCAGGGTCGCGGCCCGCGACAGCATGTCCGGGCCGGTATCGCCGCGGACGACGGCGTCCACGACCAGTGCCTCGAGCCGGGTATCCCATGCGCCGCGGGATTCCGCGGCGCTCGCGTACACCGAGGCGGCGGCGAATCCGAGCTCGCGCCCGTAGCGCAACACCGCCTCGGTGAGTGCGACCAGCTGCCGGTCGTTGCGCGCGAGCGCGGGCAGCCATTGTTCGAAGAACTCCATGGCCACGCGGACCATGTCCACGGTCTGGCGCAGCGTGAGCCGCCGCGCCAGATCCTGCGGGATGACTTGGAAGGCGTCCAGACTGAACCGGATATCGCTATCGGGATCCTGTAGCCATTCCAGGAAGTTCACCACCGCGGTCTGCACCAGCATCTGGACGCCCGCGCGCTGCGCGGCGTCCAGATCGGTGAAGAACGGCAACCGATCCTGCATCGACCCGACCGCCTCGGTGGAGAGCCGTCCGGAGAACTGCTTCACGCGTTTCAGCAGCGTGTCCGGCAGTGGGTCGCGGGTTTGCCGGTTCGGGGAGAGTGCGCCCGTCGGCAGATACACCTCATGCTCGGAAGAGCCTTCGGAGATCCGACGCGGCCGCGGCGGTTTACGTTCCACCATCCAATCGTCCGCTATGCGAGTTCGTCTTCGGTGCCGGGCGCCGACTTCGGCGCGGCGGCGACATCATCGATGCGATATTTGGCCGCCGCCTCGACGGCCTTGGCCGGATCGATCTTGCCGGTGCGGCCGAGTGCGGCCAGGGCCGCGACCACGATCGACTGCGCGTCGACGTTGTAGACGCGACGCGCGGCGGGGCGGGTATCGGAGAAACCGAAACCGTCCGTGCCGAGCGTGGTGAAGTCGCCGGGCACCCACTTGCGGACCTGATCCGGCACCGCACGCATCCAGTCCGTCGCGGCCACATAGGGACCCTCGACCCGGGCCAGCGCCTGGGTGACGTACGGAACGCCCGCATCGGTGCCCGGATTGCGCAGCTGGGCGATCTCCTTGTCGAGCGCCTCCTTGCGGAGCTCACCCCACGAGGTCACCGACCACACATCGGCCTGCACACCCCACTCCTCGGCGAGCAGCGCCTGGGCGCGCACACCGTCGGGCACCGTGACGCCCGAGACCAGGATCTGGGCACGCACAGTGCCCTCGCCGCCGCGCTTGTACAGATAGATGCCCTTCAGCAGTCCGGCGATATCGAGATCGTCGGGCTCGGCGGGCTGTACATACGGCTCGTTGTAGAGGGTGATGTAGTAGAAGATGTCCTCGCCGCCGAACTCGCCCGCCGATCCGTGCGGATGCGTGCCGGGCAGTGCGCCGGGACCGGGCTGCGGCGTTCCGCCGCCGTACATGCGACGCAGACCATCTCGCACGATGTGCGCGATCTCGAAGGAGAACGCCGGATCGTAGGTGACCACCGCCGGGTTGGTAGATGCCAGCAGCAGCGAGTGGCCGTCGTTGTGCTGCAGCCCCTCACCGGTCAGCGTTGTTCGCCCGGCGGTCGCTCCGAGCACGAAGCCGCGGGCCAATTGATCCGCCGCCGCCCACAATCCGTCGCCGGTGCGCTGGAAGCCGAACATCGAGTAGAAGATGTACAGCGGGATCATCGGCTCGCCGTGGGTGGCGTACGAGGTGCCCGCGGCGGTGAACGATGCGGTCGATCCGGCCTCGTTGATGCCCTCGTGCAGAATCTGCCCGACGACACTCTCTTTGTATGCAAGCATCAATTCCGCGTCGACAGACGTGTACAACTGCCCGTTGCGGTTGTAGATCTTCAACGAAGGGAACCACGAGTCCATACCGAAGGTACGGGCCTCGTCCGGAATGATCGGCACGATCCGCTTGCCGATCTCCTTATCCCGCAGCAGCTCCTTCATGAGCCGAACCAGGGCCATGGTGGTGGCCACGTTCTGCTTGCCGGAACCCTTGCGCACCGACTTGTACGCGTCGTCGCCGGGCAGTTGCAGCGGCTTTGCCGCGGTCCGCCGTTCGGGCAGGAAGCCGCCGAGTGCCTTGCGGCGATCGAGCATGTACTGGATCTCGCGCGCCTCCATGCCCGGGTGGTAGTACGGAGGCAGGTAGGGGTCCTTCTCCAGTTCGGCATCGGAGATCGGAATCCGCTGCAGGTCACGGAAGTCCTTGAGGTCCTGCAGGGTCAGCTTCTTCATCTGGTGCGTGGCATTGCGGCCCTCGAAATGCTTGCCGAGGGTGTAGCCCTTGATGGTCTTGGCCAGGATCACCGTCGGCTGGCCCTTGTGCGCCATCGCGGCCGCATAGGCGGCGTAGACCTTGCGGTAGTCGTGACCGCCGCGCTTGAGGTTCCAGATCTCCTGATCCGAGAGGTCCTGGACCAGGGCCTTGGTGCGCGGGTCGCGGCCGAAGAAGTGGTCGCGGACGTAGGCGCCGTCATTGGCCTTGTAGGTCTGGTAATCGCCGTCGGGGGTGCTGTTCATCAGGTTCACCAGCGCGCCGTCGCGGTCGGCGCCGAGCAGCGCGTCCCACTCGCGGCCCCAGATGACCTTGATGACGTTCCAGCCCGCGCCGCGGAAGAACGACTCGAGCTCCTGGATGATCTTGCCGTTACCGCGCACCGGGCCGTCGAGACGCTGCAGGTTGCAGTTGATCACGAAGGTGAGGTTGTCCAGACCCTCGTTCGCCGCCACCTGGATCAGGCCGCGCGACTCCGGCTCGTCCATCTCACCATCGCCGAGGAAGGCCCAGACGTGCTGATCGGAGGTGTCCTTGATGCCGCGGTCGTGCAAATAGTGGTTGAACCGCGCCTGGTAGATGGCGTTCATCGGGCCCAGGCCCATCGACACCGTGGGGAACTCCCAGAAGTTGTTCAGCAGCCGCGGATGCGGGTACGACGGCAGGCCATGGCCCGGACCGCCGTGGCTGTATTCCTGCCGGAAGCCATCCATCTGGTCGGTGCTCAACCGGCCCTCGAGGAAGGCACGGGCGTAGATGCCCGGCGAGGCGTGACCCTGGATGAAGATCGAATCGCCGCCGCCGGCATGGTCCTTACCGCGGAAGAAGTGGTTGAAGCCGACCTCGTAGAGCGCCGCCGAGGACGCATAGGTCGAGATATGACCGCCGACACCGATGCCGGGACGCTGGGCCCGGTGCACCATGATCGCCGCGTTCCAGCGGATCCAGGCACGGTAGCGTCGCTCCACCTCTTCGTCGCCGGGGAACCACGGCTCGTTCTCGGTGGGGATGGTGTTGACGTAGTCGGTAGAGGTCAGGGAAGGAATGGCGACCCTACGCTCACCGGCGCGTTCCAACAGCCGGAGCATGAGGTAACGCGCACGGCCCGGACCTTCCCGGTCGAGCATGTCATCGAACGATTCGAGCCATTCGGAGGTCTCCTCCGGGTCGATGTCCGGTAGGTAGGACGCCACCCCTTCGCGGATAACCCGCACCCGCTCGCCGGTTGGCGGCACGTGCGATCCGCTCGGATCGCGTGGCGCGGAGTCGGTGCCAGCGGATTTCACTGGCGCGGAAGAGTGGATCAGGTCGGTCAAATCTGCTCCTCGTACAGGGGTGGACAAGCTGATAGGCGTCTGTTTCCCCGGGCGGCACACTTGGTCGGCGGACCACCCGTTTTACGAAAGGTTGGGGCGCACCTCCATCCTTGCGGAAGTTGTGGCCCAGGTCATCATGTCAGGGGCATCTGCAGTACGGTTCCGCAGGGAACGTGAGTCGAGGACCGCCGGCGACACAGAGAGGCGCGGAGGACGATGAAGGTGCTGGACCCACGCGGGTTCGCAGCGGTGTGCGCGGCAGCGGCGGTCGTAGTCGGGCTGACCATCGCCGGCTGCGCGAAACACGTTGACGGCGTTGCCAATCCGAATGCCTCGGAACTAGCCGCCTACAAGACCGAGGCGGCTTCATCTTCCGCCGCGGCGACCTCCTCGCGCAAGGCCGCGGCCCAGACGCAGGCGATCAGCGACAACTGTGGTCAATTCCCCACAACTACGGGTGTCGGCGTTTCGAAGTACAACGAATTCGTAGATGCGCACGATGCGAACGCAGCCGACTACAGCACCAAGCGCGATACCGCCGCCAAGACCCTCGAGGACGCCGCGAACAAGGTCGACACCGGGGTGAGCAACGCCAACGGCGCGCTGCCCGCGGAGCTACAGGCGGAGTTCGCCGAATACGTCGCCGCCGCACGCCAGCTCGCCGCGGAGACCCGCAGGATGACCTACACCGCCCCGGTCGGCGCGCTCAACGATGCGAGCAAGCGGGTCAACGACGCGCGCAATGCGGTCAAAGACACCTGCCCGAAACGCTGAATTCGTCCCATGAATCGGGGGTGAGTGGCGAAAATCGGTCAATGGCGCGAGGTTGTCACGCGACATTCCATCGGTTTTTCGTCCGATCAGCTTGCGCTCGAGGCGATAACCATGTTCGCTTGCAATACCTATTGTCTGGAGTTGAGGAGGACACCACCGTGGTCGCCGCGGCGGACGCGCAGAACTACGCTCAGAAGCTTGGCATTACACACGGCATGGTTGTCCAGGAGTTGGGCTGGGACGAGGACACCGACGACGACCTGCGGGCCGATGTCGAAGAGGCCAGCGGCGGGGAGATGGTCGACGAAGACTCCGACGAGGTAGTCGACGCTGTCCTGCTGTGGTGGCGAGAAGGCGACGGCGATCTGGCGGATGAGCTGATGGAGATCATCAGCCCGCTGGCCGACGAAGGCTTCATCTGGGTCCTCACTCCCAAGACCGGACAACCTGGTCATGTCGATCCGAGCGATATCGCCGAAGCGGCACCCACCGCGGGTCTGACGCAAACCTCGGCGATCAGCCTCGGTGCCTGGTCGGGCAGCCGCCTCGTGCAGCCCAAGGCACCCTCGAAACAGCGCTGACCGCTTTCGCTATGGTTTCGCCGGGCGGTACTCCACCGCCCGGTGTAGCCCGACACGATGGAGGATCAGTGATGCCAGTCGAGGTTGGCCCGCTGGAAGTCGGCACGCTCGCGCCGGATTTCACACTCAGGGATCAGAACAACCAGGACGTCACGCTCTCGGATTACCGCGGCAAGAAGAACGTGCTGCTCGTGTTCTATCCCCTCGCCTTTACCGGAATCTGCCAGGGCGAGCTGTGCAAGGTCCGCGACGAATTACCCAAATTCCAGAACGACGACGCGGAGATCCTCGCTATCTCGGTCGGCCCGCCGCCCACCCACAAGATCTGGGCCGCCGAACAGGGCTACATCTTCCCGCTGCTGTCCGACTTCTGGCCACACGGCGCCATCGCCCAGTCCTACGGCGTCTTCAACGAGAAATCCGGCTACCCGAACCGCGGCACCTTCGTCGTCGACCGCGACGGCATCATCCGCTTCGCCGAAATGAACGGCCCCGGAGAGCCCCGTGACCAGGCGGCTTGGGAGAAAGCGCTCGCCGCGCTAAAGTCCTAAACCGGCCCGTCGGTCACCCACCGACGGATCCCGGGCGTATAGCTCAGTGGTAGAGCTCTGGTTTTACACACCAGCGGTCGGGGGTTCGAACCCCTCTGCGCCCACAACTGAACATTGAGGTAGACGCCGCTTTCCGTGGGGCAGCCACATTGAGGCGACGGACGCTGTGGGGCAAACATGGGGCACCGCCAACAAGTAGCGTCGCTACGAGCCCGCTCTACTCCGGCAATGCCCCGCAGCGCATCGAGCGATGTCACCCCCGCAGACGGAGCCGCCGCGCGCAACCCGACTGTCAACCACAGACCGCGGCAGTCGCGGGATCGGTAAAGTCCCACCCAAGCTCGCGAGCCATCTGGCGCGAGTTCGCTCGGTGAAACTTGAAACGACTGCTCATGAGTACGCTCTCGCGTATCTCGGCGGCTGGTATTCCGGCCTCCGTGAGTAGGACAATCCGGAGCACCCAGGGCACGGCACGTGACAACGTCGCCCACCGGAGCACTCGGACGTCCAGCGTCTCGTCCCCCTTCGGCAACAAGTGGTGTGCCAGCTCGTTTCGAGCTTGGACCAGCTGGCTGGTGTAATCGGGGAAGGATTCGATAGTCTCCGGCACTACGCCGATAGCGATTTCGACCAGCTCGCTGATACGTTGACGAAACGAAATCTCGTTGATGTGTGCGAGTTCCTCGTTCAACACCTCCGCAGCCCGTACACGGTCTGCGAAGCCCTCAAGGGCAAAGCGTTCAACGCCAGCGTCCCGAGCTGCCCTACGAATCCGATCGATCGCCCCGTTGGAGAGTTCGAATCGCTTCCGCTGCGTTGGCCGCAAGCGGCGATGCAGTCCTTCCGCAACCGAAGCTACCGTGAGTAGTTCGACCTGAATTGGCCCCTCAGGCGGTTCAATTACGCCCCACGCAAGACCGTCCAAGTGCGCGTTGAGCTGAATCCATCTCCCCAACCTGTCAGCGGTAAGCACAGCCCAGGGCATCAGCTTGCTCGCGTTCGTGGTCTCGAGATTGTCACGGGTTCGAGAACCGACTATCTCCAGCCATGGGCTCGTCGCGTCAAGGCGTATTTGAACTCTTACAACGCTTGGAGTCTCGTCGACCACCAGCGCAGCGAGCGCCTGGCAGCCCGTAACAGCCGTATTCAGCAGCCCCCTCAGCGTCCTTGGTCCACTCGGGATGTAGCGGAGCCAGACGGCTCCCGCACTCTCCTCTACGGTCAGCGTCGATCCCTCCCCGGCCGGAACAGTATCGCCAACGTCGATCCCATCCCACCAACGCCAACCGCCAATCTGGTAGCGCACGGAGTCATAGAGCTGATCCGGTCCAGGCACGTGATCGCCGTGAACAACGAACCGACTCTGATACCGCTGCCCAAGGGTGCCGGCGCTCTGGTCATAGCCACCCTGCGCGTATAGGACTGTTGCTAACGTTCCGTCTCCGAGTACACCGTGAAGTGTGATCGGCTCCCATGCAGAGACTCTCTCTTCCGCGCTGCCCCCGATGCGGATCGAAATCTCGTTCGGTTTGAACTCATAGGTAATCCCAGCTTCATCAACCACCGGTCCGGCCAGGGTGAGCACAGCGTCCTCTCCTCGGACATAGCTCAGTCGACCGTTTCGGCGGCGCTGCGGGGTGTCTGGGTGCCAAAACACACCCTCGTGTGGTCCGTCACTCACTGTGCAATCGGAACCATCTGACGTTGCCATGACTTGCAATCGGTGGACTAAGCCCAGCCTGTTACCAGCACCGCGACATTCAGTCGGCCATCGCCGTGCCCGCCGACACAAGGCGGGCCGCCATAGGCGATCTGCAGCAAGATCCGCAGCTGCGCGGCCTTCCATCGTCCAGCGGCATGAAGTGGTGAAACGCCCCAGAGCAGGGCGCAGTGGGGGTGCGAATTTCCCCCGCGAATTCGCCACGAAATCCCCCCGAAAAACGCGCCAATTCAGCGCGCCTCCGCCTTCCTCGGCGGCGTCCCAACAGCAATCGCCCCTTGCCTCGCATCGGATCGGATCAGTCCGGGGCGACGGGATTCGGGCTTTCGTCAGGCGCTCCAATGTTCGCATCTCCGTGACGCGTCAATGGCTCTGATAGCCCACGAACACTAAGACGCGCGTGCTAATCTGCGTGTGACCTGGTCATTGACCGGTTTTCAACAGAAAATTGAGGCGCCACGGAGGTATCACCGCCATGAACCAGCCAATGCCGTTTCATCATCCAATCGTGATCGAACCTCCGGACGCCCCCGAGTATCTCAGCCACATGGGTATCACCGTGCCGGACGTCACATCCGCCATCCAGGCGGGCGATATCTCGGCCCGAAACATGACCACGCACCATCCGGTCACGGCGGCGGGCCTCATGCGGTGGATCTATGTCGTGGGCACGATGCGTGAACGACTGGCCGTAACGAAGCTGTGGGTTGGTGACGATCCGAAGAATCGTCCCATCTCCCAACGAACGGACGGCTCATACACGCTGTCCGTGGTCGGCGGCAACGAGATTACCGGCGTCATCGACAATCTGAGAGGCCCGTCTGCGGCACGCCGCAGAGGCAAAGCCACTGAAGAGGCTGTGAACGACATGGTGCCGCTGATCACGGTCCAGGCACTTCGCGGCGGCACCCGCGCTGATGAAAGTGACGTGCGCAAGCAGCCGCCACAGGGACCGTGGTTCCTTGTGTACCACCGAGACACCAACGCTGTGCGTATGGAAATATCACTGCCGCTCGGGTTCGAAGACGGCCAGTTCACAGGCTGGAATGTGCGAGTGATCCTCGATGAATGGAGGCCGGACAGTGACAGCGCGAGGCCGCGCGACGTCGGAGGACAAGACGTCAACTTCAAGGTCGTCGAAGTCGGCTGAGGCCTACCTTAACCCGGACAGGATCCGGATCGCACGGATGCGTAGGGGAATGACCAAAGCCGAACTAGCGCGACAGCTGTCGGTCATTCCCCGCACGATCGCCCGGTATGAGGCAGGCGAAGCGCCGCAGCATGTGGCCGCAGCGCTCGCGGGCGCCTTGGATTTCCCGGTCGGCTACTTCGATCGCGGTGGTGCGCCGGTGTTCGACTCGAACGAGGTTCGTTTCCGCGCTGCGCGGCGAGCCAGCGCTCGGGAATGCGACGCCGCAGTCGCAGCCGGGATATCGGGAGTGGAGATCGACCGTTGGATCTCCAAACGGTTCCTTCTCCCCGAGATGACGCTGCCCCCGCTGGCCGGCAATGCCCCGGAGACGGCCGCGCAACTGCTGCGCGGCGTCTGGGGA
The DNA here is from genome assembly GCF_040674855.1 of Nocardia sp. NPDC049707. NCBI lineage: Bacteria > Bacillati > Actinomycetota > Actinomycetes > Mycobacteriales > Nocardiaceae > Nocardia > Nocardia sp. NPDC049707. The sequence goes on along the minus strand of NZ_JBFANN010000028.1, from coordinate 2,380 downwards.
CTGGGAACCAAGCCCCTGCCCAACCTTGTCCAGCTGTGCGAATCTCGTGGTGTCCGTGTCTACAGCCTGCCGCCATTCGCCGATGCGGTCGACGCATACTCGATGTGGCGATCCGGAACCCCGTATGTGTTCCTGGCACGCCGCAAATCCCCAGAACGAATAAGGTTCGACCTCGCCCACGAGATCGGCCACCTCGTCCTGCACGACGGCGAGCCGTGCGAAACAGCTGCCATCGAGCGGGAGGCCGACGCATTCGCCTCGGAGTTCTTGGTACCAGCCGCGAGCATCGTTGAATATCTGCCGTCGAACCCGTCGGTCACCGACATCTTGACGGTGCGCGACCAGTTCAAGGTATCGGCGATGGCGCTGGCGATGGCGGCACACAAAACCGGCTGGATCAGCGACTGGAATTACCGTCAGATCTGTATCGAGTTGTCCACCCGAGGATTCCGATCATCGGAGCCCGGCGGGATGCCGAACTACGAGATGTCTCGGGTGTTCCCGCAAGTGTTCAACCGATCGAGTTCGAAGGTCAGCGCCCGGATAGTCGCCAACGAGTTGAATCTCCCCGTCGGCGACGTCCATGCGCTGACGTTCGGCGCCGAACTGCGAACCGCTCAAGAAACCGAGGTCACCAGCGACACAAGCCACGGCAACCTCACGGGCCAATACCAGCTACATGCGGTCTAGCTGAGCGATCTCGGTACGCCGACAGTGAGCACGCGAACGCGCCGTGAGAGCTGTCGATGACGCACGGGCCGCGCTCGGCGCACGCCTTCGGGAGCTGCGCCGGGCCGCCCACCTGTCCGGCGTCGATCTCGCCGCTCGGTGCGGATGGCACTCCAGCAAGATCAGCCGCATCGAGCGCGGGAAGCAAGCGCCGTCCGAAGCCGACCTCGCCGTCTGGTGCGAGGCGTGCGGCGCTATCAACGTCCTGGATGACCTGGTAGCGAGCCTGCGCAACCTGCGCGCTATGTACCTGGAGTGGCAGCGCACCGTGGCCGCCGGACACGCGCACCGACAGCGCCAGTCGATCAAGCTCGAAGGCCAGGCCCGGCTCATCCGCTGGTTCGCCCCCGATACCCTGCCCGGTCTGTTGCAGACCGAGGACTACGCCCGCGCCATCCTGCGCGCCTGCATCGCCATCACTGGAGGCCGTGACGACCTGGACGAGGCCGTCGCTATGCGGATGGTCCGACAGCGCGTCCTCCAGCGCGGCGGGCACCGCTTCCACATCCTCATCGCCGAGGCCGGGCTACACCGAACCGTTGGGGACAGCGCGGTGATGGCGGCGCAGCTCGAACACCTACTCGGCGAACTGGACCGCCCAAACGTTCGGCTCGGCGTGATCCCGCTGGACGCCGAATACCGCGCCCCGGCGACGAACTTCGTCATGTACGACCGCGCCCAGGTCATCACCGAGACCGTGAGCGCCGAGCTGACCATCACCCAGCCCTCGGAGATCGCGTTGCACGAGAAGACCTTCGCCCTGCTGGCCGACCGGGCCGCCTACAACGACGCCGCCCGCGCGCTCATCGTGCGAGCGCTGGAACGGCGAAAAATCCCGCCGCGCGGGAGTCTCTAGCGGGCCGTACGGGCTTGGGCACAAGTCAGGCAGCGCGCCTGTTTGCCGCTATTTGGGTTTGCAACGAAATCGTGGTCAAACAGCTTGCGGTGACCTCTATTCCGTTCACATGATCGACAGTTCCGCCACCCATTCTTGAGTCTCGTGTTCTCGGGCGTGAACTCATGCCCATACGGACAAAACCTCGCCTCTGCATATTTCGCTTGGACACACACTCGACACCGGCGCACCGTCGTCGGATTGCTCGTGTCAATCACATACTCGTGCCCATGCTTCAGAACGTGGTCAGCATTGAGGCGGCATAGCACACACTTGCGCCATTCCTTTGCGGAGTATTCCGTTGTTGCCTTAGTGAATTTGTGGCCGTTGACGCAATGCGTCGGCGGCGGGTTCAACTTGCGACAGGTGAGGCAACGTCGTTTCTTGACCGGGCCGGACGGGTCTGGCACAAATGAGTGCCCGAATTGCGGGAGGTGTGTTCGGTCCCAGATACATTGCTGGCAATATCGTTTGCCATCCGTGCCGATTCGCTTGTTCTCGGGGGTGTATTCATGCCCCTGCGGGCAGAACTGCGGCGTCGATTCCTTGCGCTGCCGACAGATGAGGCACCGTCGGCGCAGATCACTAACATTCTCAGGGTCAGCGACAAATCCGTGCCCGTGCTTGTCGAGGTGGTACCGGTCCGTGTTGCACTGGCCCCGCGTGTCAGGCTGAGTTGAGTCCACCGGTTCACAGCAAATCGGCCTGACGCGGGGCGAGATTCGGATCGACGTTTTCATGACCAGTACGAGGGCC